>DATKUL010000003.1:0-300000 GCA_035530615.1 Candidatus Paceibacterota bacterium
CCGTTAATTAATAGGGGTTAATTCGGCGCCGTTAATTAATAGGGGTT
Organism: Candidatus Paceibacterota bacterium; assembly: GCA_035530615.1. Lineage (NCBI taxonomy): Bacteria > Bacillati > Minisyncoccota > Minisyncoccota bacterium. The sequence continues at coordinate 48 of DATKUL010000003.1, forward strand.
AATTCGGCGCCGTTAATTAATAGGGGTTAATTCGGCGCCGTTAATTAATAGGGGTTAATTCGGCGCCGTTAATTAATAGGGGTTAATTCCTGAAAAAGGCGTAACTGATCGAAACTTTCAAATCTCTGGCGATTGCAGAGGTGTGCTCGACTGAAGCGACGACATGCAAAAACCCCTACCCATGATCTCGGGTAGGGGCACGAATTACATTGCCTGGCTGTCAAAGCGAAGATTACACCCAACCTGGGTTAGGAAAACATCCCACACGCCACTCTGTGATATCGCACGCTATCGTGCGATAGGAATAGTCACCTCCCTCACGAGGTTGGGCAACCCCCCGTCTAGGTAACACGGGGGGCCGTAAATACCGGACAGCGTGTTCCGGCCCAAGAAGGGTCTAAATGTCCGATTTTCATCGGGGATTGGTGGCGAAATGGTGCCCACTTTTGGCCTGAACCGGTGCGCCCGGAGGGACTCGAACCCCCAACCTTCTGATCCGAAGTCAGAAGCTCTATCCGTTGAGCTACGGACGCTTGTTTGCCAAGGATACCTTGATTAACAGGACTCGTTCGCCGTTTAAAAAGAAGGCGTCACGCAGGATTTCTCCCACGTAACGCCCTCTTTCTATAAATCTCTGCTGTCGTTCTCTTTACTTTGACGATCCCAATCCGTTGGGTGAACCTGCGGCCCATACATACTTGATGTGGTCGGGGTCCATCGCTTTATCGGAGATGACTTCATAGTTGCCCCATAGGGAGTAACCGCCATCAACCCAGTAGGAACTGTTTTCGCCGGCGGAACCCACCCAAATTATTTTGATGTGTTCGCTCCAGCCGCTTCCGTCTTTAACGTTGCCATTCCATTCATTGGTATCCCAAGCACCCGCACAGAAGGCAGGATCGTTGTAACCATTCGCATTGCAGGCATCCCACGCAGCATTCCACTTCATTACTAAGTGGTCATTTGCATAAGTTGGGTCGCCCCATACCTTTCCATTAAGAACCTTGTCCACGCCGTCAGCCGGGCCAGAGAAAATTCTGGCGCTGTAGTTATATCCATATTGATTGAAACCGCCAGCTGCTGATGCCTGTGGCAATACGCTACCGAGTAGAGCAGCGCCCGCGAGTGAAGCTATTGCCAGAGACTTAAATCCAATTTTGTTGCCTCTTACTTGCTTGAAACTGTCGTCACGATTCGACATTCGATCCTCCTTAGGGGGTATCTGTACCCTAGCGGCAGAGCCTGCAATTCGGTAGATATCTCCAATTAAAAGAATCAATTAAAAGAATCTAGGGCTATCCCGTCATGTCCTACTCGGAAGTTAGACTTCCTGACTATGTCGGTGAATTTGATTGAAGTACGTGGACTTACAAAAAAGTACGGTGATTTCGTCGCTGTTGACGGAATTGACTTCAGCGTACGGAAAAGTGAGTCTTTTGGGCTACTTGGTCCCAATGGAGCTGGTAAGTCGACGACCATGCGGATCATCGCCGCTACATCACAACGCACCTCAGGTGATGTTCTAGTTCTTGGCAAAGATCCCGAAAAGGAAGGACCGCAGATACGCGCTCACCTTGGAGTGGTGCCACAGCAAGATAATCTGGATATTCAATTGACTGTGACTGAAAACCTCTACATCTACGGTCGCTACTTTGGTCTTTCAAAGAAGTTCGTCAAATCAAAAATCAATGACCTTCTCGAATTCGCCCAACTTGAAGAGAAACGCGACACCAAGGTTGAAGCGCTCAGCGGCGGTATGAAGCGCCGACTTACGATTGCTCGTTCACTTGTCAGCGAGCCGGACATACTTATTTTAGATGAGCCCACAACTGGTCTCGATCCGCAAGCGCGGCACATTCTCTGGGATCGACTTTTCCGACTTAAAGAGGATGGAATAACTCTCCTCATCACGACCCACTACATGGACGAAGCCGAACAACTCTGCGACCGATTGATTGTGATGGATAAGGGCAAGATTATGGCGGAAGGCAGTCCCGCTGCATTGATCAAGAAGTACTCGACAAAAGAAGTACTTGAAGTTCGTTTCGGCTCCAACAGAAATGCCGAAATGGCAGCGGCAATGGAGCAACTCTGCGAGCGCATTGAAGTCTTACCTGATCGCATTCTTCTCTACACGGAGGATGCCGAAGAAGTGCTCGAAAATATTGTCGGGGCGGGACATCACCCAAATACATCGCTGGTGCGAAGGAGTTCCCTGGAGGATGTTTTCTTGCGTCTAACCGGCAGAAGTTTGATCGAATGATGAGCACACTAAAAGGAGAGCGCTCTATCCCACGATTTGGGGCGCTTTACGTCCTCGAAGCTCGAATGAAGTCAATGCTCAAGTTCTTCTGGGTTATCGCCTCAATAGCAATCCTCAACCCAGTTCTTTATCTCGTCTCCATTGGGCTCGGAGTTGGCACTCTTATCACCAACAACATTGGTCCCAACGGTATTGACGGCGTCTCTTACTTGACCTTCATCGCACCTGCTCTCCTAGCGACGAGTGCAATCCAAGGAGCAATGGATGAGGTAATTTTCCCTACCCTGGATGGATTTAAGTGGGCGAGGATTTTTTACGGCATCAATTCCACTCCCCAAACCGGATCTACCATCGCTACTGGTGTCTTTCTGACTGCGATGGTGCGCACGATTGGAAGCGTGCTGGCTTACTCTGGAATCTTGTATCTTTTTGGCGCCATGGATTCGCCCCACTCATATTTGGCAGTACCGATAGCTATTTTGGCAGGAGCAAGTTTCGGTGCTGTGATGCTGGCGCTCGCCTCGCACGTCACTAGCGAAGATATGTTCTTCACAATTGTTGGGCGCTTTGTCATTGGGCCAATGTTCCTCTTCTCTGGAACCTTCTATCCGCTCAATACTCTGCCCATCGGGCTCCAGTTCTTCGGTTGGATATCACCGCTCTGGCACGCAACTGAGCTAGGCAGATACGCGACCTACGCTCATCACATAAGTGCAACGATGGTGAGCGTCCATATTCTCTTCTTGCTCACAATGTTGGTACTTGGCCTGATTTTCGCTTTTAAGCAGTACACCCGACGGTTGGCGAAATAATGTTGTTGAGCGCCGCGATCGCTATCGCAGAACGGCGAGCTGGCAAACTTGGAGATCGGTATTACGCCGGACGGTCGCGCGCAGTCGTTGAACGAAGTTATATAGCCTTCAAGTCCTCCACATGGTTTGTCATTCTCTCTGGGTTTGTCGAGCCCGTTCTCTACCTCCTCTCGTTTGGGTACGGTGTTGGACAGTTCGTCGGCACTATCGATTCAGGCACCGGAAAAATGGTCTCTTACGCCGCGTTTATCGCTCCAGGATTACTAGCCACGAGCGCAATGAATGGAGCCGTCTACGATTCGACGTGGAACGTATTTTTCAAACTGCATGAGAGTCGTCTCTACCACGGCATGCTTGCAACTTCACTTGGTCCACTCGATGTTGCCCTCGGTGAAATGGCTTGGGCGCTTCTCCGTGGACTCGTCTATGCCATGGGATTCATGATTGTAGTTGCGCCCCTTGGTCTCATTCCAAGTTGGTGGGGAATTCTTGCGATTCCCGCAGCAGTCTTAATCGCCTTTGGCTTCGCAGCATTTGGTATGGCTGTTACTTCTTACTTCAAGACATTTCAACAGATGGGCCTGATCAATATTGCACTGCTCCCAATCTTTCTTTTCTCTGGAGCTTTTTACCCGCTCACGGTCTTTCCGGGATGGACCCAAGCCTTAATCAAAGCACTACCCCTCTGGCATGCAATCGAACTCATCCGAGGGCTCACTCTTGGGGCACTAAATATGGGGCTTCTCACGCACATTATCTACTTTCTCGTGATGATTGCTGGCGGTCTGTTCTTTACGACAAGGCGCCTCAACGCCCTCTTTATGCGCTAGCCAACAGAGTGAATTAAGTGTTGTTACGTTTGAAGCCAACAGCTCTCGGACCGACAGTGCCTGCAACGGGTCTTTCATACTTAGTTTGAATGCCGGGCAAAACGGGGTTAGCATCGTAAAAAAAAGACCCAATTTGACTCACCGCCGAGAAATAGCGAAGCGCCCACTGATAGCAGGAACCCGCCGCAATCACGTCAGAGCCATTGAGCGGGAAATTCTTTTCGCAAATTTTCTGGAGATCCAATAAGAATTCTCCATCGACCATATTCCTTGAATACCGAAGGTAGTCAATCACTTTGCCAGTCCGAGGGTTCTTGATCGTGAAACCGCTATATCCAGCATCATGCGCATTACATGCCGGACGAAAATCTACGGTCTTGTTGCCAAGAGTCCGCTTATCTAGAAGCGTCTTCTCCCACTCGTCAATCTTCTTGTAACCTGTCTGGCCTCCGCAGCCATTGGAGACAAGGAATATTGGAACCTCTATAGCAATCCAACTTGAGTGAGAACAGGGAGCCTTCGGCGACGTATTGCCCCTCGCATCCTTAAAGTATGCACACACCAGGAAGGGACCGAAGTTCTTCTTCCCCTTCACAACAGGTGGATCAAAGACCGCTAACTTGGGATAGCCATCTGCTTTCAATGAACTCACCTGACTATCTATAAGCACGCCGTCTGAGTATAAATTTAGGGTCGCTTGCACCTGTTGCGTTTTACCTTTATAAGACTCAAGCGCGTAATACTTCACTGCGACTAACTGCCCCAATGGAACATATGCCTTCTTGGCACCATTTACATAGACCCCAGGCAGAATTTCAATCTCCATAGTGGGTACCGTGGGTGAAGCGGCCGGTGCAGCTGTTAAGAAACCAAAGAAGAGGAGAAAACTAGTTGACAGAACTGCAAATCGAAGAAGCCACGAAATCTTCCGCCGTTTCATAATGAACTCTTTTCAAGGTGCGTACGTCGAACCCAACACCAATCACTTGAATTCTATGGCCGCACCATTCTTGAGTGAATAGTCCACGTCACTATTCCACTCTCCAGTCCTTATGGAAGTGGTACCACCCTATTTAAAGAACGATGAATATTGGCGATCCCTGAAGTTATTCCTCCTCAGCTGATGGATCAATCAGCCTTTGAGGACACAGCTCCCCAGGGGTTGTGAGGCCCTCAAAATGCCACCATTCATTTTCGTAGGCACGACAGAGCCCATATATATACCCATTGACTTCCAACCACTTGGTGGAAACTGGATCGTTTGGGTAATTAATATCCAGCGCTAACCCCCACGGATGGTGCGAGATATTGGCGGGTAGAACCCATTTTGAGGCTTCGGCCTCAGATCCATATCTCTTCACTGCATTTCTAAATAGTCTCTCCTGGAGTGCGTAACTTCTATACCCGGAGGTGATGTGCAAGGGGAATCCTGCCTTCTTCCCAACTGCTTGGGCTGCCAAGAAGCGGATCATCAATTGTGGATTGACATCTGAAGGTGGTTGCGTCGGACGAACGATCGGTGCTGCACCAAGGCTCTGCTCGCCATCTAAACAACCGGAATCAACGTCCGAACTCCGCAGAACTTTTGTGCTCTCATTGAAACAGAGAAGGTGAATAATTGTCGGTGTCGGTGTCGGTGTCGGAGAAGCCACGCTTACTACTGAGTTGTCATAGGAAAGATTTTGTATATAGAAGAAAGCGCCGCCACCAATAAGAACCCACAAAAGTATAAATACAGCGACTCTGATCTTCACATGAGCAATTCTACTTCCCTAACCAGGTTGCGCTCTAAGAAGGTTGTGTGGCGGTCAAGTTGAGGGGTTCATTGATTTCAACTTTCACATCTGCTTTACTCCTCAGATGCCACACCGACACTCCCTGCGCGTGGCGTTAGCGAGCATTATCATCGTCGGATTGATAAATGGCGTAGTACCTGAGGCCCAAGCAAAGACTCTCGTTGGCACGGCTTGTAGCAAATTGGGTGCAAAGACGGGTGATGGACCTAGCCGCACTGTGATTTGTGTAAAAAAGGGAAAGAAGAAAGTTTGGAAGGCTTTAATTCTCAAAAGAACAGATAAGCCTTCGAATGCACAACCCAGCTCAACAAAACCCTCGACCGAACCTTCAACGCAACCTTCTGAACAGCCGTCAAATAGTTCAGGATCGACTTGCCAGAAACTCCCCGAATTCACAGAGAACTTCATTGATCCTGCTTACGTCCGAGTTGTCACACCAATCGGTGAGCAAACCGGCTCAGGCGGGGTGATCGCGGTCCGCTCTTACATACATCCATCAAATACTTTCCTTGGAAAAGAATTACCAATTTACGCACCAGTGGACATGACCCTATCTATGGCGAGTTTCTACAAGCCACCCGGAGCTGCTGCGAATTACCAACCGGAATACTCGCTCTATTTCGAAGTCGGATGTGGCATCACCGTGAAGTTCTTCCACATCAAAGGCATCGTGGGCAAGGTTGCTACCGCTGTTCCATCGGAGCCCTCACCAAGTAGCGCCGGACAGGCGGTTGGTAAGACCCCCGTTAAAGCGGGTGAGCAAATCGGTTGGTACAAACTTGGAGAGGATAGCGTTGCCTTCGACTTCTGGGTCGACAACGAAACACACACCAACAATTTCATCGTCCCGTCCCATTTTGCGGAGAGCAATGCTCTTCATAGCGTCTGCCCTTATGGGTTTTACACCCCTGACAGGAAAGCTCTCTGGCTTGCAAAGTTAGGTGCACCTGGAAGTGACCCAATCTCAGGAACCGCATGTGGAGTTGTAACAGAAGGAGTTGAAGGTACTGCGGATGGCATGTGGTTCATTTCGCCGAACACTAAAACGGATCACCTCACGTATGACGGCGCCTACCAATCTCAAATAATGTTTTCCGTTGATCCGAGTGGGATCCTCCGCATCGGCGGCTTGAATACATCCGGAACATTGAGTCAGATGATGGTCTCACCACAATCCTCAACTTGGCTCAAACCATCCGATGTCAAAGTTGGTTCGAGTCATTGTTGGTCGACCGATCTACAGTCGGTCGCTGTTAAAGTAATGGACAACAAAACAATGTCGGTAGTTGTTGGTACTGAGTCATGCTCGACTCTTCCCGATCCATCAACTGGGAAGACTTATTACCGCTAACAAAGCGTCAGTTATATGTGTGCTTGGACACGTTGACCAGCAAAATATGCGATCTGCCTTGAATACATGGGGGCAAACTTCTACTCTTTCAAGGTGCCCCTCATTAGTCGTAAGAACTTCCTCGCCGTGGCCGCCGTATCATTCCTCCAGACTCGATTCTCGATCGCCAATGCGGCCTCTGGTCCAAGTCTCAAACCTACCCGCCTCGGTCAGACAATCATTTGGCGTGGCAAGAAATACACTGCCGTTAAATCTGGCAAGAGAATTGTTTGGAGCAAAGGGGCACCACTCACTTCTAAAAAGACCGAAGCACCGTTGCCGATTATTGCAAACATCGACCTGGCTGCATCAAGTGAAGTCTCGGATGGCATGACGCAAGTTTTTTATCCGAAGCATCGGAATGCCAGGGGGAAAGGATTTTTTGTTTCTCGAGAGAACGGCGTTTTAAACGCCTTCGGCACAATATGCACGCATGAAATGTGTCAGGTTCAAAACGGACTTCCACGATTGTTTTGTGCTTGTCATCATTCATTTTTCAATCGGATTACAGGATTCCCAGAAGAGGGACCCGCAAAGCGTCCTCTGCTAAATTATCCAGTCAAGGAAACATCCGGTCGCATTATCGTGACGGTGAATTTTTAATCAGGGTGGACACCGAGAATTCCGATGCCCACCCTTAACAGAAGTACTACTTCTTGTAGCCGCCCTTACCCATGGGCTTCACTAGGAGGAGCGTTACCAATCCGAATACAACGCCAGCAACAGCGGCGGCAGGCAACGATGCACCCACAAGTGGGAAAGGTTCCTTGATCGCGTAACTGACCGGATTGAGTAGATACAGGTAGGTTGCAACTCCCGCCGCCATCGCGAGGATCGCAGCAGGGTTGATCCCAAACCAATAGCTATATGGTGCATCGGGACCTGATGTGTAGAGACCACGAATACTGATCTTCTGGCGACGCAAGAAGAAGTAATCCACGATTTGAATTCCACACAAAGGTGCAAAGAACACGCCAATGTAAGCAACGAAGGTACCAAAGTTATCAAAGACCCAGTTCGGGAAAAATAGGCCAATAACTACTACTGGGACGATCGATACAAGCAACGCAGTATTCCACGACAACTTTGCTAGGCCTGGTACGGCCTTAATGCCAACGGTGGACGCATAAATTCCTGCAGTTGCCGTTCCTAAATTGGCGGTGATAACAAAGAGCAATGCAATCGCACCGTAAAGTGGACCGCCAACATCAGCCAGCCAGCCGGCGGGATCGGAAGTCTCGAGCACCAAAATTGCGGCAAGACCGACAAAACTCAAAACAGGCACAGGTAATCCCATACCAAGAATTGATGGAGCAGCAGCAATTGATGGAGTACGAGCTTCTCGAGTCATTGATCCGATGTATGGCCACCAAGACAACAAACTGACAAGACCAATCTCAATTCCGTATTGGAAATCAAGTTGTTTGTCACTTGCATACGCCGGAAGTGCGGTACTCAGAGCACTGCCTTCTTTCACAATTAACATGATGATCATCCACGCGCCGACTGCGACGATAGCGACAAACAGCCACATCGCTACCTTCTCAAGTCCATTTGCTCCGCGCTTGAGTGTGAAGAAGACAAAGAGACACGCTAGGACGGTGGTAACTGAGACAACCAGGTTCTGTTGGCCTTTATCGCCGATACCAAGCAAGATCATCAGAGCAGATACCGAACGCCCAAAGAAAATTATGAGCAGCGAATTCCAACCAATGATGGACAGGTATTGCAGAGGCACGGTTATTGCCCAGCCATTGTGACCAAATTGAGGCACGGCAGCTTTGATGCTGTCAACGCCAAAACGTGAAGAGGTTGGCACAACTGCAAGAGTTACTAGAAGCATGCCGATCATTGCGCCAGCAGTCATCGCCCAAAAACCAGGCCAAAGAGGCAAGTAGTAACCGACATATTCGCCAATGATGTAACACCATGTTGCTGATGCAGCAACCATTAAGACGATAAAAAGAGCCCGACTATTCCATCGTCGCTCGCTTGGCTTAAGTGGCCATGAGTCTTTGCCCAGGCTTGAATCTGCGGTTCTTAGGTCATCGCTCATGATGGCCACCCAAAGTTCCAGCCAATAAGAAGGGCAATCGCTGGAAACAAGATTCCCGAGCCGAGGACAACCATCCAGGCTGTTCTCGAAAACCCACCGGGATCATTAGCAGGATCTTCATATATCTTGATTCTTTCTTCCAACTCCGTCGGAAGTTGCAGGTCTACCATCTATTCCTCCCCATTCGTTGTTTTGGTCATCCTTCTTTGTTGGCGTTGTAACCTTCGGCATCTTTATAGGGGAACCACCAGAAATCCTGGATCTCTGCCTTGGGATCGATCATCACAAGTTTCGTTTGACGGAAACTCTCCAACCCTTCCTTGCCGAGTTGACGACCGGAACCAGACAACTTACGGCCGCCAAAAGGTCCGGCGTCATTGTCAAGTAGAGGCGCATTAACCCAGACCATTCCACTTTCTATCTCATTGACAGCTTGCATCGTCTCATCCAGGCGCGACGTATAAATATTTGCACCTAACCCGAATGATGAATCATTTGCTAACGCGATGGCTTCATCGAGACTCTTGACTTTGCAAATGGGTGCTACTGGTCCAAACGATTCACCATGAAGGATGTCCATATCAGGTGTCAAGTTAGTTAAGACGGTCGCCTCTTGGAAAAAGCCGGCCTCCATACCTGCGACTCGACCCCCACCACATTCGACAACAGCACCTTGTTCGATCGCTCGGGCAATAATTTTCTCGTAACGATCACGCTCGCGCTGATTAACCATCGGACCCATATCAACATTGTCTAGACCGTTGCCAATACGAACCTTCTTCGCCTCACGGACTAGTAGCGAAACAAACTCATCATGAATGTCCTCATGAACATAGAAGCGCTCAGCAGAAGTGCACACTTGCCCAGCATTGAGGAATGCAGCAAAAGAAGCAGCTTTCGCAGCAACTTCCAATGGGGCGGAAGGCATCACGATAAATGGGTCATTGCCAGACGTTTCAATCATGTGTGGTTTAAAGGTTTCGGCACAAGCGCGAACCACAGCTTGACCAGTTGGAACACTGCCAGTGAAGGCGATCATATTGGTCTTACTACTGGACACTAATTGCTGACCGACTGGACCGCCTCCTGTCACGCACTGAACAAGACCAGCTGGTAAAGACTTAAACGATTCCATGAACTTCAATGTGCACAGACTTGTATGTTCTGATGGCTTAACCACAACTGCGTTTCCTGCAATTAATGCAGCAGCGGCTTCCCAGACCATAAGCACATACGGATAGTTGAATGGCAAGATGATGCCAACGACACCGAGTGGCTCCTTGAGGGTAAAGTGCATCTGACCAGCAACTGCGGGTCCAATGACATCTCCCATGTCGTGTCGACCAACTTCTGCATAGTAATCCAGAGCGGTGACTGACCAATCAACTTCGTCGGCACTTTCCTTATAAGTCTTTCCCATCTCACGAGTGAGCATCTCTGCAAGTTGATGACGTGAGGCCCTGATATTACGCGCTACTTCGTGCAACGCCTCCGCACGGTGGAGTGCCGATTCTTTCCACCAAATCTTCTGAGCACGTCGTGCAGCATCAAGCACGTGATCTACTTCCTCTGGCAGACATTCAGCAACCGAGCCGAGGAGCACTCCTGTGGCTGGATCTTTTACTTCATAGGCTTTCTTACCTGCACTTGATTTGTGGACGCCGGACATGAAGTACGTGCCGCTGAGTCGTTCAAATTCCTTAATAGTTGACATATATTAACCCATTCTTTTTCATGAAAATAAAGGTATACCTTTGGGTTCTATGGCAACAGATTGCCACGCATGTAAACAAATGTAATAGCCTGTCGGTACGAGTGCAGGCACCATAAATGCCAAACAGCAATGTGCCCAAATACTAAGATAATTGGAGTATCCATTGGTCAATAAATGTAGAAATGAAAAGGTATAACCATGAGCGATTCGCGACTTCCAACAAAAGCTAGAGTTGTTATCGTCGGTGGAGGGGTTATCGGCACTGCCACGGCGTACCAACTGGCAAAACGCGGCTGGAATGACGTCGTCCTACTTGAGCGGAACACTCTGACTTCTGGTACAACATGGCATGCAGCTGGACTCATAACTCAAGCGCGACCAACTCATGGCACCAGAGCCATCGTGCAACGCGGACTCGGAATTTTCAAATCGCTTGAAGCAGATACTGGTTTCGCTACTGGCTACGTTGAAACAGGAACAATCCATCTAGCTATGAGCAGTGATCGCATGGACGAGCTCAAGCACATGGAGCTTTCTTCCATTTCAAGTGGTATCGAAGTGCGGCTACTCAACCCAGATCAAACGCTTGAGACTCACCCGCTCTTGAATCCGGAAGGGATCGTCGGAAGCCTCTTCTACCCGCGCGACGGGCGGGGAAGTGCCACAGATACGACAATGTCGTTGGCACGTGGGGCAACCCAACGCGGGGCGGCAATTGTTGAGAATGTATTGGCCACTGGAGTTAGAGCCGCCAACGGCCGGGTGACGGGAGTCGAAACAACTGAGGGGTACATCGAGGCCGAATATGTCGTCAATGCCACTGGCATGTGGGGTCGTGAATTCGGCGAACTAGCTGGGGTGCAAGTGCCGCTGCAAGCACTTGCCCACTATTACATCGTGACTGAGGGAATTCCGGAATTGCCACGGAACCTCCCAACAATCAAGAGCGCCGATGACTTCGCATACGTTAAAGACGAAGCTGGGGCTCTTCTAGTTGGCTTCTTTGAACCTGACAGTTATGCATGGGCATCATCGGGTATCCCAGTAACTAACGGCTTTATTCGACTACCGGAGGATTGGGATCACCTTGGTCCTTACTACGAGCGAATGATTTCACGTCTTCCAATCCTGGAAAATGCTGGAATCAAATTGCACTTTTCGGGTCCCGAGAGTTTCACTCCCGATGGCTTCTATCATTTGGGTCCCGCCCCGAGGTTGACCAACTATTTTGTGGCGGCCGGCTTCAACTCCACCGGTTTTCTCTCTGGACCGGGAGCAGGAGCTACCCTCGCGGATTGGATTATCGACGGCCGATCGCCGCTTGACCTTCCAGAACTCGAACCATCACGGGTTCAACGCCATGAAACGAATCGGCGGTTCCTAGAAAAACGCGTGCTAGAAACTTTAGATACAGCCTACGGTGTGCATTGGCCATTTGAGCAACGAGAAAGCGCTCGCCCACTGCGGCAGAGTCCACTTTATGCTGAAACCGCTAAGGCCGGCGCGGTATTCGGCGAATTGCGAGGTTGGGAACGCGCGAACTGGTATTCCCAAAGTGCCGAAGATCGTGAATACGTCTACTCATTTGGCCGACCGAATTGGTTTGAGGCATCTCGCCTTGAACATAACGCCGTGCGTTCAACGGTGGGGATGTTTGACACATCCTCATTCGGAAAATTATTGGTCCAAGGTCGAGATGCAGTAAAGGTGCTGCAAAAAGTATCAATTCGGAATGTAGATGTGCCCGTTGGCAAAGTTGTCTACACCCAATGGCTCAATAAACACGCCGGAATTGAAGCAGATGTCACGGTGACACGTCTTGCCGAAGATGAGTTTCTGGTTCTCTCAGGACCTGCCACGGTGCTTCGCGATCTGGCATATCTCAAGCGAAACATCACTTCGACGGATTTTTGCACAGTAGCCGACATCACTGGCTCCCTGGCGATGTTGGCTCTTATGGGACCAAATTCTCGCACCCTGCTCCAAACACTCACCGATTGCGATCTATCCAACGATGCTTTTGCCTTTGGAAGTTCACGTGAGATAGACCTTGGTATGGGGTACGTACGAGCAACTCGGCTCACCTACGTTGGCGAACTGGGTTGGGAGTTATTGATTCCAACAGATATAGCTCGGCATATCTATTCCACGATAACCAACGCTGGGTCCGAGCATGGTCTGGTACACGCTGGCTACTACGCGATGGGTTCACTCAGATTAGAGAAGGCATACCGCAGTTGGGGGCATGACATTTCAAGTGCGGACGATCCAATCAGTGCAGGACTTGCCTTCGGGGTGGCGTGGGAGAAGGAAGGTGGGTTCATTGGATTAGACGAACTAACCAAGATTCGTAAAAATGGAACCGATCGTAGATTGATGCAATTTTTGCTTAATGATCCTGAGCCACTCCTTTTTCACGACGAACCGATCTATCGAAACAGCATCCTGGTCGGACGCGTCGAATCCGCTCAGTATGGACACACTCTCGGCGGATCTGTGGCGCTCAGTTGGATTACCGCACCGGGTATAGAAAGTGACGATTGGTTCAACGAGGGTGCATACGAAATCCAAGTTCCTGGCAGACGAGTACCAGCCACAGCTTCGCTTCGTCCCCTCTATGATCCGAAATCAGAGCGGATCAAGGCTTAGACGCGAATAAGATGACTTGCTATAAACGAAATTCCTTACTTCCTCTACCGACCAACCCTGAACTTGAAGCACCTGACGCGCATAGTAGAGAACGGGATGGTTGGGCGAGTAACTACGGCCAGGAAGAAGTACTGCCGTTCGACCGTTGCCGCCTTGATAGAAAGTCACGCAAAGAGTGTATCGAAGCGTGGTATCGAGACTGGATTCATTGCGTGAATCTAATTAAAGAGAGCGAAGCCACTTAACCTGATTCAGCCAATGATGCCCTTGGCCACCCTCATGAGCATTAAACCGAAAGACTTCAATTTTGGCATCGCCAGCATATGTGTTTTTTGCGGCAAATACCGTTGAGGGCGGACAAGTAGTATCCATCAGCGCCACCGAGAAATAGGCAGGCGCACTCGAACGACGAACAAAATTGAGCACATCAAAGTAATCCAAAGTATCGAAGGTCTCTGCGTACTTATCCCTATGAATAGATAGGTACTTGGCAATTTCCAGATACGGCCCCTGAACAGTGATATCTGCAGCTCTACGGAAATACGAAAGAAAAGGTACCTCGGGCATCACAGCAAATAAATCTCCAACCAACCCGGAAACAGCGAGCGCCAAACCGCCACCTTGGCTGCCACCAGTCACCACAATCTTGTCTGGCTCCACAATATCGAGCGATCTCACGGTGTCGATGGCAAGTACCGCATCGGTAAAAAGGCGTCGATAGTAATAACTCTCTTTTGCTTCAATTCCTTTGGTCATAAACCCTGGATGGTGAGCATGACTTCCGTGGTTGTCATCTGTCTCTCCACCACTGCCCCACCCACTTCCTTGTCCTCGAGAGTCCATGACGAAGTAGGCGAATCCAGCTGCCGGCCACTGGAGGTGTTCGTGTGGAAAACCTCGACCACCTCCGTAACCCAAGTACTCAACCACTGCGAACGTGGGTTTTGTGTTAACAGGAAGGATGTACCAAGCTTTGATCTGCTCTCCTTGATAACCGGAGAAGGTCACATCAAAAACTTCGAAGGCGGTAATCCCGTAATCAACCTTCACTAATTTAGGTGGTTGCCACTTTGCGCGACTGGCCTCGAGCGTTTTCTCCCAAAATTCGTCAAAATCTTGAGGTAAGTGAATTTCAGGAAGAAATCCTTCGAGTTCGGCTAACGGTAAATCAGAAATTGGCATACACGACTGTAAACCGAAGGCATAGTTAGGGCAAATCATGTGCGATCGACTAGAACTCGAACTGATCAATAATCCCGACTATCCCTACACCCCAGCAACCGCGCACGCTCCGCCGACGTATGAAGGCACTATAGATCTCTGGAAGCCTGATAATCGGATTATTGGAGCATTTAAAGAAGACCAACTAGTGGGAGTTGTAGCCGCATCCAAGGGAGCGAAAGAAGTAAATATTGATTTTGGAAGCGTGCGAATAGATCATCGGGGAAAAGGAGTGGGTTCTGCAATCGCTTCCCTAGCGATTATTACTTTCGCAAACCTAGGTGAGCGATTCTTCTCAACTGGGGGCGCAGCGGTGAACGAAGCAAGCCAAGGAACGGTCAAAGCACTTGGGTTTACAGTGGACGAGCGTTGGTTGAGTTACTCGAGGCCAGATTGAGAACGGTGACCTTTAGAATTGAAATAATTCAGATCTAAGCATTTTTCGAAAGGAAAGAATCTCATGCCGGCAGAAGTCGAGAGAATTGACCGTCAATTGGCTTACAAAAATCGTTGGATGACGGTTTGGGAGGATCAGGTCCTTTTCCAAAATGGCTCTGAAGGAATCTACGGTGTCGTAGATAAGCCGGACTTTTCCCTTATTGTTCCTTGGGACGGTTTAGGTTTCTATCTTGTAGAGCAATTTCGTTATCCAGTTGGTGGAAGATACTGGGAATTTCCCCAAGGTTCCCTTGAGAGTTCACCTGACATCGATGTGCTCGAAGTGGCCGAGGTTGAACTCAAAGAAGAAACAGGTCTCAGCGCTGAATCCTTCGAGGTTCTTGGAAGGCTTTTTGAAGCCTACGGATTCTCAAATCAAGGATTTACAGTTTTCCTTGCCACAGACTTAGTGCAGAATGAATCGAACCTAGAAGGATCTGAAATCGGAATGGTCTGCCGTCGCTTCGAGTTAGAAGAGGTTTGGGATCTCATTGAACGCGGATTAATGAGGGATGCACCGTCAATTGCAGCGCTTGCGTTGGTGTCTCGTCACCTAGCACCAAAAACCAGCCATGTCCCTACTCGCCCAAGTCTAAGTATTCACGATAATTAACTATGGGCGATCTTCGAATCCGCGCGGCTCGTGTGAGCGATGCAGAAGGTATTGCGAAAGTTCACGTTTACACCTGGCAAAATGCTTACCTGGGGTTAATTCCCGATTCCTTTCTTCAAGGGTTAAGCGTGGAGCAGAGAACTGCTACTTGGATCAAGAATATTGAGAATCCGCTGCCTAAGAGCCAGACATTGGTCGCTGAAGTAAGTGGAGAAATCGTTGGTTTCATTGGTGTAGGCGCGGACCGAGAAGAGGATCTTCCAAATCAAGGCGAGGTTTACGCGCTCTATGTGTTGTCCAACATTCAAGGACGCGGTATAGGAACCGCGTTAATGCGAGAAGGCCTAACAGCTCTCAAGACTGAGGGTCTCACATGCGCTGTTCTCTGGGTACTTGAAGGAAATCTTCGAACTCGAACTTGGTACGAATCCCATGGATGGAAATCTACAGGGAGAAGCAAAATCGATCAGCGCGGAAGTTTTACGATGGAGGAAATTCAATATCGAATTGAATTCAAGCCCGATCATTAGTCACTACGTGCGCCCGAAGGGATAAACCTGGGAAAGGGACAATTTTTGAATTTCTTCATCACTGTAGGCGCCAAAAATGAAATCTAGATCAGTCAGCGGCTAATATATCCAGACTATTTCTTGTACTTATAAGTGGTTGATCGTTGTGCAGTCGGGACTTTGTATCCATTGCACTCAAATGGATAAGCAAGCACCCCTGGTTCAAACTTTGCTGTTGGGGAGAAGCACTTCCAATAGAAAAAAACATCCCCCTGGACCCAATGAAAATTAGGGTCCCCGTTTTTCACAACTGGACTAAATGAAACATCTCTAACTTTTATTTGGATAGGTGCCTGAGAATGGATACCCACACTTCCCGTGTATCCAATTAGTTGACCCCTGTTTAGCTTTCGTCCCAGCAGACCTTCGCAAGCTTTTGAGCCTTCAGTAGGTGGGGCCATACCGTCGCTATCTGCATAAAACAATCGTCCAGCGGCTCTTGGTGTACCTGGGTAGAGCGGCGCATTGCTGCATAGTTTGTTCTTGTTCATGCCTCGAAGAAGTGGGGTGTTCTTAAGGTGGTAAATGCAAATTATTAGCCTAGGCCAGTCGCTACTGGTTGACTCAAAACAAAGCCTCAAATCATCAAATGGAGAGTACTCGACATTAACTTCACCAGTCTTTGGATCCGGACCTGGGTTTATCTTTGTGTCGGCACTTTGATTTTCGAAGCCGATGAGTTTCATGTTGATTGGAGCAAGAAGTGGCGAACCGACGGGAATTTCGACATTCACCCCAAGCTTTCCCGAATAGATGGGGATATCTGGTGTAAGACCAAACTTTGGTCCAAGCGTTACGAATGCTGGGTCCATGCCACCAAAAAAGACATCGCTATGATCGTTGATCCCTGCCATATCTTTAGGTGGAGACGTTAGAACTGAAACGATCTTCTTGGCCGAGGAGGGAGTTGGGTTCGGCGACGGAGCCGAAATCGCTTCTTTCCAAAACAACTTGCCGTTTACCAGAGTGCAGATTTGCAATTTATAATACTGGTTTGTCAGTGCCCCTATTTTGGTGCAAAAAATGGAAGGCATTTGTGTAGGCATGTCTTTTGCGAGCGCAGGAGTAATCGCCAATTCAGAAATCAGTAGAGTCACAACCGTAAAAACTAAGGATCTCAGTTTCACATCTAGACTCTATCTATGTGATTACAGAATTACTACTAGTGCGCCCGAAGGGATTCGAACCCCTAACCTTCTGATCCGTAGTCAGATGCTCTATCCGTTGAGCTACGGGCGCTGGTGCTTGGTAAAGCGAGTGAAGCCTACCCGTTTTTTATAGCCCGCCCAAACGGAGCAATTCCTGCTTATCTACAGCCTTTACTCGTGGCTTTCCGAGGGGTTCGCCCTTCGCAATTTCGGCATCGTTGATTAATTCCCATCGGGATTGGGTCACAATCTCGTGGTTGATAAGTAGTTCGAGAACATCACCCTTGTTCTTTGGGGTAGATGGAAGCGCTTCAACAAGTAGCTTCATAACTTCGCTGGCATCGCTCTTATTCGTTCCGATTACACCGGATGGTCCGCGCTTCGCCCAACCGACAACATACATATTCGACCCATTGATGCGACCTTCATCGTTTACGACCTTGCCGTTAGCAAATGGAATGCCCTCAATCGAAGGAGCTTCATATCCAATAGCAGAAATTACCAGACCGCATTTTATAGTTTTGGTTTCGCCGGTTGGTACTACTTTGCCATCCACGATCTTGTTAATACCAAGAACTATTTCTTCAACCTTCTCTCCGCCGTGAATTTCAAGCGGAGCAAGGAAGAATTGAAATTCAAATGTACGTTCGCGGGATTTCGGCTCACTGTTTGCAATCAATTCCATCGCTGTCAGATTGCTCTTCACATCTTTCCCTGGATTTTCGCCAACTCTCGCGAGTGCGGCTGCAATCTCTACTTTGTCCATAATCACGTTGGTGTGCTCGAGTTTTGGAAGTTCCCGAAGTTCAGGAGCGGTGAATGCCGCGTGCTCGGGGCCGCGGCGAGCGCAGAGGATCACCTTGCGGATAGCGCTCTTGCGAAGAACGTCGATTGCGTGGTCCGCGGTATCGGTCGTATCCAACTCCGCTGGTTCGAGGGCGAGCATTCGCGCGACATCCATTGCAACGTTGCCTGCGCCGATAACGACTGCGGTATCGCAATCAACTGGAAATATGAGATCTTTAAAATCTGGATGGCCGTTATACCAAGGCACGAAGTCGGCCGCAGAGAGTGAGCCAAAGAGTCCTTCGCCAGGAATGCCAAGTTTGCGACCGAGTGAAGACCCAGTTGCAATTACAACTGCGTCGTACCTATCTACTAGTTCTTGCGTTGTGATATCGGTACCGAGTTCGACATTGCCAAAAAGCCGGAAATTGCCAGCGTTGGCGACCTTTTCGAAGACCTTGGAAACGGTCTTGATCTTTGGATGATCAGGTGCGACGCCACTTCGAACCAGGCCCCAAGGAGTTGGGAGGCGCTCAATCATGTCGATCGCGAAATCACGATCTTCGGTGGCTAGATTTTGTAGAGCTTGTGCTGCAAAGTACCCCGCAGGTCCTGCACCAACTATCGCTACCCGAAACGTTGTCATATAGCGCACGCCTTTCCCGTATTGCTACCAGAGTAAGCCTCTACCTTCAGGCCATTCGCGAATTCTATCGACTAGGAAAGTCCGTGATGATAGAGGTCTCGCTATGTTCTTCGTCTCTTGTGGCGAAAAGGAGACTTACCCTCTTCATGTCTCCCGCACCTTGCGTCCAGGGAGAGTCCGGGACAATTTCCAATTTCCTTTACGCTCGATTCCATGAATATTCTCTTTCAATCTTCGAAACCTGGACTTGATATTCCTCGTAAAAGTGCTCTCGTCCCAGTCTCTGTGCCTCTAGGTGCTCGTTTAATTGCTTCCAACGAGCAATCGCTTCCGCACTCTCAAAGTAAGAAATAGTCACACCTTTTCGGGACTCTGCATCACGGAAACCAATATGTCTTACATATCCGTCAATATCTTTAACCAACGCTTCCATTTTTTCTGACCACTCGGAATACAGGTCCTGTTCCTCAAGAGTGCGAATGGATGTAAATATGACTGCGTACATGATTATTGTCCTTAACCCAGTTGGCTTGTAATTACGACTCGTATGAAATATTACCCATGAGCGAGATTAACAAAACGAAAAGGTCTCTTGCTTGGTGTTTATTACTTGAGCAAGAACTAGGAAGGTTATATCTTCCTGAGCAGCAATGAATTACAGCCCCACGCTCAAACTGGCGGAGACGAGAGGATTTGAACCTCCGAGACCCTTTAACAGGTCTACCTCATTAGCAGTGAGGCGCACTCGACCGGGCTATGCGACGTCTCCGAGTACGAGGGGAGTTTACAGGTAAAAGGCGGTTGGATTTACTTCTATTGGAGGTTCTTCTCCAACGTTGCAAGTTGGTCGGAGAGTTCCGACGGCAGTTTCTCGCCGATCGTGCCAAACCACTCTCTTATGAGAGGTAATTCGTGACGCCATTCGTCCTGATCGATATTGAGTGCGGCATCAAGTTTCTCAGTAGTGAGCTCTAAGCCATCAATATCGAGACCTTCGGTAGTTGGTACCAGACCAATTGCCGTCGACCTAGAGGAAATCTTGCCCTCAACCTGCTCAATAGCCCACTTAATGATGCGAGAGTTCTCGCCATAACCAGGCCAGAGGAAACTACCGTCTTTGTCACGTCGGAACCAGTTGACGTAAAAAATCTTCGGCAATTTGGTGTTGTCGTGAATCTTTCCAAGATTGATCCAGTGCTTCAAGTAATCACCAACGTGATAACCAATAAATGGAAGCATCGCGAATGGATCGCGGCGTACAACTCCCACAGCACCAGTCGCGGCCGCAGTTGTTTCGGATGAAAGAGTCGCACCCATAAAGACTCCATGATTCCAATCGCGCGATTGCGTCACGAGAGGAATAGTGGTCTTACGTCGACCGCCCATTAAAATTACAGAAATTGGAACACCTTCGGGACTTTGCCACTCTGGCGCGATAATCGGACATTGATCGGCGGGAGTACAGAAACGCGCGTTTGGATGGGAAGACAATTCACCGTTGCCGGGTGTCCAGTCGCGGTGTTTCCAATCAATTAAATGTGCCGGTGGGGTCTCCGTCATTCCTTCCCACCAAATGTCGCCATCATCAGTGAGCGCGACGTTAGTGAAAATTGAATTTCCCTTATCAATCATTTTCATCGCATTGGAGTTGGTATTCCACCCAGTGCCTGGCGCCACGCCAAAAAATCCTGATTCTGGATTGGAGGCGTAGAGATGTCCATCATCTCCGAAGCGCATCCAAGCGATGTCATCGCCAATTGTTTCCACTTTCCATCCTCGAACTGTCGGTTCGAGCATTGCAAGGTTTGTCTTGCCGCAGGCTGACGGGAATGCAGCAGCAAGGTAGTGAACGTTCCGCTCCGGAGTTGTCACCTTGAGAATAAGCATGTGCTCTGCAAGCCATCCTTCTTCGCGACCGATGACAGAGGCAATACGAAGTGAGTAGCACTTCTTTCCAAGCAGAGCGTTTCCGCCATAACCAGATCCGTACGACCAGATCGCCAAATCATCTGGGAACTGAACAATGTACTTAGTTTCATTGCAGGGCCACGGCACATCGCTCTGACCTGGATTGAGCGGAGCACCGACAGAGTGGAGCGCTTCAACGAATATTCCGGTTGACCCGATCCGCTCCAGTGCGGCTGTTCCCATGCGGGTCATAATGCGCATTGATGCAACAACGTAGGCACTGTCGGTGATTTGAACGCCAAATTTTGAATGCGGTGAATTTAGGGGACCCATACAGAAAGGAATGACGTACATCGTGCGACCGCGCATTGAGCCGCGAAAGAGGTCGGTTAGAGTCTTCTTCATCTCAGTGGGCGCAACCCAGTTATTTGTTGGACCGGCATCGCTCTCGTTTTCCGAGCAGATGAACGTCCGATCCTCAACTCGGGCAACGTCACTTGGGTCGGAGAACGCCAAGAATGAATTCGGTTTCGCCTTCAACCGAACCATCGTGCCTTTGTCAACGAGCTCTTGAGTGATTTGGTTCCACTCATCCTCTGAACCCGTGCACCAATGAATTGAATCTGGCTGGGTGAGTTGAGCAACCTCGTCCACCCATGCGTTCAGCTTGGTATTGGTCGTTGACATTATTGTCATTAAAACCTCCGAAGTAGATTTATTTCCAACTGTAGTTAGGGCATTCGGTCCGTACCTAAGCCAGCGACATTACCTGAATTTTTGAGTACTGATTGGTAGAGCCTAGGCTGTATTTCAAGCGCGTATTACGTATGTCACACCAAAAGTTGTACCCTTAGCGAATGAATGAAAAGGCAACGACGCCCGCAGTAAACGAACGTAACTATGACGAACCCGTGCAAGATGCTTATGCGGAGTTCATGAAAACAGGTTGGGCCGAGTCCCACCTCAATGGCCTGGCAGCGGCGCCCGCCGTCCCTTGGTGTGTTCCGCGTCGAGAAGCGCTCTCAAAAACTTTCCCTGGGATCCGCCTAGTTATTCCGGCAGGTAATTTTAAAGTTCGCAGCAACGACAGTGATTACAACTACCGCCCGTACTCTGCATTCGCCTATTACACAGGTGTGCATGGGATTGAGGCGATAGCTGATTCGGTTCTTGTTATGGAGCCAACAGATTCTGGACATTTACCTCTTCTATTTATCCATCCTCGATCTACGCGCGATACGGATGCTTTCTTCCGTGATGCAAGGTATGGCGAACTTTGGGTGGGTCGACGGTTCACTCTCGATGAGGCGCAAGTTCGATATGAAATCGAAACTCGTCACCTCGACACTCTTGCAGCGCTACTTGAGGAGAAGAATGAAACCCTCCTTATCCGTGGGGAAGATTCCTCACTCGACTCGAAAATTGCCGCTCATGATCGCGACAAGGAATTCCTCACCTTCGTATCAGAGGCCCGAATCATTAAAGACAAGTATGAAATTGATGAACTACAAGAAGCGTGCGATTCGACGGCCCGCGGCTTCTCCGACTTGGTTCGCGCTATCCCAGCTGCAGTAAAAACTCGCAAAGGCGAGCGGGTGATTGAGGCCGCTTTCTTCGGACGAGCACGCATCGAAGGCAACGACACTGGTTACAACACGATCGCGGCTGCTGGTGCACATGCCTGTGTACTCCATTGGATCCGCAACGACGGGGATCTACGCCCAGGCGAACTCATTCTGGTTGATGCCGGTGTTGAACGAGAGTCGTACTACACCGCCGATGTGACCCGCACTCTTCCTATTAGTGGAAAATTCTCGCCAGCCCAACGTTCCCTTTACATGTTGGTCTATGAAGCACAGAAAGCAGGATTTGCCGCCGTTAAACCTGGTGCAGACTGGACATCCATAAATCTTGCAGCTCAGAAAGTATTGGCTCAAGGCTTGGTCGACATGGGAATCCTTACCATTAGCGCCGAAGAATCCTTAAGACCTGAAATGGGACTGCACCGCAGGTGGACATTGCACGGGGTTAGCCACATGTTGGGCTTGGATGTCCACGACTGCTCGCAAGCTCGGAAAGATCATTATTCAGAAGGCACACTCGAGGTGGGCATGGTTTTGACAGTAGAGCCCGGGCTCTACATCCAACCTGATGATGAACTCTTTGCGCCAGAATTCCGCGGCATCGGTATCCGTATTGAAGACGATGTTGTTGTCACAGAGGACGGTTGCAGAATCCTTAGCAATGGACTTCCGCGCCATCCGGATGAGATTGAGAAGTGGATGGGTACTTTATTAAGCTAGCTGTATTCCAATCCAAGCAGCGCCGATTCCGAACGTTAGAGATACAAACAGATTAAGCGCTGCACTTTTATATTGCTTCAGTTCAAAGGCTAGATAGAGATCCAGAATGAAAGTGGACCATGTGGTAAATGCGCCCGTAAAACCCAATCCAATAAATGCATGAAAATTTTCGCTAGAACCGATACTTAAACCAAGAATCAAAGACCCCAGGACATTTATAAGAGTAATGCCATACGGATACTTGAGAAATCTACGTAAGTAAAGATCGAGCGCGTAGCGGGCGGGGGCTCCAATTCCGGCACCAATAATTACGTATAAAGCTTTCATGCTCGCTCGGGTACTACTTTGCGAGAAAGAGGAATAACGACTGCAATCACCAACAAGCTAAGTAGAAGAGTTTGAATTATGTAACCAACTCCTCCGCTCGAAGGTTCGACGCTTTGATATGCAAATGCCGAGAAGGTCGTTAGCCCACCACAGAAACCGGGAAGAAGTAGATGTCGCAATGCGTCAGTCCCGTGTCGCTCCATAAGAACGAGAAAGAAAGCGGCCAGTGCTACACCGATGAGGTTGGCAACAAGAGTTCCCACACGAGTCTGATCAAATTCGACAGAAAGTGTCCAACGAACGAGTGAACCAGCGATACCACCCAATCCCACCCAAACGAAAGCGGACCAGCGGGTAGAAATTAAAATGACGTTCTCTTGGAATATAGGCCGCGAAGAAGAGCGCTGACAATGCTGATCATTAAGCTTGCGAAGAGCGCTGACCAGAAATCCTTGATATCTAGCGCAGTGCTCCAACGCGCCGTCAGTGCGAGCATCGCGGTATTGATGATGAAGATGAAGAGACCAAAGGTAAGGATCGTGATCGGAAAGGTCAGCACCTTCACGATAGAGCCGAAAACGGCGTTAATGAGGCCGAAGAGAAGCGCCACCCACAAATAGGTGCCGGCACCTCCATTAACGGTGATTCCAGGGACAACGGCGGTTGCCGCCCAAATTGCTAAAGCAAGTGCGGCCCAACGAAGTATCAAACGCATGTATTAAACAATACCCTCACGTTTGCGAATTTTGGAGCCTAACCACCGAATTGGATCGTACTTTACGTCCACTACACGCTCTTTCATCGGAATAATTGCGTTGTCGGTGATTCGGATGTGCTCTGGGCAGACTTCAGTACAGCACTTGGTGATGTTGCACATCCCAAGTCCATGTTCTTCCTGAGCATTCTGCTTTCGATTGCGCAAGATATCAAGTGGATGCATGTCGAGCTCAGCCAGGCGGATGAAGAAACGAGGACCAGCAAAGGATTTCTTGTTCTCCTCGTGATCTCGGATGACGTGACAGGTGTCTTGGCAGAGAAAACATTCAATGCATTTGCGGAATTCCTGGCTTCGCTCCACGTCCACCTGCTGCATCCGATATTCACCAGGCTTGAGATCTGCCGGGCCTTCAAAGGCCGGAACTTCCATCGCCTTCTTGAAGTTGAAGGAAACATCAGTAACAAGGTCGCGAATGACAGGGAAAGCACGAAGAGGTGTAACTGTGATGGTCTCGTCCTCTTCAAACATGTTCATGCGGGTCATGCATGCAAGACGTGGCTTGCCATTTATCTCCATAGAGCAAGATCCACATTTTCCAGCCTTGCAGTTCCAGCGGACTGCCAAGTCAGACATCTGCGTCGCCTGAACACGGTGGATAACATCGAGTATTACTTCGCCCTCATTGGCTTCCACTTCAACATCTTGAAGTCCGCCGTCTTTAGAGTCTCCGCGCCAGATTCGCAGTTTGACCATCTTCTTAATCGCGCTCACTTGGCACCACCTTTCAAGGAAATCATTTCCTCTTCCGTAAAATATTTCTCTAACTCGTGCGGGTCAAAGAGGTCAAGAAGACGTTGGGGCATGCTTGGCAATTTTTCCTTAGTGACACTGATTTTGGAGCCATCCCACGTACAAATCGAGTTGACTTGGCGCCACTTCGGATTCATCGTTGGAAAATCTTCGCGGGTATGTCCCCCTCGTGATTCCTCTCGCTGGAGAGCTGCACGTGCAATGCATTCAGAAACCATCAGCATCGTCTCAAGGTCTAATGTGAGATGGAAACCAGGATTGAAGGCGCGGCCACCCTCAGGTTTTACTGTGGCGGCGCGAGTTCGGAAATCCGCTAATTTAACTAGGGCATCTTCCAATTCCTTTTTAGTTCGGATGATTCCCACCAGATCATTGGTTACTTGCTGAAGCTCGGCATGAATCGTGTATGGATTTTCAGCTCCAGTGCGTGTGAATGGAGCGTTAAGTTTCTCGCTTGCACGCTTCACTGTCGCGTCAGAAACTGCATTGACCCTATTCTCCTTAACATAGGCAGATGCACCCAATCCTGCAAGACGGCCGAAAACCAAAATATCCGAGAGTGAATTGCCACCAAGACGATTGGATCCATGCATACCGCCAGCAGTCTCACCAGCAGCAAAAAGTCCAGGCACACCTATTGCTGCGGCCGTATCGGGATCCACATCAATACCACCCATCATGTAATGGCAGGTGGGTCCGACTTCCATCGCTGTCTCCGTAATATCGACATCGGCTAACTCTTTAAATTGATGCCACATACTCGGTAATTTCTTCTTAATAACATCAGCTGGCATACGTTTGGACACGTCAAGAAAAACGCCACCGTGGGGTGAGCCACGACCCGCTTTGACCTCAGAGTTGATCGCCCTGGCTACTTCGTCGCGCGGAAGGAGTTCAGGAGGGCGGCGATTATTGGCTTGATCGTTGTACCAACGATCAGCTTCTGCTTCGTTATCTGCATACATCTCTTTAAATACGCTTGGAATGTAATTGAACATGAAGCGTTTGCCTTCAGAGTTGGTAAGAACGCCACCATCACCGCGGACGGATTCTGTAACAAGCAAACCGCGTACAGACAGAGGCCAGACCATTCCTGTTGGATGGAACTGAACAAACTCCATGTCCTTCAACCGTCCGCCGACCTTAAGGGCTAGCACATGACCGTCCCCAGTGCCTTCCCAGGAATTGCTTGTGACTTTAAAGGACTTTCCGATTCCACCTGTTGCCAGAACTACAGCGGTAGCTTCGAATAGAACTTCGCTACCGGTTTCACGCCAATAGCCGTAAACTCCGGCAACTTTATCGTTCTCTTTCAGTATTTCAGTAACAGTTAATTCAGCAAATACTTTTATGAAACTTTCAGCATCGCCGTGGTCACGGGCATCTCTTTGCTGAAGTGCGACGATTCTCTGTTGCAATGTGCGAATAAGTTCTAGACCGGTGCGATCACCCACATGCGCAAGGCGTGGATACTCGTGGCCACCGAAGTTTCGTTGGCTGATTTTTCCTTCCGCAGTGCGGTCAAAGAGAGCGCCCCACGTTTCGAGTTCCCATACCCGATCTGGTGACTCTTTGGCGTGCAATTCGGCCATTCTCCAGTGGTTCATGAACTTTCCACCGCGCATGGTGTCGCGAAAATGAACCATCCAGTTATCGTCAGAGTTGACGTTTCCCATGGAAGCAGAGACGCCGCCCTCTGCCATAACAGTGTGAGCCTTCCCGAAGAGTGACTTACAAATAATGGCTACACGAAGTCCGGCTTCACGCGCTTCTACTGCGGCACGAAGTCCGGCGCCACCTGCGCCAATAACAACGACGTCGTATTTGTGCTTCTCAATAGTGCTCATCGATGGCTCCTCGAACTTGAATTAAATACTGCTAGATACATGATTGTGAATTAAAAGAAGTAGAAGTTGGTGATGGATCCAGATGCGACAAAGCGAACATAAAGATCGGCAAAGGCAACTCCGAACAATGAAACCCAGGCGAAATTCGCATGGCGATGGTTCAAGATTGAAACCCAGGTCCACAATTTGTAACGAACCGGATGCTTGGAGAAATGCTTCAATCGTCCACCGATTGTGTGGCGACATGTGTGACAAGAAGCCGAGTACAACCAGAGCAGTGTCGCGTTGGCAAGAAGCACAAGGGTGCCAACGCTCATGTGGCCCCATTGACCTTCACTATTTCTAAATGCTAAGAATGCATCAATCGTGAGAATCATGTTAAAGACAAGACCAGCTAGAAAAAACCACCGATGGCCATTCTGCAACACAAGTGGGGCTTTGGTCTCGCCGGTATATGTCGAGTGTGGTTCAGCAACAGCGCATGCAGGTGGTGACTGCCAGAAAGATCGGTAGTAAGCCTTGCGGTAGTAGTAGCAGGTCATCCTGAAGCCCAGCGGGAAAATCAAAATAAATAGCGCAGGCGATATGGCCATTCCAAAAAGAACAGCAGTCCCAAATGGATGCCCTAGCAGTGATCCATTTTCAGGACAGGCTGATGTAAGGCAAGGTGAATAAAAAGGAGAGATCAGCGGCTCAGCGAAATAGAACTTCGCCTCAAAAGCTCGAAATGTCGCATAGATAATGAAGGAGACAAGTACGGCTACCGTGATCGCCGGCTGTAGCCACCACCGATCGGTGCGCAAGGTTCGAGCCGAAATTTTGGCACGGGTAGCTGAAAAAACTCCAGACATACAACATCTCCTTTTGCCCGGCTTTAAACGCGGGCGCTAGGGAGAAGTTTCCTGCGAAAACGCAGATGTGGCTAGGCGTACTCGCACGTATTTGCCTATGAAATCAACCACACTGGCTATTTCTTGAAAAAATGGCGGAGGGCGAGGGATTTGAACCCTCGAAGGTTTCCCTTGCCGGTTTTCAAGACCGGTGCACTCGGCCGCTATGCGAGCCCTCCGCGGCGTAATCTACCTGAAATGAGGGCTAACCAGGAAGTTGGAGCAATTCCTCCAAGATAACCGCAACTCCATCGTCAGTATGTGGAGGAGCTATATTTTTTGCATGGTTTTTGGCATCTGGATGACCATCGGCCATCGCATATGAACGGCCAGCCCATCTCAACATTGAAAAATCATTGGGATTATCTCCAAATGCGACGCAGTCTTTTGCTTCAATCCCCAATCGGTCTGCCATCTTTGCCAATGTCTCTCCTTTTGAAACACCAATAGCTGATATTTCCAGAAGTGAGTCATGTGAATTGGAGTGCGTGACAGTGGCTATTCCATCTAATTCCTGAAGTGCGATGTGCAGCATCTCATCCGAGCTTAAATCTTGCCCGGAACAGCGAGCCAATAATTTGAGAGCGGGTTGCAACATAACCTCCTCAATGAGATCAACGCCTTCATTATCCAATCCAACATCCCAACGAGGGATGTACGCCTTCTCTCGGTGATAAAGGGTACTTGTCTCTACCGAAAAAGAAATAGTTGGAATCTTCGCGCGAAGCTTCTGAACGCAATCCATCTGCGCATCTACCGAAAGAAGCCATTCTTCCAGAACTTGATCTTCCATCAAGTCATAGAGCATTGCGCCATTGCCGCAAATTGCCGATCCAATTCCGAATGCATCTTTGATCTCGGGCATCCAACGCGGCGGCCTTCCCGTCACAAAAAATATTTCGATACCCATTTCGTGCGCCTGTCGAAATACATTGATCGTGCGTTGAGATATCTCTCCGTAGTGTGCAACTATTGTTCCATCAAGATCTGTCGCAATTAGTTTTGGGCGAGAAGTCACACCAACTCGAATCTCGTCATACCTAAAAACGGCTGGAGGGCTTTGGGAACATTGACGGTTCCATCGGCGTTTTGGTGGTTCTCTAAAATCGCCACAATCGTTCGTGGAACCGCCACGAGAGTGCCATTGAGAGTGGCGACGGGAGAAGTGTTCTGGCCGTCCTTCATCCGAATGTTCAATCTTCGCGCTTGGAATTCCGTGCAATTGGAAGTGCTCGTCACTTCTCGGTATGTGCCCTGGGTAGGTATCCAGGCTTCGCAATCAAACTTGCGAGTTGCACTTGATCCGAGATCGCCAGAGGCTACGTCGATAACCCGATATGGGATCTCCATTGCATTAAGGAAATCCTTCTCCCATTGAAGCAGTCGCTGGTGTTCGGCAACTGCATTTTCTGGCTTACAGAAAGAGAACATCTCCACTTTGTCGAACTGGTGGACACGGATGATTCCACGAGTGTCTTTGCCATATGTTCCAGCCTCACGCCGAAAACAGGTTGAATAACCCGCGTAGCGAAGCGGCAACTTCTCTGCATCCAAAATCTCATCCATATGAAAGGCAGCAAGTGGAACTTCGCTGGTGCCTACCAAGTACACATCATCCTCTTCTAGATGATAAACATTTTCCGCTGCTTGGCCAAGAAATCCTGTTCCTTGCATGGCGGGAGGATTGACGAGAACGGGTGGGATTACCGGAATGAAGCCAGCTTTAACCGCACTTGAGATCGCGTAGTTAACCAGCGCGAATTCAAGAAGCGCGCCCACTCCAGTTAAGTAATAGGAGCGGGATCCAGCAACTTTTGCTCCCCGCTCTGTATCAATGGCGCCAAGAAGTTTCCCCAACTCAACGTGATCTCGCGGTTCGAATCCGTCTTTCGAGAAGTCGCGAGGAGTGCCGACGTGTTCGAGTACGATGAAATCTTCCTCACCACCAATGGGCGCCGCCGGATCTAATAGATTGGAGAGAAGCAGCGCTAGATCTTCTGACTTCTTCTCTGCTTCCGCCCGACATGTATCTGCAGCTTTCACTCGTGCTGAAAGTGCTTTACCCTCCTCCAGAAGAGCAGCCCTCTCATCGCCCTTTGCCGCTCCAACAGATTTTGAGAAGACATTCTGTTGCGCGCGAAGTGCTTCGAATTCGACAATCGCATCACGTCGAAGCGCATCCGCGGCAAGCACTTGATCCACAATTGAGGGATCTTCGCCCCGGCCCTTCTGTGACGCACGCACTACATCAGGATTCTCGCGAAGGAACTTGATATCGATCATGTTGCTTGCCCCTCCCGTGGGTACGAACCTAAGAAGCGGATGTCTTCGCATATTTCACGAAGTCCGGCCAATGCCTTGTTTACCGCTGGGTCATTTATGTGACCCTCGGCATCAATAATGAAATGGTAGTGACCTAGTTCGAGCCCCGTTGGCCTGCTCTGAATGAAAGTCAGGTTCACATTCTGCTTGGCGAACTCAGTCAGCACTTCTAAGAGTGCGCCAGCATGATCCAGACCGATAAAGATCGCCAGCGAGGTCCGGTCATGGCCAGTCGGAGCAGGGAGATGCCCAGGTTTTGTGACAAGCACGAAGCGCGTGACCGCCCCATCGTTATCGCCAATATTATCGGAAATTATTTCGAGACCGTAGTGAGCCGCGGCCGCAGGGGCAGCGATGGCCGCATCAAACTCCCCGCGGGCGATTGACTCTGCCGCGCCCGCCGTCGAGGCAGTTGCAATCATTTCTGCGTGTGGGTAATTGCGTGCAATAAAAGATCGACACTGCGATTCGGCGTGCGGGTGTGTCGCAATCCGATTGATCACAGTTGTACCTGGCTTGACCATGAGTGCAAAGGCGACAGGGAGCGTCACCTCTCCAGCGATTATCAGCGGCTCTCCCGTTGCAAGTTCGTCCAGAGTCCGTGCAACCACTCCTTCAACGGAGTTTTCTATTGGCACCAAGGCATACTCGGCCTCACCATTGCGGACCGCGTTAAGTGTTGCAGTGACATTCGCATAGGGAACCAGTTCATCGGTCGAAGTGGTGATCTTCTTAAGCGCTGCCTCCGTGAAGGTGCCAACTGGCCCGAGGTAGGCATAAGTGCTCATTGCTTAAGGATAGCCGAGCACCATGCGAGCCTGCGCCGGCTTATTTGTGATCACAACATCGATATCACTGAAAGCACAGAATTCAACGTCTTTTGGATCATCAACTGTCCAAACAAAGAGGCGTTTGCCTCTCCTTTTAGCTCCGGTGATTATTTGCGGCCTCGCCTTTATCGTTTCAATGCTGGGGCCGAGAGTTTTAGCAGAGGAGAGATTCTCAAGTAATAGTCCTTTGATGCCATCAACCAACATCACGGTATTTGTCCCAATATGCTTCGAGGCGTATTGCACCGCAGTCCACGAAAAGGACATGATAGAAACTTCAATTCCCGAATCATCTATCTTGGATTTATATGTATCCAATTCTTTCTTAATAACTTTTTCAATCTCATGCCCTGTTGGTACTGGGTGTTTAGTCTCAATGGCAATGTCTTTCTTATGAGCGATTGCGAGTTCAAGGTATTCCGTGAGGAGCATTACCTGCGGATAACGATCACGGATTTGCATATAGCTCAGGGCAGCAATATCTCCTTTGCTTCCAGCGGTGCGATCCATCGTGGAGTCGTGCCAGAGAATCGGGACTAGATCCTTGGTTAAGCGGACATCGCACTCAAAACCATCGGCTCCTTGCTCGATCGCAGCTTGATAGGCCGCTAAAGTGTGCTCCGGAAAATCACTAGAAGCCCCCCGGTGAGCATAAACCTTCGGCCTGTTGCTGGAAGCGCTCGCCATCATCTACTTTGCCATCTCTCTCACAGTGGACACTATTGTAAGGTGAAGTATGAAAACTAAGATTTTACTGGTTGGAATCGATGGTTTGATCCTCAACAAAGCCCTCGATTCAGGTAAGGCGCCCACACTTTCTTCCCTTAGAGAGACCGGTCATTTCACCGAACTCACGATGAGTGTGCCGACTCTCTCCGGCCCGGGTTGGTCAACTCTTTTAACAGGATCGACACACGCCGAGCATGCGGTCCGCGACAACTGGTTTTCTGGGCACAATCTTCTTTCCCGACCCGATCTGCTCAGTCGTGCGTTCTATCAAGACCAATCGACTACTACTTTCGCAGCTGCGGGTTGGCCACCACTTGTAGATCCATCGGGTGTGGGACCTGTCATCCATGAAAGACGGGAGCAAGCCCGCGCGGGTCAGCACCGAGTGATTTCGCGCGACGGAGAAACCTACGGTTACCAGAAAGTCGATTCCGAAATAGCGAACATTGCCGTCCTTGCGATGGAAAAGTTCGGCCCTGATGTGAGTTTCATCTACTTCTGCGACGCAGACGAGGCCGGGCACGCTTATGGGGTTCTTGGCAACGAGTACCTCGATGCGATCGCGCGAGTCGATGAACACCTCACTCGACTTCACCAGGCACTCAATACACGAGCAGAGAACCTGAATGAAGAATGGCTACTTGTTCTCACAACAGATCATGGGCATGTAGATCAGGGCGGTCATGGAGGAGACAGCCCTCAAGAATTGGCATCATTTGTTATTGGAGTGGGAATCGGGCGAGAGAATCCACAATGGCCAACAGACTTTGCTCCTCACGAACTTATTTCCCTGCTCCTTGACGCCCGCGCTTAACCAGCGAACCATGTCCCCAGACCCATGTATTTAGAGGTACTGCGATCGGAGGGCAATTTACGTGCTCGCATTATTTAAGCCAAGTGGCGCACCAGGGCTCGAATTAACCGAACGACCCGAACCTGAAGCGGGAGATCACGAAGTAAAGATCCGCGTTCTTCGCACTGGAATTTGTGGCACGGATTTACATATTGAGTCATGGGATCCATGGGCAGCGGCCAATATAAAAGCGCCAATGATTCCCGGTCATGAATTTTATGGCGAGGTTGTAGCTGTAGGGTCACAGGTTCGAGATGTAAAAGTTGGCGCGCGTGTATCGGGTGAAGGCCACATCGTCTGCGGAACCTGTCGTAACTGCCGGGCAGGACGACGTCACATGTGCATTCGTACTTCCGGCGTCGGGGTCAATCGCGATGGTGCCTTTGCTCAATTTATTGTCATCCCAGAATCAAATGTCTGGGTACATGGAGAAGGTGTGGATCCAGATCTTGGCGCGATATTTGATCCCTTCGGAAACGCAACCCACACCGCCCTCAGTTTTCCCCTCGTGGGCGAGGATGTTCTCATCACTGGTGCCGGTCCAATTGGCCTAATGGCGGCGGCGATTGCCAGACATATTGGCGCGCGCTTCATTGTCGTGACCGATGTTTCAGCCCCAAGACTGGCGTTGGCGCAACGGATGGGTGCAGATCTCACTATAAATGTTGCACAGACGCGAATAAAGGATGCCCAAAAAATCCTCGGGATGCATGAGGGATTCGACGTTGGATTTGAAATGTCAGGGCATTCAAGCGCGCTTCCCGAGATGATCAACAACCTCAATCACGGCGGTCGGGTTGCGATGCTGGGGCTGCCCACTGAGTCAATTGATGTCGATTGGGCAAAGATCGTGACGCACATGATCACAATCAAAGGCATTTATGGACGAGAGATGTATGAAAGTTGGGTTGCGATGAGTGCAATGCTGCAATCGAGCACGTGGCTTCGCGAAGCGCTCTCTTCTGTGATTACCGATCGCTTCCCAGCCAAAGAATGGCAAAAGGGATTTGATGCCGCACGTGCTGGGACTGGCGGAAAAGTCGTGTTGAACTGGGAGGATCTCCATGTATGAAAAAATGAAGTCACAACTGGAGAACACGCTTCGTGAGATTAAGGATGCAGGCCTCCTTAAAGGAGAGCGGCCATTTTCTTCATCACAATCATCGCACATTGAAGTCAATGGAAAAGATGTATTGAATTTCTGCGCTAATAATTATCTTGGACTAGCTAATCATCCAGAGATTATTGCAGCCGCTAAGAATGCGTTGGACGAGTGGGGATTTGGACTTGCCAGCGTGCGATTTATTTGTGGAACGCAAGACTTGCACCTCAAACTCGAAGCGAAGGTCTCCCAATTTTTGGGAATGGAGGACACTATTTTGTTCTCCTCTTGCTTTGATGCAAATGGTGGAGTCTTCGAAGCACTATTTGGAAGTGAAGATGCGATCATCTCCGACGAACTCAATCACGCATCGATTATCGACGGCATCCGGCTCTCTAAGGCAGCGCGCTACCGTTACGCCAACCGGAATATGGGCGATCTTGAAGCCCAACTCATTGCAGCCAAAGATGCTCGGCAGCGTTTAATTGTCACAGACGGCGTTTTCTCCATGGATGGGTACTTGGCTCCTCTTCAAGAAATTTGCGATCTGGCAGATAGATACGGTTCACTCGTGATGGTTGATGATTCACATGCGGTTGGCTTTATGGGAGAGCATGGGCGTGGCACCCCCGAATTCGCAGGGGTCGAGGGTCGCATTGATTTTGTTACCGGAACTTTTGGCAAAGCGCTCGGCGGGGCGGCCGGTGGTTACGTTAGTGGTCGCGCTGAAATCATCGCCCTACTTAGACAAAGGGCAAGACCGTACTTATTCTCTAATTCGCTGCCCCCTGTAGTCGTCGCGGGTACTCTGGCAGCAATTGAGCTCGCCGCCAATAGTGCAGATTTAAGAGCGCGTGTCTTTGAAAACGCAGCGTTATTCCGCGCAAGAATGCAGAAGGAGGGTTTCGACCTACTGCCTGGTGAACACCCGATCATTCCCGTTATGTTCGGTGACGCCTCCCTTGCTACCCGGATAGCTAACCGAATGTTGGAAGAGGGCGTCTATGTCACTGCCTTTAGCTACCCAGTTGTTCCAAATGGAAAAGCCAGAATTAGAGTCCAACTCTCTGCCATACATACAGAACAGGACATCGAATCCTGCGTCCGTGCTTTTGTTACGGCGCGCGCAAATACATAGTCACCTATAAGGTACAAAGAATACGAGATCCGTCCGGGGAGTTGAAATGAAGAAAGTAACACTTGGCAAAGAGAAACTTGAGGTCTCCCGAATCGGTCTGGGATGCATGGGCATGTCTGCCTTCTACACAGGTAGCGGGCAGGACGATGAGGGAGCAATCAAGACTATTCATCGTGCCTTAGAACTTGGGATTACTTTTTTTGACACTGCCGAAATTTATGGCCCCTACACAAACGAAGAACTTCTTGGGCGCGCACTCGCAAAGCGACGTCAAGATGTAGTGATTGCCACCAAGTTCGGCACTCTGCTACACCGTAGTGACCACAGCCGTGGACTTGATGGCAGTCCGGAAAATGTTCGCCTCTCGATTGAAGGGTCTTTGAAACGGCTAAAGACCGACTACATCGACCTTTACTACCAACACCGGATGGATCCGAAGGTCCCGATAGAAGAAACTATTGGCGCGCTAAGCGAATTGGTGCAAGCAGGAATGATTCGACATATTGGCCTCTCGGAGGCGGCGCCTGAAACCATTCATCGCGCCAATTCCGTCCACCCGATAACCGCACTTCAAACAGAGTATTCGCTCTGGTCGCGAGAACCTGAAGCGGAAATCCTTCCATTGATACGCGAACTCGGCATCGGATTCGTTGCCTACTCTCCCTTGGGAAGAGGCTTCCTAACCGGAACAATCCGTTCACTTG
Organism: Candidatus Paceibacterota bacterium; assembly: GCA_035530615.1. Lineage (NCBI taxonomy): Bacteria > Bacillati > Minisyncoccota > Minisyncoccota bacterium. The sequence continues at coordinate 35,460 of DATKUL010000003.1, forward strand.
ATCACTTTGATGCAGTAGATACTCGCAGGACTAGCCCGCGGTTTAAGGCTGAGAACCTGGAGGCCAACATCCGTATCGTGGAGGAAGTTGAAGTGGTAGCCGCCCAACTTGGAGTTAAACCAGGTCAAGTTGCCTTAGCGTGGCTACTCACGCGCGGAGATGATGTCGTCCCTATCCCAGGAACAAAGCGGATCAACTATCTTGCGGAAAATATTGCAGCCGAGTCTATTGAACTGACGCAGAACCAACTCGATACCCTCGATGCCCTGACTACTCCCATTGGGGATCGGTACGCAGATATGTCCACGGTGAATAGATAGGAATTCTTCATACCAGGCTACGCCGAGTTTAAAAGGTAATAACCATCAGTGCGCGAGAGGGGATTTGAACCCCCACACCCTTGCGAGTACACGGACCTGAACCGTGCGCGTCTGCCGTTCCGCCACTCACGCCTTCTATGACCGAGATTATCACCATTAGGCTTAACTCCTAGGTTGCAAATGGGATGTATCGAGCAAGCGGAGAGGAGCACCGTGAGCGAGAAAATTGCCGCTGGTTTTGTAACTGCCGAGCGCTCTGTTGTGGGTCTGGTTCGATCCGGCAATGAAGATTCAGCATTAATTCATCCTTACCTCCTCGCTGTCGCCGATGGAATGGGAGGCCATGCAGGTGGGGAAGTGGCTTCTTCTCTGGCAGTAAAAACACTTGCCAAGTTGGCTCCTATCTTGGAGAAAGGAGGAATCGATAACGATTCAATCGAAGATCTGCTTTTAAGCACTTTGGAAGAGATCGATTCAGAGATCGGACGAGTCGCTGATCGCAACGATGATCTAACGGGCATGGGTACGACATTGAGTGCGCTCATGATGTACGGGAGAAAATCAGATAGGAAGGTAGCCCTACTCCATGTTGGTGATTCGCGATGTTATCGACTCCGCGGAAATACTCTGATACAGATAAGTCACGATCACACAGTTCTGCAAGAACTTCTTGATCAAGGGTCGATCTCTTCAGAAGAGGCCCATGAGCACCCGCAAAAATCCTTTTTGACACAAGCCTTAATGGGTGATGGGCCTCTCTCTCCCGTTCTCATGATTTACCAAACTAATCCTAAGGATCGCTTCTTACTCTGCAGTGACGGCTTATCTGGCGTTCTAAGTGAGAAGGAAATCAAGAGTGGTTTAAAGATCCGTAATCGCGAGGATGCGCTCACTTTCTTGATGGATGCTGCTTATTCGGCTGGTGCACCCGATAATGTCACCGTGATACTTGCAGATATCGATCGCGAAAATGGTGAGCCCTCCTCAGCTCCGCTTCCAACTACATTTCCCGTGACATTCCTGGGTGCGGCCCTTGATAAAGAGGCAGAACGATGAGCGCGCTTCTAGGAGGCAGGTACAAACTTGGAGAGATGATCGGCTCCGGTGGAATGGCCGATGTCTACATCGCTAATGACCAGAGACTCTCTCGGAAAGTTGCCATCAAAATTCTACGCAGCGACCTAGCACGCGACCCTTCCTTTGTTGCACGGTTTCGTAAGGAAGCACTCGCGGCAGCCGGATTGAACCATCCTGGAATTGTTGCAGTGTACGACTCAGGGGAAGAACCCGCTCCCTACATTGTTATGGAACTAGTTTCCGGCCACACGCTTCGGGAATTGATCCATCAAGGCGAGCGACTGCCTGTTGATCGGGCACTCGAAATCGGTGAAGGTATTTTGGCTGCTCTTGAATACTCGCACAACTGCGGAATTGTTCACCGCGACATAAAGCCAGCCAACGTGATGATCACCGATCAAGGCGTCGTCAAAGTAATGGATTTTGGTATTGCACGCGCCCTCGATGACATCGGAGCCACGCTCACTAGTACATGGAATGTTGTTGGTACAGCTCAATACCTTTCACCAGAACAGGCGATGGGTGAGGTGTCCGACTACCGAAGTGATATCTACTCGGTGGGTTGTTTACTTTACGAAGTGCTGGTAGGCAGGCCTCCTTATACGGGGGACACTCCAGTTTCGATCGCCTTTCAGCACGTTTCCGGGGAATTGATAAAGCCAAGCACTCTCAATGCGGAATTGCCTGCTGGTTTGAATATCTTGCTAACTGTTGCACTGGCAAAAAACCCCGCCGACCGATATCAGAGCGCATCACAGATGTTGGATGACATCAAGAACCTACGCGCCGGTCGAGTCATCACTACCAAGATTCCTCGCAAGAAAATGAGTAGGCGCAAATTAATATCTGCTGGCATTGGCGTGCTTCTCGTCGGGCTGCTGGTCAATTTTGGAGTCGGTGCCCTCAATAAATCGCAGGGCGAGAAAATGATTTCTCTACCTAATGTGGTTGGCCTGACTCCAGAGGCTGCGCAAGCTCAACTCCTAGGTTTCGTCATCACCATACAACATGCTCATAGTCCGACTATTCCTGTGGGTAGAGTGATTGACCAGGTACCTCTTGCGACAACTAAAGTTAAAGAGGGTACCGCAGTTGTATTAACAATCTCTGACGGAGTCGGCGACGCCACCGTACCCACTGATCTCATAGGGATGTCACTGTCGGATGCTCGTGCAAGTTTGGCGGCTGCTGGTCTTGTTATTTCGCAAACCCAAGCAGTTCCATCGGATAAACCACAGGGAACTGTCTTGAAAGTCTCTCCTGATGGTGGATCCATACTTCCTTCGGGTAGTGGAGTCACTTTGCAGATCGCAAGTGGCGATGTTGAAGTGCCGTTTTTAATTGGATTACAAGAAATTCCCGCTCGAACTGTTCTGGCGCAAGCTGGTTTCCTCGTGCGAACACTGGATGGAACCGATCTGTCGCAGCCAGCCGGCGTCGTTCTCGCACAGGCACCTGAAGCCGGAACTACTCAAACGATTGGATCTACAGTCACCATCACGATTAATCGCACTGAACTTGCCAGCCCAACCCCGATCGACACAACTATTCCTACTAATTAAGAATTTCTAGTTCTTAACAACTACTGGAGAAAGTCCTACTGATTTCTTCCTCGCGTTTTCATCTCCGCATTCGGTGAGCCAGTTAGCCATCATATGATGACCGAATTCAGTAAGTACTGACTCTGGGTGAAACTGAACGCCCTCGATCGGCAAAGTCTTATGACGTACCGACATGACAACACCTGACTCCGTCTCACTAGTGACTTGAAGTTCTTCCGGCAAGGTCGCTCGCTCGACAGCAAGTGAGTGATAGCGAGTAGCTGTAAAAGGAGATGGGACATCGGTAAGCACGCCCACGCCGGTGTGGCTCACACGTGAAGTTTTACCGTGAAGTAATTCAGGGGCCTGTGAAACGGTCGCGCCAAAGGCGGTACAAATAGCCTGATGTCCTAGGCACACTCCAAAAAGTGGGATCTTGTGTTCGGCACAATAACTCACCATCGCCATACTGACGCCGGCGCGCTCTGGTGTTCCTGGGCCGGGTGAAATAAGAACTCCGTCGTATGAGCTAGCCATATTTACATCGATCTCGTCATTGCGAACAACTGTGCACTCGGCTCCGAGTTGTGCGAGATATTGAACGAGATTGAATACAAAGGAGTCGTAGTTATCGATGACGAGAATCTTCCGGGCGGACATGGGAGCAATTCTCTCGCATCTTGACCACCTCGCGCTTGGGAGGCCAGATATTAAGAATCTATCTCCCCGTGTTACCCTCTGATATGCCAAAATCGAAACTCCGTAAGAAAGATAAGAAGACCATCCCTGCAGAGTTGCTCCATCCGGTAGCCCTGCCCACAGAGAGCCCCCGTTGGCTCGCCCCGGTGATGGTTGCAGCTTTTCTCGCGGGCCTTATCTGGATTGTGATCTTCTATGTCACCTCCACGAACTATCCCATCCCAGGGATCGGCGCATGGAACATGGTGGTGGGCTTTGGCTTTATTGGGGTGGGCTTCACCCTGGCTACCAAGTGGCGTTAAAGAGGTAAATTACACGCTTGTAATTCTCCACATAGGGGATAACTCCTGTGGATAACTCAGTTCTTGACGCGAAGAATCACATTGGTGGCGATCAGCCCACCGATCAGCCCACCTAGGTGAGCGTGCCAGTCAATTCCGGGCAGAAGAAAAGCCATCGCAAAGTTAATTCCAATGATGACCAGAATGCTTTTTACATCAGCCCCGATCCTCTTTGCCACTAAAGCAAAGGCGCCGAAGAGCCCAAAGAGTGCCCCTGAAACGCCTACCGAGAGCTGATAGGCGGGGTTGAGATAGAGCGAAGTCAGTGAGCCGGCAACCAGTGAAATGAAAAAAATGGCGAGGAATCGAGTCCTACCAAATAATTGCTCAAGTGGGTTGCCGAGAACTAGGAGTGCGTACATATTGAAGCCGAGATGCATGAAGCCCCCATGAATAAGGGCAACCGTGATTACTCGGTACCACTCGCCAGCAGCTACACCATGCCCGTCGATTGGTCCTTTGAATAGCCCTAAATCAATCTCAAGAGTAGGTACAAATAACTGAAGCAGGTAGAACCCACAGATTATGGTTATGAGCCCGGTGGTGGCGTTTCGCTTCACGCTACCTTCACCCAACCATTAAGAGATGGTGACGGAGTTAATCGTTATAGGTGTAGCTGGACGATCTTGTCCGTCAGTCTTTGCTTGCGCAATTTTGTCCACAACGGCCTGGCTCGCGGCATCTTTTACTTCACCGAAGATAGTGTGTTTACGGTTCAGCCACGTTGTTGGTGCCACTGTAATGAAGAACTGTGAACCGTTGGTTCCAGGACCGGAGTTGGCCATTGCCAAAATGTACGGGCGATCAAAAACTAATTCGCCGTGGAATTCATCCGCGAATTTGTAGCCTGGGCCGCCAGTACCGCGACCTAGTGGATCTCCACCTTGAATCATGAACCCCTTGATGACGCGGTGAAATACCGTGTTGTCGTAAAGGTTGGCGGTCGTCTTTTCGCCATTACGCGGATCGGTCCACTCGCGGGCACCGGTTGCAAGTTCAATGAAGTTCGCCACCGTCTTAGGGGCGTGATTGGGGAATAGTTCGATGACGATGTCACCCAATGAGGTGTGCAGGGTTGCTGAAGTATTTGTCATGTGGAGACTAGGGGAATCGAACCCCTAACCCCCGCCTTGCAAAGGCGGTGCTCTACCAATTGAGCTAAGTCCCCGTGGTCAACGGGAGTGGGCCTTGGAGGACTTGAACCTCCGACCTCTTCCTTATCAGGGAAGCGCTCTAACCAGGCTGAGCTAAAGGCCCCAAAACCTGCGTAAGGCTACAGGTAATTAGAGGTAGACCCCAAACCGCGTTTTTACTCTGATTCCACCTCCGCGCTCTTGGTGACAGAGAGTACCTGAACCCCATCATCCAAATTGACCAATCTCACGCCCATTGAATCCCGGCCAGTTTGGCGAACTTCTGAGGCGGGGGTCCGCATGACGGTTCCTGCGGATGTAATAGCCAGTACCTCGTCCTCTTCTCGAAGGACCAGGGCGCTAACCAGAACCCCGCGCGAATCCTCATCAATCTTGGCCGCCTTGATTCCAATGCCGCCTCGTCCTTGCACCCGGTACTCGTCCAGCGGTGTCTTCTTTCCGTAACCGCCATCGGTTGCGGTGAAGACGAGAAGGTTTGAATCCTGGGTATTGATTCTTGCCATAGTGAGAAGTTCGTCGCCCTCGCGGAATTTCATTCCGATCACACCGCTAGTTGATCGACCCATCGGGCGAAGAGCGTCGTCATCTGCCAGGAAGCGCAATGCCATGCCTTTTTTGGAGACCAGAAGTAATTCATCTTTCCCATTGACGAGGGCAGCGCTGACAACTTCATCGCCTGTTCGCAGGGAGATCGCAATCAATCCACCTGCACGAGGTGAATCATATTCACTCAATGCGGTTTTTTTGATGAGACCATTTTTAGTTGCGAGAACGAGATATGGCTGAACTCCGTAATCTTTAATGGAAAGAACTTGTGCGATCTGCTCATCCGGCTTGAAAGCCATGAGGTTGGCGACATGCTGTCCGCGCGCATCACGACCAGCGTCTGGCAATTCATGAACTTTTGATCGATAAATACGGCCCTGGTTGGTGAAAAATAGGAGCCAGTCATGCGTCGAGGCAACAAAAAAATGATCGACCACATCATCTTGCTTTAAAGAAGCGCCTCTGACTCCCTTACCGCCACGTTTCTGCGAACGATAGAGCTCGGCACGTGTTCTTTTTGCATACCCAGTGTGAGTAATAGTGACGACGGCATCTTGATCTGGGATCAAATCTTCAGCCGAAAAATCACCTTCGCTAGCAACGATTTGAGTGCGCCGTTCATCTCCGTATTTTGTGACCAAATCTGAAAGCTCTGTTTTGATAATTTCACGTTGCTTCTCATCGCTAGCCAGAATTGCTGTGAGCTCAACTATGTCAGCCATAAGACCGTCGTATTCGTCATTGATCTTCTGACGTTCGAGGGCCGCAATCCGGCGAAGTTGCATATCCAAAATGGCATTGGCTTGAATCTCATCAACTTCTAACAATCTCATCAATCCGGTTCGTGCTTCTTCTGGCGTTGAGCTAGCGCGGATCAGCGCGATAACGGCGTCGAGTGCGTCGAGGGCTTTGAGATACCCGCGAAGGATGTGGGCTCGTCGCTCTTTCTCAGCCAAGCGGTATTTTGTCCGTCGGACAATTACTTCGACTTGGTGCTCGATGTAATAACGAACGAATTCATCCAGACGTAAAGTGCGAGGAACCCCATCGACAAGCGCCAACATGTTTGCACCAAAGGTGTCCTGCAATTGGGTCTGCTTGTAAAGGTTATTGAGTACAACTTTTGGAATTGCGTCATTTCGGAGCACGACAACGAGCCGTTGTCCTAATCGCTCGTTTCCTTCATCGCGAACATCTGCGATGCCTTTAATTTTCCCATCTTTAACCAGTTCGGCGATCTTGAGCGCTAAGTTGTCTGGGTTTACTTGGTACGGCAACTCAGTGACCACTAAACATGTGCGTTTGTTAATCTCTTCTACATTGACCACCGCCCGCATGGTGATTGAGCCGCGACCTGTACGGTAGGCAGTTTCTATTCCAGTACGACCGACAATTAGCGCGCGCGTTGGAAAGTCTGGACCTTTTACAATCTTTAATAGTTGTGTGAGGAGTTCGTCGGATTTCGCCTCCGGATGCGCAAGAGCCCAAGCAACACCTTCGGCGATTTCTCGCAGGTTGTGGGGTGGGATATTTGTAGCCATTCCAACTGCGATTCCGGCACTGCCATTAACCAGCAGGTTTGGAAAACGACTGGGTAGGACATCTGGTTCTTGTGATCTGCCATCGTAGTTTGGGGAAAAATTGACCGTGTCTTCATCGATATCCCGCATCATCTCCATGGCGATGGGAGAAAGACGAGCTTCTGTATAACGCATTGCCGCGGCTGGATCATTTCCAGGAGAGCCAAAGTTGCCATTGCCATCAACGAGTGGATAACGAAGTGACCAGGGTTGAGCGAGTCGGACAACAGTGTCATAGATAGCACCGTCACCATGCGGGTGGTAATTACCCATGACATCTCCGACGATACGAGATGACTTGTAGTAACCCTTGTCAGGACGGTATCCGCCGTCATACATAGCATAAAGAACTCGGCGGTGAACTGGCTTTAGACCGTCGCGAACATCGGGAAGAGCTCTACCAACAATGACACTCATCGCATAATCGAGATAAGAGCGTGCCATCTCCACTTGGAGGTCGACAACTTCTATCCGGTCAAAATCTTTGCTGAGCTCGTCCATTGTTTTCCTTTGACTTGAATCTCTGTTAGATATCTAGGAAGCGAACGTCTTTGGCGTTTCGCTGGATAAAGTTGCGGCGCTGTTCGACGTCTTCTCCCATAAGCACAGAGAATAGGTCGTCGGCAGCGGCGGCATCCTCAAGACCGACTTTAATCAAAACGCGGTGATGTGGATCCATGGTTGTATCCCAGAGTTCTTTTGCTGGCATCTCACCCAGACCTTTAAAGCGTTGGATTCCGTCTTCCTTAGGGAGACGTTTTCCGGTGTCTACTCCAAGTTTGATAAATCCATCGCGCTCGCGATCTGAGAAGGCGTACTGCACTGGTTCTTTACCGCCCCATTTCAATTTATACAGAGGTGGCTGAGCAAGGTAGACAAATCCTTGTTCGATAAGGGGGCGCATAAATCTAAAGAGTAAAGTAAGTAAGAGTGTGCGAATGTGCTGTCCATCAACGTCAGCATCGGCCATCAAAATAATCTTGTGGTAGCGCAATTTAGCGATATCGAAATCATCATGAACACCCGTACCTAATGCAGTAATGAGTGACTGGACTTCATTATTTTGCAAAACCCGATCGATGCGCGACTTCTCAACGTTAAGAATTTTCCCTCGGATGGGGAGAACTGCCTGATATCTAGAATCGCGCCCACCTTTAGTCGATCCACCAGCTGAATCACCCTCGACAATATAAAGTTCGCACTTTTCAGGCTCTGTCCACTGACAATCTGCCAATTTTCCCGGCATACCACGACCCTCGAGCAAGCCTTTTCGATTACGTGAAAGGTCGCGGGCCTTTCTTGCTGCAACGCGTGCTGCCGCTGCATCAATACTTTTTCGTAGGATGTCTTTTCCTTCACTTGGGTTCTGTTCGAACCATGCCGTGAGTTCTTCGTTGATCGCCTTCTGCGTGAAAGATTTTACGTTTGTATTTCCGAGTTTAGTTTTTGTCTGGCCTTCAAATTGAGGATCTGTAAGTTTGATGGAAACAATTGCGGTCAATCCCTCGCGGACATCTTCGCCAGTGAGGCGATCTTCTCGTTTGCGGATGAAGCCCCATTCTTCGCCAAATTTATTCACTATTGAAGTGAGAGCAGTTCTAAAGCCTTCTTCGTGTGTTCCACCCTCTTGTGTATTGATGGTGTTGGCGAAGGTGTAGACAGATTCAGAGAAACCGGCATTCCACTGCATTGAGATTTCCAGTGACATCTTGCTGGTTTTGTCTTCAGCAGTAAAAGCAATGATGGATTTGTGAATCTGGCCACGGGTCGAATTTAAATGCCGTACGAAATCCGTGATTCCATTTTCGTAGTGATAGCGAACAAAGAGTGGGTCGCCTTTTTCGTCGACATGGCCAGGCCGCTCATCGGCAAGGGTTATGGTTAAACCGCTATTTAAAAAGGCCATCTCGCGGAGGCGAGCGGAGAGAATTTCGAAGGAGAAGTCTGTGGTCTCAAAAATATCCTCTGACGGCCAGAAGCGAACCGTGGTACCAGTCTTGGAGGTTTCTTCGCCTTTTGAAACAGGAGCGGTTGGGACACCTAGTTTGTAATCTTGACTCCATATAAAACCGTCGCGATATACCCGGACGGAAAGATCGGTACTGAGTGCGTTAACGACAGAGATTCCAACTCCGTGCAATCCACCAGAAACAGAATACCCACCATCGCCGAATTTCCCGCCAGCGTGGAGCACAGTCATAACAACTTCGAGGGCAGGTTTCTTTTCGACCGGGTGGATGTCGACCGGAATACCTCGTCCGTTATCAACGACCTGCAGACTTCCATCGCTCATAAGGGTGACGTTGACGTCGGTGCAGAAGCCGGCCAAGGCCTCATCTACTGAGTTATCTACGACCTCATAAACCAGGTGGTGCAGACCACGCTCGCCGGTGGAGCCGATATACATGCCGGGGCGCTTGCGGACGGCCTCGAGCCCCTCGAGAACTGTGATGGAACTAGCGTTGTAACTGCCTGTCTTAGCCGGCACGAGACTCCCTTGTTGACTCTGTTAGCCTAAACTTGCCTTGCGCTAACCCAGCCTCAATTGAGGAAAAGGGCTCCAGCGACCTTCTAGGGAGATTATCCCTGGAAGTACCTGCTCATCCTAGCCTGAAAATGGAATCTGTGTAGCGCAAACAAGCCGTAGAGGCGGTATTGGGGACGAGAAATCACCAGGTGTGAAGGGTTCCTCTTAGAAGTTGCTTTTTCGGGCTTTTAACCGTAGGTGTCCCTGGGTCCACGAGCACCGCGGATTGTCCGAATTCCTTTTTTCCAGGAAGGCCCGTGGGGGCCAATCACGGTTATGGATTCCACAAGAGCGCCGGGGGCGCTGCGCTGAATTCTCTCTAAGAGGTCGGGTCCAATAAGGCGAAGTTGAGTAGCCCAGGCTGTCGAAGCGGATTGGATTGTTAAAACCCCATCTAAAAGAGAGATTGGATTGGCGTGGAGTGAAATCTCATTTCCGACAATCTCTTCCCATGTGGAGAAGAGAGTGCCCTCCGCAATCCCTGTATCCCAATTCCGTTCTTTAATGAGGTTACTTAAAAGGTCTTTTAATAATTGTGGGTCGGTTGTTGTGCCTGTGCTCTCTCGTATTTCTTTTTTACGTATTTTTTTATTTGTTTGGCCGGTTTTAAAAGACTTGAAAAGATCTAAGGCAAGATCGCGTTTTGCCATTAAGTCCTCACATCCATCACTTGACCAAGTTGGACATAGAGCCGTTCTGTCTCAAGTCCCACAGGAAGATCACTTTCAACGGCGGTGGTGATAATCGTCTGCTCTGCAACTTGTGTTGCCTGCATAAGTTGCGCCCTTCGGAAGGTGTCTAATTCAGAGAACACGTCGTCGAGAATAAGTATCGGCTCCGCTCCCTCGTTTCGCAAGAGGTTGAATGCACCAAGGCGTAACGAGATCGCTATCGACCAAGACTCTCCATGGCTGGCGTATCCTTTGGCGGGAAATTCTCCAAGTTGTAAGTGTAGGTCATCTCTATGCGGACCGATTAATGTAACCCCCCGCTCCACTTCTTGGTACTGGACCTCTTCTAACCGTAAGGCGAGAATCTCTCTGTTCTGCTTGAGATTATTAGAGAGTTCATTGGTTGATGACTTGTATGAGATAACTAAAGGGCGAACTTCATTAAGGTTTGCATAATTTTCCGAAGTTAGTGGGTTAAGTAATTCACAGAGATTTATCCGTTCGGTCGTTAAGACAGAGCCAACCGAAATAAGTTGCTCATCCCATGGGATAAGTGCACTTCTTGGAGCTCGCGTTTTTAGTAATGCATTACGTTGTTTAACAATTCTTTCGTAATCGCTGATAACACCCGCTAGACGCGGAGACCTTGTTATAAGAAGGCGATCAAGAAAATCTCTACGGTTAGATGGATCGCCACGGATTAAATCTAGGTCTTCTGGTGAAAAGTAAACACTTTGACAGGCACCTAGAATTTCTCTCTGGCTACGTACCGGGTTCTGGTTGAGCCGGGCACGATTTGCTTTCTGCACATTTATTTCAAGATCTACTTGGAGTTTCCGTTCTTCTCGCTCGATTTCTGCTCGGATGATTGCTTGATTAGAGCCCAGGCGAATAAGTGGTTGATTGTGCGAGACACGGGGGGAGGTAAGAAAAGACAGGTAAATAATAGCCTCGGCAATATTGGTTTTACCGGATCCATTATCCCCAATAAATGTCGTTGCCCCAGGATTAAGATTTAAGTCTAGTTGCGAGTAAGACCTAAAATCTTTGAGAGATAGATGATTTATACGCATTCATTTATGAGGCGTAGCGCATCGGCATAAGTAGATAGCGGTAGTTTTCAATCGGCTCGCTATCTTTGCCAGCCTTACCTGTGAGGATTGCCGGCTTATTAGAGCCCGTGAAAGAAATCTGCACAAATGGTGTACCTACAGCTTGTAGTCCATCGGCTAAGAAAACTGGGTTGAAAGCAATACTAATAGGTTCGCCCGTGAGTGAAATTTCGAGTGCTTCTGTCGCTTGCGCTTCTTCACCAGCTCCAGCTTCTAACTCCAAGGTTGACCCTGCAAAAGAAAGGCGGAGTGGAACCGTCTTGTCAGTCACGAGGGCAACCCTTCGGACAGAATCTAAAAATTGTGCGACCTCTACCACTGCCGTTGTTGTGATGTTCTGCGGCAGTAGGTGGCGATATGGAGGGAAGATTCCATCCAACATCCTAGAAGTCATGGATTTGCCGTCACTTACAAAACCAGCCAACCTGTCGTGTGAAGTCGGAGAGGTGAGAGATATAAAAACATTTTTTGCACCAGTGAGAGACTTCGTCGCATCGGCCAATGTTCGTGCACGTAGTAGTGCCACTAATTCTAAGTTTGGTTGGGTGGCTTGCCATTGGACTTCACGCACTGCCAGGCGATACCGGTCAGTGGCAGCCAATGTCATAGTGTCTTGAGTTATTTCGACATGGATTCCTGTGAGTGTAGGAAGTGAGTCGTCACGCCCCGCAGCGATCGCCACTTGAGCAACTGCTGTTGCGAAAAGATCGCCGGCGATAATTCCGGTTGTTTCAGGAATTTCTGGAAGGTTTGGGTAATCGTTTAAAGAAAGTGTAGGTAGTGTGAATTTTGCTGTTCCGGATGTAACAAGCACCCGTGATCCTTCCAATTGAACCGTGACTGGTTTGTTGGGAAGAGAGCGGGAAATTTCCGCTAGTAGTTTGCCTGGAACGAGAACTTTTCCGCTTTGGTTTACGTCCGCGTTGAAATTTGCCTTACTAGATGTTTCAAGGTCTGAGCCTGAGAGAAAGACTTGACCGTTGTCAGCTTCTATAACAATGCCTAAAAGGGCGGTCATAATCGGCCGAGTGGAAAGACTCCGAGACACCCAGTTCACGCCGTCTGCTAAAGCATGTTGCTCGACGGTAAATTTCACGCCGCACCTCTCGTCTCACTTAGTAGCTCGCCAACCTCAATCCGAGGAGCGTGTCCTTTAAAGTCTTTCATAAAGTTCTCCACCTTCAACCTTTAAATAGATATAGATAGTCGTAGTAACCAGAGCCTTTTCTTGTGGATAAAAGGAAAAACCCTGGTAAAGCCAGGATTTCTAACTTTAAACCTGTTGAAAACCCCTTCCATCCTCTGGACAAATAAGTGCCTTATTCCATACAACTGCGGTTAAATGAGTGGTTTTGGGAAGTTAGGAGTAAATAACCCACAAAAAGAGAGGGTTTATCCACGGTTATCCACAACTTTTACACAACCTGGGGGTAAATACCTCTAAACAGGACATCTCCACCAAATCACCCACTTAAAGAAGCCTTTAAAAGCCATTTTAACCATTTTTAGTCTGTTGTTTAATCCGGTTGGTGAGTTCAGTGACCTGGTTATAAATCGACCGCCGCTCCGCCATAAGTTGGCGAATTTTCCGGTCAGCATGCATCACGGTTGTGTGGTCACGACCGCCGAAAAGTTGCCCTATTTTAGGAAGAGAGAGTTCGGTCAGCTCGCGGCAGAGGTACATCGCAATTTGGCGGGCGTTGACCAAGACTCGGGAACGGGAGGTTCCACAAAGGTCGTCTAATGTCAGGCTGAAGTAGGCGGCTGTCTGAGCCATGATGGTTGCACTTGTGATTTCAAGCGATGATTCGTTAGGGATTAAATCCTTCAACACAATTTCAGCAAGTGATAAATCAACACTCTGCCTATTTAAACTAGCGAAGGCAGTTACTCGGATCAGCGCACCTTCCAGCTCGCGGATATTTGTAGAGATTTTACTCGCTATATATTCCAGAACGTCATCTGGAGCATTCAACTTATCTTGCGCAGCCTTCTTGCGAAGAATAGCAATACGCGTTTCTAGCTCTGGGGGTTGAATATCAGTAATTAAACCCCATTCAAAACGACTACGTAACCGATCTTCTAAGGTTGTTAGTTGTTTCGGTGGCCTATCACTTGAAATAACTATTTGTTTATTTGCGTTATATAACGTGTTAAATGTATGAAAAAACTCTTCTTGGGTACGTTCTTTATTCTCTAGAAATTGAATATCATCCACAAGAAGCACATCTAGATCCCGATAACGCCTCTGAAAAGCAGAGGCTTTATCGTCACGGATGGAGTTAATGAAATCATTGGTAAACTCTTCACTAGAGACATAGCGAACTCGGACGCTGCCATACAGTTCTTTTGCATAAGCACCAATTGCGTGGAGCAGGTGCGTTTTTCCTAGCCCAGACTCCCCGTAAATAAAAAGTGGGTTGTAGGCCTTTGCGGGGGCTTCTGCCACTGCCACTGCGGCCGCGTGTGCAAAACGGTTAGAAGCGCCTATAACGAAAGTTTCAAAAACATACCGGGGGTTCAATTGAGAGACTTCATTACTCGATTGCGGGGCTCGATCGTCACGACCAGTTCCAACCTTCGGTGCAATAAACTCAATCTCAATGTCAGGTTGTGGTGGATTAGGGAGTTCTAAAGCCTCATCGACCGTGACTGCGATATTAGTTTTCTCCCCCAGTTCTCGAGAGAGGACCTCGCCCACAATGGCCCGTAGACGGGTCTCAAGTACGTCTTTCGCGAAAGCATTCGGGGCGGCGACTAAAAGGTTGGTGATCCCATTGCCCTTGATAAGGCCCAGTGGTTTGGTGAGAGAGAGGAAAGCCCGATGTTGGGGGGTATCAATCTCAACATCTGTAATAACCCGGGACCAGAGAGCGGTTAGGTCGTTTTCTACCAGGGTCATCTGCCAGCCTCTCGAGAACTATCCACAATGTTATCCACAAGCTGTGGTCTAAACCCAAGGTTGAGCCTCAGACGGCCTGTGGAGAGGTTGAAAAATAGAGGGGAACTGGAAGAAAAGCAAGTAGTTATCCACAACTCTGACCGTTCAATAAGAGCCTCCACTGTATAAGAGCCCGAAAAGTCTCAGTTTGACCCTGTTATCCCCAGACCTCTACCGTTACCTCCTCATTCTCATTAATTGATTAACAGACGAATTTTCAAGGAGTTCTCATGACTAAGCGCACCTTCCAGCCGAACGTACGTCGGCGAGCGAAGAAACACGGCTTCCGCGCCCGTATGGCCACCCGAGCCGGACGAGCTGTACTTGCCGCCCGCCGCGCCAAAGGTCGCGTCCGAATCTCCGCGTAACTAATTCTTGTGCTACCCCGTAGTGCACGGCTAACTTCGCCAAATGATTTTGCGCGAGCAACCAAAAGTGGTTCTCGCGCATCAAGTAAGTTTCTTGTCGTATACCTTTATCTGGCGGCGACAGAAACTTCAGTTAAGTGCGGCTTAATTATTAACAAAAGCGTGGGAGGTTCGGTGGTGCGCCATAAAGTTGCCCGCCAAATTCGACACAGACTTCAAGCGCACCTTCCCCAACTTCCACCTGGGTCGCTACTTGTAGTCAGAGCCCTACCAGGAGTGGTGAAGGTAGATATTGGTGGCGAACTTTCTCGTCTTATTCCAAAAGTAATTGAGAAAGCCTTAAATACCAAAATGGTCTTCAAATGAGAAAGTTGGCAGTGGGCCTTATTGGCCTTTACCAAAAATGGATCTCTCCTATGTTTCCGCCGCGCTGTAAATACTACCCGTCTTGCTCATCTTATGCGGCGAGTGCGATTTCAATATACGGATTGAAAGGGCTAGCGATGGCCGTTTGGCGGTTGGTGCGTTGTAATCCATGGTCCCACGGTGGGGTTGATTATGTTCCAACCAAAAAAGTGAAAACAGACGTTTCGCAATCACATAATAATTTACATATTAGCGGGGGCGCCACTCGATGAGTTCTATCTTAAATCCCTTATATATCGCTGTTTCTTGGGTCATTGTATCGATCCATAAATTGGTCTCCCCAATCTTCTCTCCCGACAGCGGGGTATCTTGGGCGTTATCAATTATCGGTCTGGTTATTTTGATCCGAATAATGCTGATCCCACTTTTCGTTAAACAAATTAAGAGTCAGAGAGCATTAACCGCACTCCAACCTCATCTCAAAGCGATTCAGACCAAACACAAGGATGATCGCCAGAAACAATCCGAAGAGATGATGAAGCTTTACAAAGAGCATAAAACAAATCCATTAGCATCATGTTTTCCAATTCTGGCTCAAGCGCCGATCTTCTTTGCGCTTTTTACTGTTCTTAATGGAATCGGAAAGAATCCGCCACAAGCTCATGGAGTGCTGACTCAAGCTGACGTAGTGAACGCCGCGCACGCAACAATTTTTGGTGCTCCAATATCTGCAACGTTTTTAGGGTCTTCAAACGGAACCGTCAAACTCGTAACCGTGGTTTTGATTATCTTTATGTCGGTAACAACTTTCACCACTCAGCGCCAGTTGATGATGAAAGGTATGCCGAAGATGGATTCAAGCAACAATATGATGTTGCAACAGCAAAAAATTATGTTATACGCGTTCCCATTAATTTTTGCAGTCTCTGGGGTAAATTTTCCCATCGGTGTTTTAATTTATTGGTCCACCACCAACCTATGGACATGGGGCCAGCAGTTCTATGTGATTAAAAGAAATCCAACTCCCGGATCTCCTGCCTATCTAGAACTTGAAGCAAAGAAGGCGCGAAAGAGTGGAATACCCCTCTCTGAGACCGGTTCAGCAGATTCAACGCAAGTGATTGAGAGCCCTGAGGTTAAAGGTCAACGCCAGCAACCAAACCGAAAAAAGCCAAAGAAAAAGAAATAGTAAATCCGACAAATAGGTTTAAACCACAACAAATCCGACAAATAGGTTTAAGAAGTAAATAAGGAGTGAAAATGAGCGAGGCAGTTGAAGAGAAGGCATCTGAAGTTACAGAGGAAAGCATTAATGAGCCGGGGGAAGTCTCCCTGGTGGCCAAACTTGAGGAAGAGGGCGATATAGCTGCCGATTACCTAGAGGCCTTGCTCGATATCGTCGATCTAGATGGAGATATTGATATTGATGTTGAAAACGATCGGGCAGCCCTCGCGATCGTCGGAGGAAAGCTCAATCACCTGGTGGGAAACCAAGGTGAAGTACTTGACGCACTCCAAGAACTCACTCGGTTGGCGGTTCAAACATCTACCGGTGACCGTAGCCGCCTCATGTTGGATATTGATGGGTATCGTGCTGGCCGCAAGGCTGAACTTCGAAAACTGGCTCAGGAGAGCGCGGATGAAGTCACCTCCACCAAGAACTCACTTAAATTGGCGCCAATGAACGCATTTGAGCGAAAGATTATCCACGACACCATTCAGAGCTTGGGTCTCACTAGTGAATCTGAGGGTGAAGATCCAGATCGCTGCGTCATCATCTTTCCTAACTAACTCTCTTATAGGTTGAGCACTACTAGGAATTGGCGAAGAGCACGTGGTTGAGAACGAGGAAGAGCCGATTGTTTCACGTGAAACTTTGATTGCTCGGTACTTTCCTGGGCGAGAGGAAGAAATCTCCCACTACGCGACATTCCTCCGCACAGAGGGAATCGAGCGTGGGCTTATTGGTCCACAGGAGGGTGAGCGGATATGGGAGCGCCACATCTTCAACTCCCTGCCGGTCTCTACCCTTATCCCCGCCGGGGCTACAGTTATTGATATTGGGTCAGGAGCGGGTCTGCCTGGTATTCCCCTTGCTCTCTCACGCCCAGATATCTATATGACCTTGATTGAGCCCCTCCAACGGAGAGTTGATTTTCTCAATGAGGCAGTGGCTGGTTTAAATATCATAGTTTTACGAGGACGAGCTCAAGACTTCTCAATAACCGCCGATGTCGTAACAGCGCGCGCGGTGGCTCCGCTGGAGAAATTGGCAAAAATAACCCGTCCCTTAATCAAAAAAGGGGGTCTGCTATTGGCTATTAAAGGGGAGAGCGCGGCAGATGAGGCCCTTACAGTGAGAGGCGCCGAACTCCATGAAATTAAGCTCGCTGGTATGCCTCTCGGGCGGGTTATTTCCCTCCGAAAGCCTGGTTAACTAGCCCCTGTGACGGATTCACGTGAAACAGATACCTTAACTCGTTCAGTTATTGGGGTTCGTCGACTCAAAGAGGCTTTTGCACAACCTTCCGCCCTGCGGATCTTCTCTGTCTCCAACCAGAAGGGCGGAGTTGGAAAGACGACGACGACCGTCAATATCGCCGCCGCCCTAGCCATGGGGGGTCTGCGCACCCTGGTGATTGATCTTGACCCACAAGGAAATGCCAGCACAGCCTTGGGGGTTGAACATCAAGCAAATGAGGGTATTTACGAAGTGCTTATGGGCGTCACCTCCATTACGTCTGTTGTGCAGAAGGTGGCCGGTTTTCCGCACTTGGAATGTGTTTCCTCCAATACCGCACTGGCACAAGCGGAAATCAATCTTGTTTCCATGGTTGCGCGTGAACTTCGCTTAAAGGAGGCGATTACAGAACTCGTTGCAGCGCGCGCGAGTGCCGGGATTCCTTACGACTATATCTTTATTGATTGTCCACCAAGCCTGGGCCTTCTTACAGTCAATGCTCTTGCCGCAGCGCAGGAGTTGCTCATTCCAATCCAGTGTGAGTACTACGCCTTGGAGGGGTTAACCCAACTATTGGAGACGTACGCAATTGTTCGCAAGCGCCTCAACTCTGAATTGAAATTATCAACGATCGTGCTCACTATGTTTGATGGACGAACCCGTCTGGCAAATGACGTGGCAGCAAGTGTGCGCTCGCACTTCCCGCAAGAGCTTATTGATATTCCAATTCCGCGAGCCGTACGAATTTCTGAAGCGCCCTCATACGGGCAAACCGTTATGACATATGACCCGGTTTCTCCAGGCGCAATTGCTTATATGCAGATTGCCAAAGAAATTTCCGAACGCGGTAAAGGTTTTGATTCAAATGTGGTCAGCGTCAATTATTCAAAAGGAGAGAGCGCATGAGTGTTAAGCGCGGTGGACTAGGTACAAACCTCGATGCATTAATTCCGACTTCTTTAACGATTGCTGGCGCGGAAGTTGCGCAACAGAATGAAGTGCCGATTGATTCCATTTCGCCAAATCCTAAGCAGCCACGAAGAGTTTTTGATGAAGACACTTTACGAGAGCTAACCGCCTCTATTCAAGAAGTGGGATTACTTCAACCACCTGTTGTACGCGAAATTTCATACGGTCGCTACGAACTGATTATGGGTGAGAGGAGATTCCGCGCTGCCAAAGCAGCTGGTCTTAAATCTATTCCCGTCATCATTCGTCAAACCTCTGACGATGAACTTCTCCGCGAAGCGCTCATCGAGAATATTCACCGCAGTCAACTAAATGCGTTAGAGGAAGGCGCGGCATACTCACAACTTTTGGATGATTTTGATTGCACACACGAAGAATTAGCGCGACGTTTGGGAAAATCACGACCTCACTTAACAAACACAATGCGTCTATTAAATCTTCCACCTACCGTGCAGAGAAAAGTAGCGGCAGGCGTGCTTTCCGCTGGCCATGCACGTGCACTTTTAGGCTTAACTGATGAAAAAGAAATTGAAAATCTTGCCAACCGAATTGTTTCTGAGGGTTTAAGTGTGAGAGCGACTGAGGAGATCATTGCAACTGGACTTGCGCAAACAAAAGTAAAGAGAAGAGCAAGTAGTAGTAACAATTTGCATATGACCGATGTTGAGGAAGACCTCTCTGACTATTTTGATACGAGGGTTGGAGTGCAATCGGGTAAATCCAAAGGGAAAATCGTGATCGAATTTTCTGGCACTTCAGATCTCAACCGAATTGTTTCTCTCATTAAGAAAAAATAGACTACTTATTGATTTCAAAAGCACTGCTTCGCCGGGAGATTTCTTCCTTAACGACGTTACTCAATGCCTTCACTCCTTCACGGATTCGCTCAGGCGTTGGATGGCAGTAGGACAGCCGCATTGCCCAACTCCCGAACCCATCAGCATAAAAGGCGGTTCCCGGCACGTAAGCAACTTTCGCAACAATCGCCTTTGGCATCATTAGCTTCGTATCAATTTCCGGAGGTAAGTTAACCCAGACATAGAATCCACCTCCAGGCTTGGTCCACGTTGCAGAGGCAGGGAAGTACTCCTCAAGAGATTCCAGCATTGCGTCCCGACGAACTTTGTAGAGTTGGCAGAAAGAAGCGATCTGATCCCGCCAAGGTTGATCGGCCAAATAATTTGAAATCGTAAGTTGTGTGAAATTTGAAGGGCAGAGAATGGAAGACTCGCTTGCGATAACTAGTTTCTCCTTGAGTGATGGAGGAACCAAAGCCCAACCAACCCGCAGGCCGGCGGCAATCGTCTTCGAGAACGACCCAAGGTAAATGACATTCTCGGTGTCTTCAGCCCTCATCGCATTTGGCGAAGGTCGGTCAAAACCAAGCAGACCGTACGGATTATCCTCAACTACAAAGATTTCCTCTGCGCGACAGATTTCGAGTATCTCAGTCCGTCGATCCGCTGGAAGAAGTACACCGGTCGGGTTTTGGTAATTAGGAATTAGATAAAGAAATTTGATCGTGCGGCCACTGGCTCGCACCGAACTTATTGCTTGACGGAGGGCTTCTGGGACTAAACCTTGACCATCGAGTTCGACATGCACAACTTGTGCCTCATATTGATGAAAGGTGCCGAGAGCTCCAACATATGAAGGAGCTTCTACAAGGACGACATCGCCTGGATCGATAAAAATACGTGAAATGAGGTCGAGCGCCTGCTGCGATCCGGTAGTGACAATGACATCGTCAGGGTTGGCTCGAATTCCTTCGAGAGCCATCACTTCACATATTTGTTCCCGTAATTTTGGATGACCCTGTCCGCTTCCGTACTGCAGAGCTTCAGCACCATTTGTGAGAATCAATTTACTGACGACTGATGCCATCATCTCCATGGGCAATGCAGATAAGTTCGGCATGCCGCCGGCCAACGAGACAATTTCTGGCCTGGATGCAACAGCGAAGAGTGAACGAATTTCACTTGGTTGCATTCCCGCAGCGCGAGAGGCAAAACGCTTCTCTAGATACTGAGGGTCTCCAGATTGATAACGAGCCGTCGGGTTGGACATTCCGCAAGTCTCCCATACTTAAATGGAGGCGCGACGACCTAAAGAGTTACTTGCGAAGCCCCGCCTTCTGAAGATCGGAAATTCTCAACGTTCCTGTCTTAGCATCATCTTCGGATGCTAGGTAAAGACGTTGAATCGCAATCACTATTGCCTCAGCCAGGACATCTCGAAAATCAGAACGCTCTAGTCGCGAGGCATCTCCGCGGTTGGTGAGATACCCAAGATCAATACGCACAGTTGGGGATTTGGTAAGCCGCAATAAATCCCACGTTTTGGGATGCGTGCGGCAGTTGAGGAGATCGGTACGGGCGCATATTTCTCGTTGAACCAATGAGGCAAATCGTTCACCAACAACCGAGTGGACACCGTGCGTCTCGCTGCCGTAGTAATACGTTGCGACTCCATGTGCATTTTCGTTTTTGTAGGAATCTGCATGGAAAGAGAGAATGAGATCTGCCCCAGCCTGATTTGCAAAAGCAATTCGCTCGGACTCACTTGGCTCATTCTGTGCCCCCCGTGTGAGAAAGACACTCACTCCTAGAGCTAGAAGTCGACCTTCTAGTCTTTGGGCGACGTCGTACACTGTTGTGGATTCATTAATACCATGGGCACTGACGCCGCGATTCTTTCCTCCACCGCTGGGATCTAAAACAATTACTTTATTAGCAAGGGAAGGACCTCGGTCATGCTGCATCGCGCTCTCACGCAAGATAGAGGGGGTACCTCCCGAGACGGTTCTTGTGAGGCGGATGAGCGCTGTGATTGTGGCGGGCCCACATTTTCCATCAGTTGTGACGCCAACTGACTTTTGAAATTCACGTACCGCATTCTCTGTCTTTACTCCATATACGCCATCAACTCGACCGCAATCAAATCCCATGTCGGTAAGGCGGGCTTGTAGGGTCGCAATGTCGTCGCCACGAAGAAATGGAGGTTGTTGGAGATAAAGCGAACGGTCGCCAAGTTTCCACTGCGCCTCTTCAAGAGCCCGCATCGTTACAGAGTTCACGACGCCCGTGATATCGAGGCCGCGATTTTGTTGGAAGGTGCGAATTGCATTGACGGCGCTTTCATCTATTGACGGCGGGTGCACGACCAATAAACCCAACCGATTGAGAATGTTTATAACATGGGTCACATCGTCAGCAGTGGAATCTTTGCCGATCAAACGATCATCCATCCTGAGGACCCTAACTATTTAAGCAAACCACAGAGCATTTCATTTAACGTAAGAGCGAACTCTCAGACCAATTCTAAAGAAAATTTGCGAGATCTTTGAGAAGTGCCGGCTTGGGCTTAGCTCCGATAATTGACTTAACAATCTCCCCATTAACAAAAACCGCAAGAGTTGGAAGCGAGGTGATCCCATATTTGACGGCGATCCGAGATTCTTCATCGGTATTCAATTTCACTACCTTCAATTTACCGACGTACTCTTTGGCAATCTCTTCCAGAATAGGAGCAACTGCGCGGCAAGGCCCACACCACTCAGCCCAAAAATCCACAAGTACTGGCGTAGAACTCTTTAAAACCTCTGCATCAAAAGTTGCGGTTGTTACTTCTTGTGCCATTCTTATTCCTCTCGCGATTCCAAATACCTAGGATACTGGTGCAAATCCAATCTTGTCCGAATGAAACCAGCGACTTATCTGTGTGAGAGGAATCGCTCGGCATCTAGAGCTGCTTGACAACCAGAACCTGCGGCCGTGATCGCTTGGCGATACACATGGTCAACCAAATCCCCACAAGCAAAGATACCTTCTTGATTGGTAAGCGTTGATCGATCAATTACTTTCACATAACCTTCGTCATCGGTTTCGATCTGGCCCTTAACAAGTTCACTGCGTGGATCGTGCCCAATTGCAACAAAAAGTCCAGAGAAGGCCCGCGTCGTGAGTTCGCCAGTTACAGTGTTGCGAAGTTGTAATGAATCCACTTTGTTCTCACCAAGGACATCGACCACCTCGTGATTCCAAAGGAATTCAATTTTCGGGTTTGCAAACGCACGCTCGGCCATAATCTTGGATGCGCGAAGCGAATCTCGACGATGGATAAGAACTACCTTGGAGGCAAAGCGCGTAAGAAATGTTGCTTCTTCGATAGCCGAATCTCCGCCACCGACAACAGCAATCTCTTGATTGCGGAAGAAGAAGCCGTCGCACGTTGCGCACCATGAGACACCTCGTCCAGAAAGGCGCTTCTCATTAGGAAGTCCAATCTCCCGAAAGGCAGACCCCATAGCGAGAATTACCGCACGAGCATGAACTATGTTTCCAGAACCATCCTTGAGCACCTTAGTCTTTGACGCAAGATCCATCTCGACAATGTCATCAGTGATCAACTTCGTGCCGAAGCGTTCTGCTTGCTTCCGCATCGATTCCATGAGATCTGGACCCATCACACCTTCAATGAACCCTGGAAAGTTTTCAACCTCAGTTGTATTCATTAAAGCGCCACCGGCAGTGACCGAACCTTCATAGAGGACTGGAGATAGTTGGGCACGCGCGGCATAGATTGCGGCCGTGTAGCCAGCTGGTCCCGAACCGACAATGACTACATCGTGGATCTTCTGATCAGAGTTCATAATGCTATTATAACAATATTCCAAAAAAGTTTATTCCCGCGGTTCGGCATTTGGCTTACGGCGAGTGCTGAGCATTCGGTTGAATTGATTTGCCACTAATCCCCGAGTAATTACGATTTCATGTATATGCATAGCGCGGGCGACAAAGTAATACCCAAAAAGGCTAACCACCATCACGAAAAACAATTCCGAGACTCTCGCAATAGTTGAAGAAGCATCAACCCAAGAGAAATATTGAGTAACTCCAAAGATTGGGACCATAGCGATTAGGGCAGAACCCCAAAGGCGTAGATGCTGCGAGAAAAAATCACTAATTAAAATTGGTCCAACGTGTCTCTTCAAAAGTGCAAGTGTGACAAGAAGCCCCACGATATAACTAATTGAAAAAGCTAAACCAAGTCCGACTGTTACCCATTTACTACTGAGTACATTTAAAGAAAGGTAGGAAAGAGCGACGGAAATAATATTAATAATCAGAATAGAAAGTACTTGCGTCCTGGTATCTTCAAACGCATTAAATCCTCTTATGAGGATAATGTTTATGCTAAATGCAACCAAACCAACTCCGAGCGCAGAGAGCACATTTCCAATGTAGACAGCGTCGGATTTTGCGATTCCAAAGAAGAGAACGCGAGTTATAAGTGGTCCAAACAAAAGGAAGGCGACCCCACTGGGAACTGTAAGAACACCTACCATCTTGATTGCGCGAATCAACTGTTCGCGCACCTCAGTACGTTTATTGTCAATTGCCAATTTAGACAAATGAGGAAGCAGTGCAGTAACGAGTGAAATCGTAACTATCGAGTAAGGAAGCATCATAATAAGGAAAGCGTTGCTAAAAGGCGTGAAGCCAACTCCCGTTTTTACCCCCTCTTGCGCAGATCGAACCGCAGCGCTGGTTGAAACATTGACGGTTACTAGATAACCAAGTTGTGAAATAAGGACGTAGATAAGGGTCCATCCTGCTAGAGAGAAAGACCTCCCCAATCCTTGCAAGCCGAACTTAGGCACAATTCTTAGGCCGGTTCGTTTCACAACAGGGATCAAAATAAGTGCCTGTATCACTACCCCAAGGGTTGTTCCCCAACCCAAGAATTGTGTTTGCTGAGTTGAAATTGAATCTATAGTCAGATGGGGCGACTGTAGAAGGACTGTTAGGAAGATTCCGATCACAACCAGATTATTTACAATTGGCGCCCACATTAAAGGCGCAAAGGATCCCTTAGCGTTCGCCACTTGTCCCAACATAGTAAAGAGCCCTAAGAAAAATATTTGCGGCAGGCAGAATCGAGTGAAGTCCACTGCCAGTTGAAACTCTTTCTCAAAGCCAACATTGGAAAATTCTGGGGCGTAAATTCTTACAAGTGCGGGAGCGAAGAGAATTCCTAGGAGAGCCAGCATGAACAGGATTGAGCTGATAGTTGTTACTAAACGAGAGGCAAATGCTTCCCCCCCGTCTTCATCAGCAAAAGAACGAACAAGTTGTGGAACAAAGATTGCTGTAAGCGCACCGCCAATAAGTAGGTTGTACAAGAT
This sequence comes from Candidatus Paceibacterota bacterium, assembly GCA_035530615.1. Lineage (NCBI taxonomy): Bacteria > Bacillati > Minisyncoccota > Minisyncoccota bacterium. The sequence continues at coordinate 60,320 of DATKUL010000003.1, forward strand.
GTTTGGCATGGTGTTTGCCACGTTGTACGTGTCAGCCAGGAGGGCAGTGCCAAGAACAGCCACTGCCAAGATGTTTCTTACAAATCCAGTGAGACGCGAGAAAATCGTTCCAAGTGCCATCACGCTCGAGGCGTGGAACATATCGGCCGGTTTCATTTTCGCGACCTTCTGACTCTCCGAATGATTTGAGCTAGGGCTGCTAGTAGAAGAAGTACCGCTGCGCCTGTCGTGAACCATGCCACAGCCGGACTGATAACAGAGAGATTAAGAGTGAGAATTACGGAGTCCCCAACAGATTTTCCGGCTGAGTTTTTGAACTGAGCGAGAACTGCCGTCGAACCTGGAGCTATGACGGTAAAAGGAACTGAGATCTGAGTCTTGGAATTGGCTGGCAAAATGATGTGCTTGTCACCGACAGTGCGAATCCGAAAATTTAATGGAGTGAGTTGGAGTGAGACCGTCACCGGAGAGGCGAAGTCATTCACTAGAGTGATCGGGACGTTTTCATGTTGGGATGTCAGGCGGTATTTACCGGGAACAATTCTCAATTTATGGCGGGTATTTGCTACCGCCTCATTAGCGTTTGAAGCAAAGTAGTGCTGTTCTTGTGCACTCATTCCAGTAGCGAGCAAAATGCCTAATTTCGAGCGCAAAAGATCTAATTGCTCGGCCGGTACAACCGTTGAAAATAAAGCAATTGCTCGTCGATTGGTGGTGTACGAAAGGGTTGTATTGGCGGGGATATAGGTCTTATGAGAGGCCCATCGAAAGCTTCGATTAATTCCGATCTCACGACCAAGGACACGCGCAAGTCTTTTCTGACTAGTTTCGTAGTAGTAGGTGAGTTCAGTTGGAGCAAGGCGTTTAGTCATGGAAATATCAGGGTGTCCATATGGAAGTGCAAAAATCAGATCCGCAGCACTGATGAGCTTGAATTCAGTCAGCCAATCTTGCGCGATCGGATCTGTTTGAGCCATGAAGGAAATCTCTTCAATAAGGGCAGCATCAATCATCCACCGACGTGGTTGCGCAACGGGATTGAAAACCAATTGCCCTAACTGTCCATTGGGGAGAAGTGAAACTGTCAATTCATTATTAAGAGCCACTCCGAGCAGGTCGCTGTGTGGGGAGTTAATAAGTATTACCGTATTGCTTGCCGCCATTGCCGGCGTCGCTGAGAGAAATGGGACACAAGCAAGAAGCATAAGAAGTACTCCCGAGATTACCTTGCCTCTCCTTCTCATTTCGGCAAGTCACCGTTTCGCGCGATCAATTTCTTCTCATCGGGGTAGGCCAGGCGATCAATTATCTCATGGAGTGGAAACCAGGAGACTTCATCCACTTCGGTTACTTGAGGCGCCAGAATTCCGCCCAATTCTCGGAAGAGATAGTGATGAACCGTTTTATGAATGCGCTTCCCGCCTGCCATAAACCAGAAATCAATAATTCCTAAAGCGCGGGAAATTTCAGATTCAATTCCCGTCTCTTCCATGACTTCTCGCAATGCTGCTTGCTCGGGAGTCTCGCCCGCCTCTATGTGCCCCTTTGGGAGAGACCAAAGGAGCCGAACGCGGGCATTGTCTTTCTGATCAATCCGACCGATAAGCAAGCCTTGGGTTCCAGAAGAATCGATCACCAAACCGCCGGCGCTTACCTCATCAATTCGCTTGGTGTGGGTTGAAGCGGTACGAGAATCCCCTTTTGCAGGTCGATGATGGGCCGGATTGGTGGCAGGTTTGAGCGGTAGCGCTGGTTCATTCTTCAAATCAGGAGATTGGGGGGAGCGATTGGCGGGCCTTCTGCGCCGCCTCTTCTTCTTGGTACTTTCGCTGCCCGCACCAGGTGCAGGGATCATGAAGTAAGCGTACTGCTCTAGCCTTATCCATTATGACTAGAGCGCTGGGTGCCGCAGAGGAACTTGCTATTAGATCTTTGATTGAACGGGCTCCCTTGGCGAGTTCTTTAGCGGATGCCTTTAAGAGTGCCGGCTATCGCCTAGCGCTAGTCGGAGGCTCAGTAAGGGACGCAATTTTGGGCCGACTTGGAAATGATCTTGATTTCACGACCAATGCTCCCCCAGAGGTGACGAAAAAGATTCTTAGCCGATGGGCCGAGAATATTTGGGATACTGGAATTGCCTTTGGAACTGTGACAGGAAAACGCGGTGAGACCACCGTTGAGGTTACAACCTATCGAAGTGAAAGTTATGACGTCGATAGTAGAAAGCCAGAGGTGAAATATGGGCAATCTCTCGAAGGTGATCTTTCGCGTCGCGACTTCACAGTGAATGCAATGGCCCTGGAATTAACCCAGGGGGCGCCAATCTTTGTGGACCCGTTTAACGGACTAGAAGATTTAGCGAATCGTCTGCTTCGCACGCCGGGACGAGCAGAAGATTCCTTCTCCGATGATCCACTACGCATGATGCGTGCGGCGCGTTTTGCCGCACAACTTAATTTCATTGTTGCAGAGGATGTCATGACGGCGTTAAAAAATATGGCTGGAAGAATTTCAATCATTTCCGCAGAACGCGTGCGCGATGAATTCTCCAAGTTACTTCTTTCAAAGAATCCCCGTATTGGAATAACCATACTGGTGGAAAGTGGTTTGGCAGACATTGTCCTTCCGGAAATTCCGAAATTAAAGTTGGAAATCGACGAACACCATCACCATAAAGATGTGTACGAACATTCACTTACCGTTCTTGACCAAGCAATCGCGCTTGAATATCGCATAGGCGGAGAAAACTTGGTGAGTCGTCTTGCTGCTCTATTACACGACATTGGCAAACCGAAAACCCGCAGTCATATTGCAGGTGGAGGCGTATCCTTTCATCACCATGAAGTTGTGGGTGCACGGCTTGCGAAGGAACGACTCAAAGCACTTAGATTTGATGGGAAGACGATTGATGATGTATCAACACTCATTGCGCTCCATTTGAGATTTCATGGTTATGGGCAGGGGGAGTGGACTGATTCTGCTGTAAGACGATACGTCCGTGATGCTGGCGATTTACTAGAATACTTACACGTGCTCACGCGCGCAGACTGCACCACTCGAAATAGACGCAAAGCAGAATCTCTAGCTGCCACTTACCTAAGCCTGGAAGAGCGCATTGACGTCCTTATGAAGCAGGAGGAATTGTCAAAGATCCGACCTGATCTAGATGGCGGAGAAATAATGAAGATTCTTGAGATAAAATCTTCACCTGTCGTCGGTGAGGCACTCGCTTTTCTGCTTGAGCTGCGACTAGAGCGCGGACCTTTAGACAAAGAAAAGGCGAAAGAAGAATTGATTAACTGGTGGGCCAAGCAGCGTTAAAGCGTGCAGGTCGCAACAAAACGGCGAATGAGAGTGTGTACACGAGAGAAATCAGCCCAATGACAATTGTTGATTTACCAGAGAAAGGCAGGATTAATGCCGCTAACACTGCCCCAGAGACAATTGCCCCGTTCACGAGCACGTCATAGACGGCAAAGACGCGCCCCCGGAAAATGTCATTTATTTTTGCTTGAACTAAAGCGTCATTGGTGACTTTGAGGCTTTGTCCAAAGAGGCTGGTGAAAAAAGCTGCGATATAAAGGGTTAGTGGGCTAAAGGAGAGAATGAGTACGAGCGGCGATATTGCACTTGCCGCCATCATGTATCTAATCCAGGTATATCTACCATAGCGATCAACCCCGATTGGGGCGACGAGAGCGCCACAGATGATGCCAATGCCAGCGATGGATAAAGCAACAGCTAAACCGGATAGTCCAGATCCAGCATCACTTGCGGAGTGAAATGTGTTGCGTTCCAATAAGAGCGCAACCAGAACGAGTGAAGTGAGACCGCCGCGCTGGATCGCGGTAGCTAATATTCCCCGGGCGGCGTCTTTGTGGATGACGAGAAAATCGAAACCCTCTCGCATTTCCTTTAAGCCTTGTCCAATACTTGCTCCACTTCTCTCATGATCTAAAGGTCCTATCTCATTCTTTTTAAGTCGTAGCGCAAGTAACGCGACGAGAAAATATCCCAGGGCGGCCACGAGCACCAATAAAGCATCTGCCTGATTGGCGTTGTGAAAATTTTCCACGACTTTTCGCAAGCCAAATCCCGCGCCCCCTCCGAGGACAACCCAGAGGGAGCCGCCGGTTACCGCCATGGCGTTTGCAGAGATCAATGAATCAGTATCAATAAGAAGAGGTAAGCCGGCCGAGAGTCCGGCCAGAATAAGTCGGTTGATTCCAAAGGCGGCTAATACTGCAGCCGTAAGTTCTACGCCAGTGTGTCCCCTAAAAACGAGAAGGGCTATCAGTAGAAGATCAACCGAACGCAATAGATTTGCGTAGAAAAGAGCGCGCTGGCGTGAAACACGATCGAGAATCGTCCCCACAAACGGACCGATAATTGAATACGGAAGAAGGACAACGCCGAATGCAAGTGCTGCATCAAGCGCGTTTGCCTGCCGTTCAGGGGAGAAGAGTACGAAAGAAGCCAGAGCGCTTTGGAACAGACCATCTATCATCTGGCCAATCCAGCGGAGCGCAAAGAGTCGTGAGAGTCTCGGGTGGCGCAAAAGCCTCAGGAAACTCAAACTATGCACCTTCGAAGAGTAGTTTCTTTAACTTGAATAATCTCGTTATTCTGTGCGATGTGAATTCGGTACGTGCTTACGTTGACTACACCCTCGATAAGCGCGCAACTTTGTTGGCTCTCTTTCGCGGGAAAGTCGATGCCTGCGACGCGGATCCATATTTATTGAAAGCTGCCAAGTTTCACGGCGCCCGGGTTGAAAGAGCCTGTCCAGTCTGCAAGAAGCGCTCCCTCGTGGAGTTGAGGTACACCTTCGGGGACCAATTGGGACAATATTCGGGACGCATTAAGTCCGATAAAGAGTTGGCCGAGATGGAGAAGGAATTCGGGGAGTTCCGTGTCTACGTGGTTGAGGTCTGCCGAGAGTGTTCTTGGAATCATCTGTGTGCTTCCTTTCTCCTAGGTGATGGGATTGTCAGAAAAGCGCCGAGACGGCAGCGCACGTTAGAAGATGAGGATTGGGTTAAGCGGTAACCTTCACGCGTGCTACGTAAAATCCTTCTCCGAACCGCTATCTTCGTAGGCGGCCTGGGCTTTGTCGCGCTCGCGGCCCTTTTTGCGTTCGCCTATTTCACGGTGGATATCCCTAACCCAAATTCTTTCGTAAACAGTCAAGCGACGATCATTCAGTACTCCAACGGAGTAGAGATTGGGCGACTGGGTGCCCAGAATCGAACCAGCGTTCCGCTCGCCAGAATTCCACTCAATGTTCGCCAGGCAGTTCTCTCCGCCGAAGATCGGAATTATTACTCCGAACAAGCGTTTAGCATCTCGGGGATTTTGCGAGCAGTCCTAAATAATTTACGAGGTGGAGCACTGCAAGGCGGTTCAACGATTACCCAGCAATATGCCAAAACCGCCTTCCTGACACCGGATCGAAACATCCAGCGTAAAGTAAAAGAGTTGGTTATCGCCATAAAGTTGGAGCAGCAGTTATCGAAAGATCAGATTCTCGAAAAATATCTCAACACGATTTACTTCGGCCGCGGTTCGTATGGAGTGGAGACAGCAGCTCAACAATATTTTAATAGAAGCGTCAATCAACTCACTTTGGCACAAGCTGCTGTAATTGCCAGCATATTGCGCTCGCCTGGTTATTACGATCCGCAGTATTCCAAAGAAAATAAAGAGCGACTACACAACCGTTTCACTTATGTGATTGCGGGCATGGTGGAAGCCAAATGGATAACGCAAGCCGAAGCAACTAAAGCTAAGTTTCCAGTTATTAGTCCACCTGTGACATCTGGTTCCCTTTCAGGCCCCAAGGGATACATCATTGCCGCAGCGCAGAAGGAATTGAACACTCTCGGATTCTCTGACCAGCAATTGATGGTTGGTGGGCTCGTTGTCCGAACCACGCTTGTTCAAAAGGCTCAACAAGCTGCGGTTGATGCAGTTAATAAACAGACACCTAAGGGCGCGCCTGAAAATCTCCATATTGGACTGGTCGGGATCCGTCCCGGGACCGGAGAAATCTTGGCGCTCTATGGAGGGAAGGATTACTTGGTTCGCCAACTAAGCGATGCGACTCAATCAATCGCCTTAGCGGGTTCGACCTTTAAGCCATTTGCACTTGCGGCCGCACTCGAACAAGGAATTCCCCTTACCTCTATGTGGAATGGAAATTCACCACAAGTTTTTGATGATCTTGGGAAGCCCTACAAGGTCTCCAATTATGGAAACGAACAATGGGGCCAAGTGAGTCTACTTAAGGCGACATCCCATTCGGTTAATACCATTTACGTTCCGCTGGGAATTGCAGTTGGTCCTTTGAGAGTTGTCGACGCGGCTCGACGTGCCGGCATTCCACCCAGTGTGGAGATGATGCCAACTCCATCTGTCGTACTCGGAGCTGCAAGTCCTCATGTAATAGATGTTGCCTCCGCATATGCAACCTTTGCGGCGCAGGGCGTGTATGCAAAACCATTCCTTATTAGTCAGGTAGAAGGGTCAAATAAAGGGGTGCTGTATCAGGCACGCATTCAGGCCCAGGAAGTCTTCTCCAAGGATGTGATGGCAGATCTGACATATGCGCTGCAGCAGGTTGTTAGGAGTGGAACCGGAACATATGGCACGTCAGGTTTAGGTCGCCCCGCTGCCGGTAAGACTGGTACCAGCGAACAGAATGCATCGGCGTGGTTCAGTGGGTACACACCGCAGCTAGCGGCGTCAGTTGCCTTTTTTAGAGATAATGCATCACAGACACTCAATGGAATCGGTGGGCTCAACTCTGTTACTGGAGGAACTTTTCCTGCGAAAATGTGGACCGCTTTTATGAAAGGTGCACTCGCTGGTCAGCCTAAGTTGGCCTTTCCTAGGCCAGTCCACATCGGTGGTACTGATCCAATTATTATGACGCAGCCACCCGTGAAGGTGACGCCAACACCGACGCCAAGCGAGACTCCTCCTCTAACTCCGCTACCCATTGATCCACCGATCATAACAATAACCCCGTAGGTTGAAATTTTGCACACGCTCTTTGGAAAACATTCAATCGCTAAGACGCTAGTTCTTCTAGGAGTTCTAGCCAGTCTCGTCTCATTCGCAAAGTTTGACCACTGCCGAAATACCAATTGGGGATCACCCGATTCGTATGTCCATGCGTGCTATTCGGATATCCCAGTTCTCTTTACCGATCGATCTATGAATATTCATCAATGGGCATATAAAGGTGGCGAAAAAGCGGTCGAATATCCAGTAATTACTGGTGCGGTCATGTGGGCAACCTCTTTACTGTCTTCAAGTGGACCTGGCTCTAGCAGAAATTACTTTGACGTAAATGCCATTTTTATTGCACTTCTATTTATTGGTGCCCTTCTCGTTATGTGGAAGATCTCACCGCAGTATGGGTATCTGCTGGCACTCTCTCCCGCGGTTCTTGCCTCCCTTTATATAAATTGGGATATGTGGGGCATCATCACCATGCTGTTGGCAATCTATTGCTTTGATAGAGAGCGATTTACATGGAGTGCGGTGCTCTTTGGAATATCTATTGCCACAAAATTCTTTCCGGTATTTCTCTTTCTACCAATTCTCCTAATTTTCTGGCGTAGGAATGAAATTCGCTCCCTCGTGAAGTTCATAGCCACGGCGGGCGCAACCTGGCTCGCGGTCAACCTGCCAGTAATATTGACGACTCCCGCGGGTTGGTGGCATTTTTACAAATTGAACTTGGATCGAGGTCCAGATTGGGGTTCGCTCTGGTACGGACTCTCTCTCTTGGGTGTGAATGTGGGCCATCTCAATTACATCTCCATTCTCGCCCTCCTGGCCGTACTTACAGCCATCACCTTGCTCCTTCTGGAAATTTCCTATCCGCCCTCACTGGCCCAGATCAGTTTTATTGTGCTGGCTGCCATTTTGTGCGTGGGCAAGGTCTACTCGCCGCAGTACGTTCTCTGGCTTACCCCACTCGCGATCATCGCCCTGCGTGGGAAGAGTCAACTCGCCGCATTCTGGATCTGGCAGGCGGGTGAGGCCATCTACCATGTAGCGATCTGGCAACATCTGGCGACGGTGCAAGGCTCCCATTTTGGCCTGCCCGATACGGGGTATGCCCTTGCCTCAATTCTTAGAATCCTCACCACCCTCTATTTCATTGGAATCTTGGTCCAGGGGCTCCTCAATACCCCACAGGCTCAACTCTCCCGCAGCCGACTCGCTGATTTTCTATTCGGGCCCACCACAAGTTACCCTTAGGCTCCTTCGCAGGTCAGATCCCTGGCTTGTTGAGGAGCACTAACCCTCCTGTCACGGAAATACCGTGGCCGCTTTAGTCCAGAGGAGGTCGGGTTAACGCATGCGTCACTATGAATTAATGGTCATTCTTGATCCAGAACTTGAAGAACGCACAGTCACACCAAGCCTTGAGACTTATCTCAAGATAATCAAAGAGAGCGGCGGCCGCGTCGACAAGCTCGACGTTTGGGGCAAGCGCCGTATGTCATTTGAGATTTCTAAGAAGTCCGAAGGAATTTACGCGGTTGTTGACATGCACTGCGAGCCAGCCGCAATCAAAGAGTTGGACCGTCAACTTAATTTGAACGAAGCGGTATTACGCACAAAAGTTATCCGGCCTGAATAGTCTAAGAATTATTTAGCCAATAATTTGAGCACCACCTAAGAGAAGAGAAGAAAATGGCAGCAGGAGATACAAACATCACAATGATCGGCAATCTCGTCGATGATCCAGAGTTACGTTTCACCCCTTCCGGTGCGGCGGTAGCAAAATTTCGCGTTGCCTCGACTCCTCGTTATCTTGATAAGAACACGAATGAATGGAAAGACGGAGATAGTCTTTTCTTGCAATGCCAAATTTGGCGACAGGCAGCAGAGAATGTTGCCGAGTCTCTTACAAAGGGCATGCGTGTCATTGTCTCTGGTCGCTTGAAGCAACGTTCGTACGAAACTAAAGAAGGCGAAAAGCGCACAGTTTTTGAAGTTGAAGTTGATGAAGTAGGACCATCCCTGCGAAACGCAACCGCGAAAGTCACAAAGACAACTCGCCAAGGTGGAGCAGCCGGTGGATTCACCGCACCAGCAACAGATACTTTCAACGATGATCCGTGGGCCGCTGCTTCGACTTCACCAGCCGGCGGTGGATGGGCAACCACCACCAACGACGCACCACCCTTTTAAATCCACTATCCATCCATTCCTGCATAAGCAGGGCACCCGTAAAGGAGCACCACAATGGGAGCACGTAATAATCGAGCGCTCAAGGAGCCTAAGAACAAATCAGCAAAGGCTGCTGCGCTCAATAAGAAGTTTAAGAAGAAGCCATGCAGTTTCTGCCGCGACAAGGTTAGCTATATCGATTACAAAGATATTGCCACCCTGCGTAAGTACATCTCCGATCGTGGCAAGATCCGCGCTCGCCGGGTAACCGGTGCCTGCACCCAACACCAACGCTCGATTGCAACGGCTGTAAAAAACAGTCGCGAAGTTGCTCTCCTGCCCTATACCTCAACCGCGCGATAAGGGGATAAAACAATGAAACTCATCCTTACGCGTGAAGTATCAGGTCTAGGTCTTGCCGGTGACGTGGTCACCGTAAAAGATGGTTTTGCTCGCAATTTCCTGCTTCCTCGTGGCAACGCTATCGCGTGGTCATTGGGCGGAGAGAAGCAGATCGAAGGAATTCGCCGTGCACGTGCCTCACGTGAAGTGCGCGATATCGATCATGCCAAGGAGATCAAGGCATCTCTAGAAGCCGCAACTGTCACAGTCTCTGTGAAAGTTGGAACTTCAGGTCGCCTCTTTGGTTCCGTCACCGATAAAGACGTTGCTGCAGCCATCAAGGCCGCAACCGGGTTGGATATCGATCGACATGACGTCAAGCTCGCCGGTCACATTAAGAAGACCGGTATCCACTCTGCAAAGGTTTCACTCGCTCACCAGATCGTGGCGAATGTTTCCATCACGGTGGTAGCCGCCGCTTAAGTAACACCTACATTTAGAACGGGTTCACTGATTACAGTGGGCCCGTTTTATTTTTCACTTACTTGCTTAAGCATCTTCGTGAACATTTCGCCGGAGAACTCCGACTGAGCAAGGTCGTATTTCTCCATCCCCCATGACCAGAAATCAAAATCCAATTCAGAAATCGAACTTTGAATTGATGCCCAGAGAGTCCAGCCGTATTTCGCCATTAAAGCGTGCAACCATGCCCGAGCAAATTTCTCCGGCCTACTTTCTCCATAGTAGGCGGTGACTAGCTCCTCCAACTGTTCGACATCAAGGAATGCTTCAGCCCAGATATTTCCAAGTTCGAAACAGGCGTCGTTATTTCCGGAATATTCGTAGTCAATAATCCAAATCTTCTCTCCATCATCAATGAAGTTACCTGGAAGCAGATCGTTATTACACGGGACGGTGCCCTCATCCAGAATCCTTATTGCTTTCTGAATCTGCAGTGCGCGGTCCGCAAAGTCCAGATAATAAGCGGGAAGTCGGAATCCGCGCTCTTGCACAATGCCTAGATATGTTCTTTGAATGTCAAACATATTAAAATCTCGAACAAAGGCTGGTCCGGAATGGAGCATTCGACAACTCTGCGCTATCCGTGACAAATTTGCGGCGACGTCTGTTGCCGAATATGTGCGCCCACTCAGATAGCCAATTACGAGCAATCCTTTTCCGGGCAGATAGTCGAGTACTGGCGCGGCAATCCCAACCGAGGCTGCGATTTTAGAATTTTGATATTCGGATTCGCGGTCAATCGAAAGAAGGGCCGAACTATTGCTCGAAATACGGGCAACGTATTGATTGTCGCCGTTTTGGACGAGAAGGTTTCGATTGGTAAGCCCGCCGGATAATTCACTGAGCGAATCACGATTGGCTAGAAAGGAAACTTGATCGAGTAACGACCCATACGTTTCCTCCAGCATCTCCTCATCAGATTCCTCAAAATATGTGGTGGAGTCGCTCACGCCTTCAGGATACATTTCAGACATGGTTATGTCTGTCCTTCCGCAAAGAGCAAAAATTGTCATTATTGGTGGAGGAGTCGGCGGCACATCCGTTGCTTATCACCTGGCCGAGTTGGGTGAAAAAGATGTGATTTTGCTGGATCGCAGCGACCTCACCAGCGGATCGACCTTTCACTCTGCTGGATTGGTAGGCCAGTTGAGAGCCGATCCGACGCTTACCAAAATGAATATGCACTCGGTGGATCTGTACCGGAAACTTGAGGGCACTGATACACCGCCCGGCTGGAAAGAGTGTGGCAGTATCAAATTGGCCTCGACACCTGAACGGATGGAAGAAATTCGCAGGCAAATCGGTTGGGCGCGCACTTTTGGCCTTGATCTTAAGGAGATCTCCCCAAGGCAGGCACAAGAACTATTTCCGTTGATGGACATAGAGGGCGTTGTCGGTGCTTGTTATATGGCATCCGATGGTCAGGTTGATCCCTCTCAACTCGCGCAAGCTCTTGCTTCCGGGGCTCGCGCCAACGGAGTCCAAATCTTTACTCATACTCGGGTATTGGGAATTAAAACTGCCAATGGACGGGTGACACACGTCGAGACTGAGAAGGGCACGATTGAGTGCGAGATCGTTGTTAATTGTGGAGGAATGTTTGCCGCTGAAATCGGGCGATTAGTTGATGTGCGGATCCCAATTGTTCCGATGAGTCACCAGTACCTCATTACCGAAAACTTTATGCCGCAAGGGGAGCCGTATCTCCCCTCGTTGCGTGATCCCGATTTGCTCATCTACTTCCGACAGGAAGTGAGTGGACTTTTGATGGGGGGATATGAGCGCAATTCAAAAGCATGGACCGCTGACTACGAACACCTTGACAATATTCCCAGTGACTTCAACGGGCGACTTCTTCCAGAGGAGTGGGATCGCTTTGAAGAGATCGCAATAAATTCGCAGATTCGTGTTCCGAAGATGGGTGAAGTGGGTGTCAAGAATTTCATCAATGGCCCAGAAGGATTTACTCCCGATAACGAATTCTGCCTGGGTGAAACTTCCGTCGGAGGTTTCTACGTTGCTGCTGGTTTTTGCGCACACGGTATCGCTGGGGCGGGAGGAATCGGCAAAGTTGTAGCCGAGTGGATTATCGCAGGCGAGCCCACCATGGATTTGTGGCACATGGATATCCGTCGCTTTGGTAGTTCGTACAATTCTCCGAAATTTACTCTGGAAAGAGTGACGGAGAACTACGAGGAATATTACGACATTCATTACCCTGGCGAAGAGCGCCAAAGTGCACGCCCAGCAAGGAAATCTCCGATATATGAATGGCATAAGGAGGCTGATGCAGTTTTTGGCGAGAAAGCCAGTTGGGAACGAGTGAATTATTACAGTACCAATGTGAGCGACGATTCTCTCCGACCTTATGGCTGGGCCGGTAAACATTGGTCAAGTGCGGTGCGCACTGAGCACCTGGCAACCCGCCAGAGCGCGGGGCTCTTTGATGAATCTAGTTTCGCGAAAATGAGTGTTAAAGGAAAGGATTGTTCCGAATTTCTTAATTACCTGTGCGCTAATGATGTCGTTAAAGGTGTAGGGCGCACTGTTTATACGCAAGCTCTCAATTCCCGTGGAGGAATCGAATCTGACTTTACGGTGACTCGGCTATCTGAAGATGAGTACATGGTCGTCACTGGTACTGCCTTTGGAGTGCATGACATGGGTTGGATGGAAAAGGTGGCAAGAGAGAAGAATTTCAAGATCTCTATCGTGGATGTCACGAGTTCATTGGCCTGTTTTGGAATTTGGGGACCGCGGGCAAGAGAAATTCTGCAGCGCCTGACTGAGTACGACATGAGCCATAAGAATTTTCCATTTATGCATTCTCGCGAGATTGTTCTTGGTGGAGTCAAGGTTCGCGCTACTCGAATCACTTATGTAGGCGAACTTGGCTGGGAACTTTATTTGCCTACAGACAATGGCGAAGCGCTCTGGCAGCAAATAATTGAAGCAGGTAAGCAGTTTGATTTGAAAGTGTGCGGTTACCGAGCGATCGAATCTCTTAGACTTGAAAAGGGATATCGCGCATGGGGCGTTGAAATATCTACGGAGACAAATCCATGGGAAGCCGGACTTGATTTTGCGGTAGCACTGGGCAAGGAATCATTTCTTGGTAAAGAGGCGTTACTCGCAACTCAAGGTCGTATCACTAGAAAACTTGTACCGATACTTTTTGATGACATTCGACAAGTTCCACTTGGTAATGAGCCAATTCAGATTGGCGATGAAATCATCGGCCGAGTTAAAAGCGGGGGGCAGGGATACACCATCGATAAAGCGATTGCGTATGCATATCTGCCCATTAAACACTCAGATGTCGGGACTGTTCTTCAGGTGGAGTTCTTCGGTCAATGGCGCGAAGGTGTGGTGGCGGCTGAGCCGCTCTTTGATCCGACCAACTCGCGGATCCGTTCCTAATGTTTCAGCGGAGTATTGCGGCGGCGGGAGAGTGCCTTACGGACCTGTTTACTGAGGTCTTTCGCCAAGGGTGCAACGGCCAGGCCAGCGGCGCCCAAACCTGAGAGTCAGGAGATCAGCGGGGCCTTTCCGTACGCAGTGGCAAAGGGATGCACCACCGCCAACCCAAGAACGGTCAGGGAGGCGGTGACATCGGTAGCTTCTGAGACATTCAAATTTTTCCAGTGACGTTCATGGTTGTACGCAAGGGCAGCGGCAGGATCCACTGTGAGAATACCAAGGTCGATCAGGTCGATAATGATGTATCTGAGGTCAGATTCCAGGACCATGTTGTGCATCTGGTAGGCGATATATCCGTCATCGAAAATATTGAAGGTGCTACGTTGCCGCAATGCGGCGGCGGCATGGATATCCGCGATACTCACGGGGATGCGGACCTCATAAAGGTCCAGCAGTAGCGCTACTAGTGCGAAGTCAAGGAACTCGTCCATCCATTCTCGGCGTATATCCCAGCCGTTCTTCAGGTGAGCATCCAGAAGTTGCTTGATGGCGGTAACCGGAGAATGGGTGAAGGTTTTTGCTTTCTTGGTCGCACTCAACGTACCGTTTCGCATCTTTAATAAACCGATTGTCTTCGCCAGCGCGATGATCCGGTCCAGGTGAAATAGCTCCCGGGTACTGCTGGTACGGAAGACCATCTCCCCGATCTCCCTATCGAACTGATCGCGGGTGCCGAGCAGTTCCACCAGCGCCTTGCCATCAGCCAGTTTGAGGTTGCCCATTTTGGTGAGTTTGATCCCACTTCCGATGAATTCCACAAGCGCAACCATGCGCCTTACCTGGGTCGTGGCAACTGCGGCGGCGGCTAACTCTTCCGCGGCTGCGGCGTGCAGCGGTTCATAGATCCGGCCCACGATCCGCGGGGCCGCGGTGATAGTCGGGCCCAGAGCCCAGGCTCGCTGGATCCCCGATAGCGCATTGAAGTCATTCATCGCCTTCTTGATCCGGCGCGTGACGGTGTCCATGTCAGGCGCATCGTGCAGATCAACGTTCCTATCGTCGAAGATCCGCTTGTTCTGTCCCCAGCGACCCTTGATCTGCATTGCCTGTTCAAATTTGGGCAACAGATTCTCCGCGTGCCGGACCAGGCCTGGCGCGATCTGTCGCTGGTAGGCACCGGGAAACCCGGGTAGTCGCCGCAGCAACTCGACCACGGCTTTACCCACAGTTGGGTAGTCGGCCGACTCGAAGGTGCCGTTGCGCGGCAGCCCCCAGAGCAAGATTTCCTCGACCTTGACCTCGTCCCAGTCGGGCAACTCGGTTGGGTAGCGCGCGGCGATGCTCAGGATCTGCTCGAGGTGGGCAACCCAAGGCTCGCTCTCGCTGCCTGCCTTGACATGCTTGATGATTTCCTCGATAAGCCCCTGGTCGGGTATCTCTATCACGTCGCCTTCTCTTGCCTGCAGGTTGAGGTTGATCAGTCTTAGTGTGGATACTACAAGCGGCGATCCAGTTGGGGACCGCGGGTACGTGACATTCTGCAAGTTCCACTTGGCAATGAGCCAATTTGCAGATCCGATCCTGATTCCCATACCAATATATGAGATTGGCTAAAAAACTTTTCTTCACACCCTCTGGATAAAGGTTAAGGCTCTGACCTGGACTTTTATCTCGCAAGCGACAGATTTCCACTCTTATCCACACACCCTCCACAGGTGAGCACACAGGGAAAGCGGGGTTATTCACCCCCTTGTCTACAGGTTCTCTACAGGGCCAAAGAGATATTCTCGCTTCTTGATTGCCACATCTCTACCGTTCGGCGTGCACCCCTTGTCAGTGGTGAATGGAATGGTGGTGGATGTGAGCATTACAGAACTTCCCCAACGGTCCAATCGAGAGCAAGAGTTCGAACGCACACCTCCGCAGGATCTCATTGCAGAGCAGAGCGTGCTCGGAGGAATGCTTCTGAGTAAAGATGCGATTGCCGATGTTATTGAGATTCTCCGCGAACGCGATTTTTACAGACCTGCTCACGAGAGCATTTACGACGCGATTCTAGATTTGTACGGTCGCGGCGAACCGGCTGATGCTGTGACGGTATCGGCCGAACTCACAAAACGTGGTGAAATTGCACGCGCGGGCGGTGCACCATATTTACATACTCTGATTTCCTCAGTTCCGACGGCAGCCAATGCTGGGTATTACGCGAAGATAGTTCGCGAGAAGGCGATTATGCGCCGCCTGGTCGAGGCTGGCACGAAGATAGTTCAGCTTGGCTATCGGGACGAAGGTGATGTGGATGATTCTGTTGACCAAGCCCAAGCAGAGGTTTATTCCGTAACCGAACGACGCACGAATGAAGATTATGTTCAGCTCAGCACTTTGCTTCCACAAGCACTCGATGAGATTGAGGCCATTTCTAAAGGGGTTGGCGCAGAAGGCGTGAAGACTGGTTTTAAAGACCTAGACACATTAACCAACGGTCTTCATCCCGGAAATATGATTGTCCTCGCCGCACGTCCCGCGGTAGGTAAGTCAACCCTCGGTCTTGATATTGCACGCTATGCATCTATTCACGGTGGTAATACTGCGGTCATCTTCTCACTTGAAATGAGCCGTTCGGAAATCACCATGCGTATGTTGTCGGCCGAAGCACGCGTCGGACTCAACAATATTCGCGCCGGTAATTTGAGTGATGAAGAATGGTCCAGGCTGGCGCGCCGTATGGGTGAGATTTCGGCGGCTCCACTTTTTATAGATGACTCTCCCAATCTTTCTCTTATGGAGATTCGTGCCAAGGCGCGTCGCCTTAAACAGCGCCATGACTTGAAGTTGATTGTTATTGATTATTTGCAGTTGATGACGAGTGGAAAACGAGTCGAGAGTCGCCAGCAGGAAGTATCCGAATTCTCCCGCCAATTAAAGCTTCTGGCCAAGGAATTGGATGTTCCAGTGATCGCGATCTCCCAGCTCAACCGTTCTCCCGAACAGCGCTCGGACAAGAAGCCGATGCTCTCGGACCTGCGTGAATCAGGCTCTATTGAGCAGGACGCGGACGTAGTAATTCTTCTCCACCGCGATGATATGTATGACAGTCAGAATCGATCTGGCGAAGCCGACCTCATTATCGCTAAGCACCGTAACGGACCGACTCGAACAATTACTGTATCGGCGCAACTCCACTTTGCCCGCTTCGTTGATATGCCACAAGGTTCGGGTACAACCGACTTCACGCAACAACGGGGCGGCAACTAGCGCGCCTCTCGTCTCACGCGATCGGCCAGAATGATTCCGGCGATAACAACGCTCCCACCCATAAGCTGAATTGCAGTGAAAGTTTCATTCAGCCACCACCACGCAATCACTCCTGCGATTACCGGCTCGAGCATTCCGATTACGCTACTGGTTGAGGCGGAGAGTTGCTTGAGACCGGTCAGGATCAACAAGTACGGCAGGATTGTTCCCATCACGATAATCCAGGAGATCAGGATCCATCCGGGCAGAGTGTGCTCCTTGAATGTACCGAGCAGGTTGACGTTCTTTGAAAAAATTTGGAAAGGAAAACTCCATATAGGGGTTGCAATCGCCCAGACCAGAGAAGCGAATCCCAGTCCCCAAACGGTCAACGTGTCGGTGGAACGAGATGCTACGAGTTTCTCGCCGAGGAGAAAGTAAGCGGCCAGGGCGAAGGCATCGAGAAAGGCCGCGATGACTCCAATGCCATCTAGGGTGAGGCCCTTCCATACTTGTCCAACAAGTAGCAGCCCCGCAAAACCCAGAGCAAGGGAGAGCCACATCATTGGCGGCACAAATCTCTTTCTGATGAACCGAATATAGATCACGATCCAGATGGGTGCGGTAAATTCAATGATGAGGGCAATGCTTATTGGCATACGACCAATCGCTATGAAATAGCCGACTTGAATGAGGGCAAACCCGATAATTCCGTAAGCGGCCAACCAGGGAAGTTCACTCTTCGTTGTAAGTAGCGACCTCCAATTTCGAAATGCTACATAGACAAGCAGAACAAGAAAGGCGCCGGTGCATCGAATCTGGGTAAGGCGCCAGGCTGATAGCCCATCGGTCAGCACCAATTTAGAGACGATGCCGTTGAAGGCGAAAGCGAACGCGCCAAGTACAAGAAATGCCTCAGCGCGGAGGGCTTTAAGCATCCGCCAAGAGTACTTTAGAAAGCGCTCTCCGAAATCTCCATAATTGAGTTCTCGGTTGCCTCGACAATGACACGGTCAGCCGAAATGTGTGGCAAGTAGTTGTGAACGAAAAACTTAGCAGCAGCGATCTTTCCTATATAGAAATCGCGATCTTTGGTGGACGATGGCAATTTCTCAGCGGCAATATCTGCCTGGCGCAGAAGCAACCACGCCGTAATAACGTCGCCAACCGCCATGAGCGTCCGAGTTGTGTTAAGGCCCACTTTGTAGATCTCTTCTTCATTTTCAAGTGAAGCGATAGCGCGTTCAACGAGTGTCCCAATAATTGCGTTGACGTCATCGAGTGCTTTCTGAAGGATTTCTTTCTCGGCGGAGTGCACTCCACCCGTGCGGGCAAAAGCGGCCATTTCCTTTGCTAGCAGATTGACTGCTCGTCCGTTGTCTTTGACAATCTTTCTGAAGAAGAAATCCAACCCTTGAATTGCGGTGGTTCCCTCATAAAGTGTGTCGATTTTTGCATCGCGCACGTACTGCTCAAGTGGCCAATCTTGTGTGAATCCTGATCCTCCAAATGTTTGGAGCGACTCAGTGCCGAGAAGAGTCCAGGATTTCTCACTTCCATAGCCCTTAACAATAGGTAATAACAAGTCATTTAACGCCTCAAGATCATCGAGTTTCTCTTGACTCACACCACTTCCTTCAGCGCGGGCGAGTTTTATATGGTCTTGGATGGAGGCTGTGTAAAGGACAAGGGCGCGCATGCCCTCTGAATAGGACTTTTGAACCATCAAAGAACGGCGGATATCTGGGTGATGAATGATTGAAACACGGGGGCTTGCTTTGTCGTTTATCGCTTTCATATCTCCGCCTTGCACGCGAGTCTTCGCGTAGGCGAGCGCTTGTTGATAACCGGCAGAGAGTGTGGCAATTGCCTTTGTACCAACCATCATTCGCGCGAATTCAATAATCTTGAACATTTGAGCGATGCCATCGTGTACTTCACCAAGGAGATAGCCAACAGCGGGTTCATTCTCGCCAAGATTCATTTCGCAGGTTGAAGAGACATTAAGTCCCATTTTGTGCTCGACTTTGGTCGCATAAACTCCATTGCGTTTGCCAAGTGCACCTGTTTCGAGATCAAAGATGAATTTCGGAACGAGGAAAAGGCTAAGTCCCTTCGTTCCAGGTCCGCCACCTTCACGACGTGCAAGCACAAAGTGAACAATATTTTCGTTAAGGTCACTATCACCTGATGTGATGAACCGTTTTGTTCCTGTGATGTGCCACGTTCCATCGCTCTGTTGCGCAGCTTTGCTCCGTCCAACTCCGACGTCGCTACCTGCATCGGGTTCGGTGAGCATCATGCTCGCACCCCAGTCGCGATCAACCATCAATTTTGCAATCTTTTTCTGCTCAGCAGTGCCGAGGTAGTACGCGACATTTGCAAATGACATCCCGGAGGCATAAATATGTATTGCAGGGTTCGAACCAAGAACCATTTCGGCAATCGCCCAACGCAAGGAAGAAGGAATGGCGGTGCCACCAAGTTCGACTGGTGCATCAATGCGCCACCACTCGCCATCCATGTATGCGCGGTATGATTTTTTAAATGATTCGGGTAATTTCACATCACCAGTTGCTGGATTGAAATCAACTCCAGCGCGATCTCCTTCAACGAAAGAAGCGGCGAGATCATTCTCTGCAAGACGTTTCACCTCTTCGAGCATGCCCATTACAGTTTCGCGATCAAGATCCTTGAAAATTGACGTGCCAAGAATTTTCTCCCTCTCCAAGAGGTCGAAGAGGCAGAATTCAATATCTCGTAAGTTGGCGAGGTAATGACCCATATTCGCACTCTCCTTCTTGATGGCCCCTTTAACCCGAAAAGAGCCCATTCGGGAGCCTTTTCAGATAGAAGATAAGGATGCTACTGGTGAGTAACTTATGCAAGTAGCCGAGGGATCGGAGTCTTTCTTACAAATTCATATAACTTTCCGTAAAGTTACTCTTTACTGATTGCCTAGTTCGTGGTTATGCTCCAAGCGTGACCACTTCCTCCTTGAGTTCGCGACCCACTTCGGACGGCGATGACCAGTCAGAAGTCCCGTTTCTTACTGTTCGCACCGTTGATTTAGCAAGTGATCTTGATTCTGCGCGAGCTCGTGCGACCCTGGCCGGGATCCCCTATGTCGAATTACTCGATTACCCCATTGATCGGACGGCAATCTCCTTCGTCACCGCAGCTATCTGCCGCCGCCACGAAGTTCTACCCATTGGAATCAATAACGGTCGCCTGGTTCTGGCTATGGCCGATCCTGGCAATGTCATCGCCCTCGATGATGTTCGTGCCTCAGCAAAGATGCAGGTCTCCTCGGTTGGCGTGGAGCGGATTGATCTCCTTGCCGCTATCGATCGATTCCTCAGAGCCGATGATGAACTGAGCGATTTAACGAGCGCACTCCTTGAAAAGAATGTCCCGCAGGAGAGCCAGGATTTCGGAGTCTCTAACTCCCTAGAAGATGATGCCCCAATTGTCCGTTTTGTAAATCTGCTGGTCAGTCAAGCGATTCAAGACCACGCCTCCGATATCCATATCGAGCCCGATGAGTATGACGTTCGCGTTCGATACCGCATTGACGGCGTTCTCCATGAGATGCAGACGGCGCCCAAGAGCATTCAGAGCGGCGTGATTTCTCGACTCAAAATTATGAGCGAAATCGATATTGCGGAGCGGCGCAAACCGCAGGATGGACGGATGTCTGTCCGCCATGGCGGGCGAAAAATCGATCTCCGCGTTGCGACCCTGCCGACGGTATGGGGCGAGAAGATCGTCATGCGCATCCTCGACAATCCGAACTCAAGTTTGGATGTGCGAGACCTAGCCCTGCTCGATCGAAATTTTAGCGCGTACGAGAAGTCCTACACAAAGCCATACGGAATGATTCTGATTACCGGTCCAACCGGGTCGGGTAAATCTACAACGCTGTACACAACCCTTGGCGCGGTCTCCCGCCCAGAGATCAATGTCATCACCGTTGAAGACCCAGTCGAGTACCGGATGAAGGGGATCAACCAGGTCCAAGTCAATCCGAAGGCCGGACTTACCTTTGCTAGCGCACTCCGCTCGATCCTTCGAAGCGATCCCGATGTGGTTCTGATCGGTGAAATCCGCGACCATGAGACTGCTCAAATTGCGGTGGAGGCATCTCTTACTGGTCACCTCGTTCTCTCAACCCTGCACACCAACGATGCGCCCAGTGCGATCACCCGTCTGACCGAAATGGATATCGAACCATTCCTTGTGGGTTCAGCTCTGGATTCGGTTATGGCCCAGCGACTCACCCGCCGACTGTGCGCCCATTGCAAGAAACCAGTGGAGCACGACCCCGAATATCTAGCTAGCCTGCGCTTTGTTGTCGATCCAGATCACATGCCGCCAACGATTTATCAGCCCGTGGGTTGCCCATCCTGTTCCAACACTGGGTACCGCGGTCGAATTGCAGTGCACGAGGTCATGACTGTGACTGAGGAGATCGAGCGACTTGCTGTTGCGCGCGCATCGAGTGCAGAGATCGGTCGGATGGCCCGCGAGCAGGGCATGATCACACTTCGCGAGGATGGCTGGGCCAAGGTACAGATGGGTCTTACCTCCGTTGAAGAAATCTTGCGTGTGGTTGCGTAATGAATTCAGTTGGGCAAAGTGCAGATTCTGATTTAACCGCAGCATTGCAAGAGGTTGTTAATCAACGCGCCTCAGATTTGCACCTCACTGTCGGTGCACCGCCCATGTATCGAATTAATGGTGGATTAAAATCCACCCTCAATAGTCTTCCTTGGACAGCCGATAAAATCAGATCCGCCGTGATGAGCATCCTTACGCAATCCCAACGGGACACTTTTGAAAATGAACTTGAGCTTGACTTCGCTTACACAATTTCCAGTAAAGCGCGATTCCGGGTAAATATTTATCAACAACGCGGATCGATTGGCGGAGCCTTTCGAATCATTCCGACTGAATTGAAACAATTAAATGAACTGGGAGTTCCGGAATCGGTTGGTAGCTTTGCCCAACTCCAGCGCGGACTGGTTCTGGTTACCGGTCCGACTGGGTCTGGTAAATCGACAACGCTTGCCGCGTTGATTGACCTTGTGAACAGCACCCGAGCAGATCACATTGTCACCGTCGAAGACCCCATTGAATTTCTGCACAGTCATAAGAGATCGATCGTGAATCAACGCGAAGTGGGTACAGACACACATAGTTTTGCCGCGGCACTCAAACATGTTCTCCGGCAGGATCCAGACGTCATTCTCATCGGTGAGTTGAGAGACTTGGAGACGATCTCTGTCGCACTTACGGCTGCCGAGACCGGACATTTGGTTTTCGCGACTCTCCATACACAAGATGCGCCGCAGACGATTGATCGCATCATTGATGTCTTTCCTCCCCATCAGCAAGGACAAGTCAGAACTCAACTCGCAGCAACACTACAAGGGGTCATATGTCAGACGTTAGTGAAACGAGCCGACGGTCTTGGCAGGGCAGTTGCTACGGAAGTTCTCGTGACGACACCAGCTATCGCAAACCTCATCCGTGAGGGCAAGACCTACCAGATTATTTCAATGATGCAGTCTGGGCGCGCGCAGGGAATGCATACGATGGATCAGCATTTAGCCGAGCTTGCCAACGCGGGAACGATTGCCGTAGATGACGCATTGGAAAACGCGCATGATGTTGATGGGATCGAACGTTTACTCCAGGGTGCCAGGATCAATCACACTCGATCAACCCTCGAACCTATTGATTTTGGTGACACTTTCTCCGGAGTGCGTTGATGGCCACTACACAGATCTCTCAAAACTCTGGAGGGAGTACTCCGCGAAGAAGCGCAAAGCCGGTCGCTCCGACTGGACTCAAAAAGGAAATATCAATCCCTGGTTTTACCAAGCGGATCAAACTCAAAGAGTTGGCCGTGATGAGCCGCCAAATGGCCACGATGATCGGTGCGGGACTCTCACTCCTTCGGGCGTTGAATATTCTGGCGGCACAAACAGAGAGCAAGCCCCTAGCAAGAATTCTGGGAGAAATTCGCGACGACGTGGAAGCCGGCGTCTCCACTTCCGATGCCTTTGCCAAGTATCCAGAAGTATTTCCACCTCTCATGATTAGCATGATCCGCGCAGGCGAAGCTGGTGGATTTCTCGAGGGAGCACTCGACTCGGTAGCCGTGAATTTCGAGAAGGAAGTCAGGCTCCGCGGAAAAATAAAATCGGCCCTGACGTACCCAGTGATAGTTCTCGTCATGTCACTTGTATCCGTGGTGGCCATGTTGATATTTATCGTTCCAGTTTTTCAAAAGATGTTCACGGGTCTCGGTGGGACACTTCCCCTTCCGACCATGATGCTGGTGTACGCATCGCATGCAATGGTATGGGTCGGACCACTCATGGTCGTCTTCGCTATTGTTTTTTCTATCTGGTGGCGCAGGAACAAGAACACCGTACGGGTCCGCAAAGTAATCGACCCGATCAAACTCAAACTGCCAGTCTTCGGATTGTTAATGCGCAAAATTGCGGTTGCCCGCTTTAGCCGAAATTTCTCGGACATGATCGGGGCAGGGGTTCCCATACTCAAAGCCCTGCAGATTGTCGGTGAGACGTCGGGCAACTGGGTCATTGAAGATGCACTTAAGAAGGTTGCGGAGTCCGTCAGGCAAGGTCACTCGATCTCAGTCCCACTTGCACACCAACCCGTTTTCCCACCGATGGTGACGCAGATGATTGCAGTTGGTGAGGATGCCGGTTCACTTGAAGTGATGCTCGACAAGATTGCCGATTTTTATGATCAAGAAGTTGAAGCCGCAACCGAACAACTCACCGCAATGATCGAACCACTGATGGTGGCATTTCTCGGAGTCGTTATCGGGGGAATGGTTGTAGCTCTCTATTTACCGATCTTCAACATCTCAAAACTGATTAAGTAAGTTACCCATCGGTAGTGCCTTATCTGGGTGACTTTCCTCCCTTATCACAAGAACCTTACAAAAGGGCTTTACAAAGTGTAAATGTCGGCTGTAAAGTTTCCGTCTGGCCTAGTTGGAATCTTCCCTCCGCATATTTTCCAACTAGGCCAGACAGTTATATATCCGTGCAGTACTCGATTGAAAAGGATGTTTCTCATGATTTCTCACATTGCCGGCGGGCTACAAAGTCGCCGTACTTCCCTGCAGGAGAAGGAAAAGGGTTTCACCCTGATCGAGCTCCTCGTCGTTATCGTGATTATCGGCATTCTCGCCGCTATCGCGATTCCGGTGTATATGAACGTTCAGAACAATGCCAAGGACAGCGCGGTTCAGTCGGATCTGACCAACGCCAAGACTGCGGTGATTTCCGTTCAGACGACAAGCGGCACTCTTCCCCCAACCCCAACAGACGGCAACATCGCCTTAATACCCCTCACGGCCGCTGATGGTTATACAAAGAGCGCCAGCACAGGCACGATCACATATCTCGTAACGGGTAGCTCCTTCTGTATCGCAGCCGAGAGCGTAACGGGCTCCGAATTCTTCGTGACCGATACTGGCGGTGTCGTAAAAGTCGACGCGACCAACACGCTTCCCGCTACATGTACGGCACCATCGTTCCCATAAACCGGAACTAACTTCCCATCGTTATGGGGTGTCACACGACACCCCATAACGATCTTCCCCGATGGCAGTACAAAGGCAGGTGACATGAAGACCAATAATTTCGGATTACTACTCCAGAAATTCCGGAATAAAGAGAGCGGATTCGGAATTATCGAAGTCGTCGTCTCCATGTTCCTGCTCGGCATGATGTCAGTCTCCTTTGTTCCGCTGCTTCTGAATTCTTGGAAAGACACCAGCGCCAATACCACCATCGCCACGGCTACCCAGATCGTCAATGAACAGATCGAAGGAGCACGAGCAGTCCGTTCCGCATCCGTATCAACTCCGAGTTGCGCCGACATCATTGCCTATTTGCAAGTGACGCTTCCGCCAGTTATCGACCCGCGCGGAGTGACTCTTCAACCAGAATGGAATCCCACCACCTGTCCAACAATGTATCCAGGTGTGGTACGTGCGAGTGTTGAGGTCTCACGAGTGGGCGTCACGACACCCATTGCATCCGCCGTCACATTCATCTACGTAGGAACGGCCTGAGTGCAATGAACCAACGTCAGGAAATTGCGACGAGTCCACGCGAGCGCGGCTTCACCCTTGTGGAGTTACTCATTACAAGCACCCTCTCCATCATTGTGGTGACGATCGCCGGCGGATTACTCATCAACGGTCTGCGAACCCAGGAGATGACTCAAACGGTTACGGCGGCATCAACTACCGCGCAACAAGTTGTCCGCTCTGTTCAAGCGGGTGTCAAGAATGCATCAGCCATAACGGTGATTAGCGATGCGGTGACGGGCACTCAATTGTTGCTGGCCAGGACGATTGGTTTGGATCCAGATTCCACAGCTGCCTCATGTCAAGCCTGGTATTACACACCTTCAAATGGCGGCACCGTCTACACCCACAGAACCACCCCTGCTTCACTTATTAGCCTGCCCGCTGCTGGTCCGCAAGGAAATTGGACTGTTCTGGGCACTGGAATTACACCGTCAGATCCAGTAACCGGCAAAGTCTTTAACGCACCAAGTGGCGGTCGGGTTGAATTGAAATTTGATGTCAAAGCCGGCTCGCATCCGTACGTACTTATCAAGACAATGACTTATACAACGCAATCTTCAACTGTGAGTACACCATGCTTCTAGAATTTCTTGCTCGGATTATTGTGCCCAGAATTGCTTTGCGCAGAAATCGGGAGAGAGAGGCAGCGCACTCATTGGCGTTCTCGGCGTCATGGGCGTGGCAAGTATTATCGGCGTGACGAGCGTGACGATGTCGCTACATTCGATCGGATACACGACCTCGACCCGCGCCGGAGTGCAGGCCGAAGCCGCTGCCGAAGCGGGTATTGACTTTGCGGCGGCGAGTTTAGCGACGAGTGTCTGCCAACCTGTTTATACGAATTCGACCGCACCGGTCTTCTCTGTTCTCATCTCGTACTCCACCTTGGCCTCCTCACCTGGCGATGTCGACACTTCATGGGTGAGCGGATGTCCGACAACGACCAGTGCCGCTCGGCTCAAACTCGTCTCTACCGGATGGGCGAGTCAGTATGGAGTTGCCGGGAACTCTTCCAATGATGCACGTATGGTCGAGGCTATCTACCCATACACACCTACGCCTCCTTCATACGTAATCACCCCTTCCGGTGCTTCACTCTATGCATATGCTCAACTCGATCCAACGATCAATAATTTGACCATCACCCAAGCATCAACGGAGCGACCAAGTGTGCAGTATTACTCGGGAAGCGTGACCTGCACATCCGGAACAGTGATTCAAGGCGATGTGATTCTGGGTGGTGGAGATCTATCGGTAACAAGTGGATGCACAATCAACGGTGATCTTTGGGCATCTGGCGCGATAAGCATTTCTTCAGGAGAAGTCACTGGAAATGTGGTTACTGACAATACGAGTACTGGAGTGGGTCAATACGCGTTAACACTTTCCAGTTCTTCGACCATTGATGGAAATGTATTTTCATCCGGTGGTGTGAACATCGGCGGAAAAGTCGGTGGAAATGTGGTTGCGGGTCCAAATGCCTTATCCTCCACTTTCGCCAACCATTCATCGGTTGGGGGATCGGTCGTCACATCGGGGAGTGTCACTGCCCCAGCAGGAATAATTCAAGGGACTACTACGACAAATCAGGCGGGAATTGTCACACCGGTGATCCCCGCTGCGCCGCCCTGGATTGATTTCGCCTATAACCCGGCTGATTGGAAAACTTCCACCGGTGCTCCATTCACGGTGCTCACAATGTCGACGTGCAGTTCGGCAGACTTGCAGAACGCGCTCAACGCGGCCCAAGCATCCACAAATCCCATGATCGTCGATACGCGGGCGTGTGGGAGTGACACAGATCTGCGTGGGATTCCGTTATCGCTCCATAGCGATCTCGTCATCATTACAAACAGTTTCACAATGAGTGCAAATAATATTCAGTCTTCTGATGGAGTCGATAAGCGGTTCTGGATCATCATCCCTGATGCTGTTCTTGATCGACTCCCCACCTGTCTCAATAATGCTTCTCCGTCTATTGGACAGAATGTGACGATTAATACACATGTTGGCGCAATGGTCTACTCGCCATGTGAAGTGAGTAATTCCGGAGATGTATGGCGTGGGCAGATGTATGCGTCGTCAGTGGCGACGAGCTCTAATTTCGTTCTGGAGTATATTCCAATTGGTTTGCCTACCGTTAATCTCAGTACCGGACAGTTCTTAGCTCCCCCTGGTACTGGAGTTCTTGGCGGCCGTACTTCAATTCGAGACTTGGCGATGTGATAAATGGTGATAATCGCTGGCATTCTCGGTTTAGCGGTGGGCTCTTTTTTGAACGTGGTGATCTATCGAGTTCCGCTTCGACAATCGGTGGTTTCACCACCAAGCGCATGTCCTCACTGCAGTGCACGTATCAAGGGCTATGACAATATTCCTGTGATCTCATGGCTTCTTCTGCGTGGCAAGTGTCGCACCTGCAATTGCGCAATTTCGCCGCGGTATCCAATGGTTGAATTCGGCACGGCAATCCTCTTCGCATTGGTCGCATGGAAGTTCGAGTTCCCAAACTTGCATTTATTTTTCCTGTTGGCTGCCTTTCTTTATTTAGCTGCGATCACTATTGCCCTTGCCTTGATTGATCTGTCAACCCACACACTTCCCAATGCGATAGTCCTTCCAAGTTATATTGTTGGAGGTGTTCTTCTTGCTACCGATGGACTAATAAATGGGGACCAGCGCGCTCTAGTAAGGGCCATTATCGGAGCAGCGGTGATGTGGTTGCTCTATTTGGCTATGGCGCTGATGTACCCAGAGGGGATGGGGTTTGGCGACGTGAAATTTGCCGGAGTTCTCGGACTTTTTCTGGGCTATCTAGGATGGGATGTGCTGGTTACCGGTGCTTTCGCAGCTTTCGTATTAGGCGGAACCTTTGCTATTGCCCTCATTCTCTTTAAGAAAACGAATCTAAAGAGTGGTATTCCATTCGGGCCCTGGATGGTGGCGGGCGCGTGGTTGGGTGTCTTTTTTGGTGTGCCGATTGTCCAAAGTTACTTTTCGATCTTTTCACTTTCACCGGGTATTTGAGTAGAAGCGGAGTAAAGAGTGGCTGCGAACGTTGTTGGTCTGGACATTGGAAGTACCGCGGTGCGCGGGGTCGAACTAAGGGCTGCTAAGAAAAACAAACCTAATTTGCTGCGATTTCACGAAGTGGCTCTTCCGCCGGGAGCGGTGAGCCGTGGGGAAATATTGGACGCGGTTGCTGTTGGATCTGCCCTTAAACAACTCTGGTCCGAGGGGCGTTTTAAAACCAAAGATGTAGTTCTTGGCACGGGCAATCAGAACGTTCTCGTCCGTGACCTTACTGTCCCAAAGATGTCGCTCAGAGAAATTCGTGAATCCTTGCCTGTCCAAGTCCAGAGTCTTCTTCAGATGACTCTGGAGGATTCAATTCTCGACTTCTATCCAGTTTCAGAAGGGATGAACGAGCAGGGTCCTACGGTCAATGGATTGCTGATTGCCGCCGAAAAGGAAGGAATTCTGAGCACGATTCGAGTGGCCGAACGCGCCGGCCTCACTCCAGTCGACGTCGATCTCATACCGTTTGCCCTCAATCGACTTCTTATAGGTAAGTCAGGTGTGGAGGCAACGGTAGCAATTATCGATGTCGGGGGTAGTACGACCAGCATGATTATTGTCCGAGAGGGTGTTCCACAATTCGTCCGAATAATTCCGGCTGGCGGAGATGATCTGACTCAAGCTCTAAAAGCTGGGCTTGAAATAAATGCCAACGCAACCGAGGAACTCAAGCGAACTTTACATGTTGGTGCTGCGCTCGCTGCAGATGATGATTCTGAAACAGGCAAGTCCCAGTGTTCATGTCCTAAGTGCTTGGCCGATATTGTCACCGTCGAGGACCCGCGCGCCAATGAAATTCTCCAAAGAGTCACCGGGGAGTTGCTTAGTGGTCTCCGAAATACCGTGAGTTACTTCAACAACACTCACTTCCAGAACCCTGTCACTCAAATACTTCTTACCGGTGGTGGTTCACGACTTTCGGGATTTGCTACTGCACTGCGTGCGATGACGCAGATTCCAGTTTCACCAGCAAATCCATTATCGATGGTCAATCTCTCGCGCAAGAGCTCCAATAAGAATCAGATTGGAAATACCCAATCTCTCTCGGTCGCCTTAGGGCTCGCGATGCGGAATCTATCGTGATTCTAAAAAAGAAGAATTCGGAACTTCTCATTGGGGGAGAATCACGGGTTGATTTCCTGCCCGCAGAAGTCCGCCTTAAGCGCCGCGGTAAAGTTATTGGTCGCCGACTTGGTTTTAGCATATTCATTATCATTTTGTTGATGATTGGTTGCACAGCCTTGGTCCGAGCGCAAGCTCTCCAAGCGCATCGAAACTTGGCAATTGAAGAAGCGAACACGAGATATTTGATTGCCGAACAACAAAAATATGGTGAAGTCGCCCAGGCACAGAATGAGGTCGCAACTATCCAAGCGGCGCAACAAGTCGGAACTTCTACGGAGATTGACTGGCAGAACTATCTGACTTCTGTGCAGGCCACCCTTCCTTCTAATGTAACTATCGAAACCATAAATATTGATTCTGCTACTCCATTTGCTCCGTACACGCAGGCGACTGCGCCACTGCAAGGTTCACGCATCGCCACTTTGAGTTTCACGGCTCTAAGTCCCACACTTCCGAAAGTTCCCACGTGGCTCATTGCACTTACTTCTCTTCCCGGATATTCCGATGCCTCGCCCGGTTCTGTGACACGGATTGAATCGGGTGCATATTCGGTGAATATAACGATGCACATTAATCAAGATGCCTTCACCCATCGCTTTGCAGGTAATGCGGAGGGATTGAAATGAAAAGTAGCAAATTGAGAGTTCTTGCACTCTCTTTCTTATTGGTCGTCGTGATCATCGCGGGTTGGTTTGTGGGAATCGCGCCACAATTGGCCGATGCCTCCCGCACCAATGCAAATCGAGCAGCCGTCCTTGGCCAAAATGCCGCCAATGAAGCGATTCTACGAAAGTTAAAAGCAGACTACGCGGGAATTGACGCACTCAGGAAAGAGTTGTCCGTTCTTAAAGTTGCCGTACCAACGAGCGCAGAGATTTCAACTTTCGTCACTGAGTTAAACTCCCTTGCCAACTCAAACAAGGTTACGGTTCGTTCCATTACTGTTAATGACGCAAAGTCCTACACGCCAGTAGCGCTAGTAGCGCCGACGTCTGAAAGTGGGACCTCGGGAGCAAGTACTTCAATAACTACCAATCCGAGAATCACCTCCAGTAACTTCATTGTGATTCCCGTGCAATTTTCCGTGACAGGCGACTACTCCAGGGTTCTGGATTTTGTCCACGCGGTCCAGGTCGGTCCGCGGCTTTTCCTTATCTCCAATCTTTCGAGCATGGGTGCAACAGATGCCAAGGCAGTCACAAGTGGTGGGCAATCTGGCCCGAATATTTACCAGAAAGTCGATGCCACTGTGGGAGGCTATGTTTATGTGCTCCTAGCTGGGCAAAAGTAGCCGTTGAACCGCGCCAGCCTCGATTTCCCAGTCGTATATGTGGCAAATTGAGGCTGGACGCCCCACCATCTACGCCAGCAGATTGTTCGAACTAATGCGGGAGACGGGTGTTCACTTGAAGGCAGAAATAGATCGGGATTCGGACTGATTAATGGCTGATCTCAGTGTTGAGTTATATGGTCATCCAATAGGTTGCCTTGTCAAAACAGGAACAGAGTCATTTGATTTCCGTACGGACAGTACGACGTTTAAGAAATTTCAATTGGGGCGCGCGAATTCGATGTACTAACACTCTTGACCCATTTTGGTCGGGACGTCGCCGGGGCTGTACAAATTTATGATCCATCCAAACCAGCCTACGACACGGTGCCGTTAACTCATCACCCGGATACAGACAAAAAGATGGCATTAGCGGTTAACGGAAAGTACTTCCATGCTCAAATTACCGTGGCCGACATTGTTGCGGAAGCGGTTTCCTGGGGTCTGAAAGAATCTCGGAAAATCGTGAACGACACACTTGAAATTGTGCGTTCAGTCGCGGTGACTCAAAAGCCAGATTCACGTGCCTACAGAGACCTAGACACGGATATTGGCAGGTCCACCCAGAACCTTTTGGATGGCAAGCCCACGCTGGGTGCTTGAATGAAACGCCTTGGAAAAGCTCTTAGACAAAGATCGCGTAGATTTCGAGCGAATTTCTAGGAATCCCGCCCATCCAACAGATGTCCACTACTTGACCTTTGTACTGCTAGTGAGACCATTACAGATGAGACCATTACAGATGATGGTGTTCTAGAGCCGGGTTCGGCCGAAATCGCCAGAGGTAGGGGATCCGCTATATTAGCAAAGTCTAAATTATGCTAAGTTAAACTTTGCTAATGATTTGTGGTTTTTACCTTCACTCTATTGCTCCCAATCTGATCTCTGACAAGGGTTTATCTTAGCAAAGTCTAAACTATGCTAAGTTAAACTTTGCTAAAATAAACCCTTGTGGGAAGTCGTCACAAACTGACTATCGGAAGTGAAGTCGGGAAGCCAAGAAACGGGGTCTGGGAAATGTCGATAGAAATCTACAACTGGGAAGCTGAACCTCAGTTTCTTGGCAGGGTCTCTGTATTGAGGCGCCTTGAAGATTGGTGGGATAGCGCCGATGTCCAACCATTTAACCTCTTTGGTCGCCGTCGAGTGGGAAAGAGTTGGTTGTTCCGTAAATTTGCTCACGGGAAGCCAGCCATTGTCCTGGTAGCCGAGAACACCTTGCCCACCCTGCAGTTTTCGCGACTCGCTGACCAACTTGAGCCGCATATGGTTGCCAGACCAGACATAAGAGATATCTCTACGCTGTTTCGAGTTATCTACGAGGTTGCTAAAAACGAAAAGACTCTCGTAGTTATCGACGAGTTTCCAAATCTGCTGGGCAATACAGATTCCGATCGGCAGTCTGCGCTGTCTTCAATTCAGGCTGTGATGGAGAATTACCGGGACAAATCTCGGATCAAACTCATTCTTTGTGGGTCTGCAATTTCACAGATGGAAGCGTTGCAATCAGAAGATAGCCCACTTCATGGAAGGTTGCTGCCTCTGGAGTTGGTCCCGTTAACATTTGCAGAATCTAGGGACTACTTTGAGGGTAGCGACATCATCGACCACTTCACGCGGTATTCCATAACCGGTGGGATGCCACGATATCTCGCTCTGCTCGGAAAGGGCGACCTCGGACCTTTGTTGGCGGGTGCAATTGTGGACCCTAACGCACCCCTCTTCGGGGAAGTCCCCTCATTGCTCGCCGCAGAACTTAAAGAGACCTCTGTTTATTTCGCAATCCTTTCTGAGCTTGCTAATAATGCAAAGGATCGAGGTTCAATAGCCAACGCAATTGGAAAAGATGGTGGCGCACTGACACATTACTTTGACAAGCTTGAAGCTATGAGGTTGCTGAAGCGCAAACACCCAGTTGGAGCGGATCCGAGCGGAAGGGCAACCCAGTACGAATGTATTGATGGTTTTGTTCGTTTTTGGTTCAGATTCATAGCTCCATACTGTGCGGACCTTGAGGGTGGTGTCAACCCAGTTTCCTACGTGGACACATTTATTAAGCCAAATTTGGCAGACCACGCATCTGTTGAGTTTGAGCATGTTTTTCAAAGATGGATAAGGCAGCAGTATCCATCAGCCCGACAAGTTAGTTGGTGGTGGGGTAACACAGCAAACGTTCACCGAGTTGCGAAAACCAGATCAACGGAAGAGATTGACGCCGTTGGAATTGCGGCCAAGAAAGTGATTTTGGTGGGCGAAGCTAAATGGACAAATGGCCAACTTTCGCATGATGTCATCAACGACTTGATTCAATTCAAACTTCCCGCACTTACTGACGCCGGCTTTCGCTCGGCTGAGAGCTGCGAGATAGTGGTTACGAGCCGAGCGGGTTTCAGCCAAAGCGTAATGAAATCAGCCGAGGAGAACTCGCGTATTCGCCTCGTGGAGGCTCAAGACTTGCTTCGAGAAGTCGTGTAGCTCTTCAGGAGAGGTGGCCCATCTTTTCGGGGAAACCCCTTTGGAGCGGGCGACGGGAATCGAACCCGCGCTGTCAGCTTGGGAAGCTGACGTGATGCCATTTCACTACGCCCGCGTATGGTTCTACTAGGAAAGCATAGGCAAGAGAGGTAAAGTCGCCAACCATGTTGCTAAGTGACCGAGATATACGCGCTCAAATCCAGGAAAACCGGGTTCGAGTGGAGCCATTCGACGTTGGGATGATCCAACCCTCCAGTATTGACGTCCGCCTCGATCGTTTTTTCCGTGTCTTCGAAAATCATAAATACTCGGTCATCGATCCATCCGTTGAGCAGAGCGAACTGACTCGCGAAGTGGCGGTCGCCCCGAATGAATATTTCATTTTGCACCCCGGCGAGTTCGTTCTGGCCAGCACCTATGAAGTGATTACCCTTCCCGACGATATAGCCGGGCGGCTTGAAGGAAAATCCTCCCTTGGCCGCCTGGGATTACTTACTCATTCAACGGCGGGTTTCATCGACCCAGGTTTCTCAGGGCACATCACTCTCGAACTTTCCAATGTGGCAAACCTGCCAGTCAAGCTTTTCCCGGGCATGAAAATTGGCCAACTCTGTCTTATCAAACTCACATCGCCTGCCGAGCATCCATACGGCTCCGCACTCTACGGTTCGAGATACCAAGGTCAGCGTGGTCCTACGCCTAGTCGTTCTTGGATGAATTTCCACCAGACTCAAGTGGAATAGATAGGATTAAAAGCATGAATACCACAGTAATTGTCCTTATTGTTCTTGCGCTACTTGTCCTCTTTGTCGTTTCGATTTACAACCGGCTGGTCAGACTCAATATCAACGTTAATGAAGCGTTCTCTCAGATTGAGGTTCAACTCAAACGACGCTCTGACCTGATTCCAAATCTGGTTGAGACCGTAAAAGGATATGCCGCGCATGAGCGCGAAACCTTTGAGAAAGTTATTGCCGCACGAGCAAAGGCAACAACCGCCACGACCGTTGCTGATGTGGCTGCCGCTGATGGGATGCTCACTCAAGCGCTGCGTGGCTTGCTCGCTGTCGCTGAGGCGTACCCAGATCTCAAAGCATCAGCAAATTTCCTGGCTTTACAAGAAGAACTTTCGACCACTGAAAATAAGGTCTCTTTCGCTCGCCAGTATTACAACGACAACGTGCGTTCCTTGAATTCTGCCGTAAAAACCATCCCCACATCATTCTTTGCTGGGATGGCCAAGGTCACCGAGCGAGAGTTTTATGTTGTGGAAGATCCTCAATCTCGCCAAGCGCCAAACGTAAAGTTCTAGAGCGAACTCAATGGCGGGAGTATCTTTTCGCGCGTCTCAAAGCGCGAATCAGCGTAAAACCTATCTTCTCCTAGCAGGGATGGGAGTACTCGTCTGGCTCATCGTTTATTCTGCACTTACGTATTTCGGTAAGAGTACGACCGCTATTGTTCCGATCGCTGTAGGAATTGCGTTGATTTCTGTCTGGGGCTCTTACTACTCCTCTGATTCCATAGTTTTGCGAATGACTGGCGCTCGCCAAATTCAACAGAGCGATAATCCAAATTTGTTCAATTTAATTCATGAGGTAACAATTGCGAGTGGATTGCCGATGCCCAAAGTCGCGATTGTTGAGGATAGCGCTCCAAACGCTTTTGCCACAGGACGCAATCCCGAACATGCGGTGATTGCATTTACCACGGGGATTCTTGCCGTGATGGATCGAGATCAATTACAGGGAGTTGTTGCCCACGAAATGTCCCACGTTGGAAATCGTGACACGCTGGTTTCCGCTGTAGCTGCAACGACGGCAGGAGCCATCGCACTTCTGAGCGATTTTCTGACAAGGATGATGTGGTTTGGAGGTGGGCGACGAGATAGCCGAGATCACAACTCCAATCCGTTGGCGCTTATCGTCTCGCTCATCATTATTATTTTGGCGCCGATCGCCGCAGTACTTCTCAAGTCGGCTGTTTCGCGCCGCAGGGAAGCCTTGGCTGATGCAACTGCGGTGGCTTTTACTCGTAATCCCGCAGGTCTGCGTTCGGCCCTTGAAGTACTTGCGGCAGATTCCACGGTCGTACGCCAGCGCTCAACCGCAGTTGCCCATATCTGGATTGAGTCGCCACTTGATGCCAAGTCAGTTTCACGCTTATTCGCAACTCACCCTCCCATTGAGGAGCGAATTGCTGCATTGCGAGCGATGGAGAGTTTGGGACCTGCTACATAAAAAGAGATACAGATCAACCTTTAGTCTGTTGAATCTTCAGTATTCTCCAACGGAAATACGAGAGTGAAGGTTGCTCCTTCTCCCAGGGCAGAGGTGACACTTGCTTTTCCTCTATGCGCTCGCATCACGGCATCGACAATGGAGAGCCCAAGCCCGCTTCCTTCTTCACGCGCGCGAGCTCGTGATGGATCTGCACGGAAGAACCGTTCGAAAATTCTCTCCTGATCTTCAGAACTCAATCCAGGCCCCTTGTCTGCCACAGAAACCGTCGCACCTTCATTGGATTGCGAAACAGAGACTTCAATTGGAGTGCCGACCTCAGTATGCGTGCGCGCGTTGGCCAGCAAGTTTGCGACTACTTGGTGGATTCGATCAGGATCGCCAAGGATGTAGAACTCATCATCTGGAACATTTACTGTAATCGGGTGTCCTGGCCCAGCGGCGCGCGCGGATGCCACAGCATCATTAACTGTCTCAATTAAATTAACTGGCTCTTTCTTTAAATCTCGCGATTGGTCAAGCCGAGCAAGGAGTAAGAGATCTTCAACGAGAGACCCCATTCGAAGAGACTCTTTCTCGATGCGACCAATTAACTCTTTCGTCTGCTCTTCGCCCTTAACTGCTCCTTGGCGATGCAATTCTGCGAATCCTCGGATGGCGGTGAGAGGTGTGCGCAGTTCGTGACTCGCATCGGCTACGAATCTACGAAGACGATTTTCGCTAGCGCTACGCGCTGCGAATGACTCTTCAATTCGCGCCAGCATCTGGTTGAGCGATTCAACAAGTCGCCCTACTTCTGTGTCTGGTTTAGCATCTGGAAGACGCGCAGACAGATCGCCCGCTGCAATAGATTCTGCAGTTGCTTCGACTGCCTCCAAGGGCTTCAGTCCAATCGAAATCACTTTTCGTGATGCGAGGGCGATAAGGAGGAGCGCGATGAGTCCGACAAATATGAAGAGGACTTCAAGTCGATGCAGGGTCTGATCAATATTGTCCAATGACTGTGCAACAACGACACTACCTAGGGCCGAAGGAAGAACTCGTGCTAAAACTCGGAACTCGCCACCGGGTATATCCAGCGTGAAAGGCTTATTTTTATGGCTTATCACCTTGGCGGGGGTCAATCCTTCAATGAAATTTGTAATTGCCTGTGTATTGAGGTCACCACCAACGACACCCACTACTTTCCCCTCTGGATTAAGCAGCGTGACGGACATGGCGGTTGGAACCTGCCGTAGTGGTTGCATGGTCCCTGTGCCAGCTTGATTCTTCAGAGGGGTCGAGTCATTATCTGACTCGGAATCCATCATCATCGGATAGTTCTCATCAGGCGCAATTCCGGCGCGATCCAAACGAAGAGTTGACCCACCGGCAACACTGGTGAGTTGCGCATCAACTTGATCTATGAGGTACGAATGAAGGGCACTGCGCGCTGCGACGTCGGATGCGATAAAACCTAAAGCGGAAAGAGCTACGACACCCACAATGAGACGATTACGAAGACTCCACAAACTCAGCGGGTTGGAAACCTTGCGAAAGGGAGAGTCCATGGTGGCTGCAGTCTAGAAGAATTATGCTATTAAGACTTAGGAGGCATACGCAGTCTGTAACCAACACCTCGAACAGTATGAATTAGCGGTGGGTCGAAGATGTCAATCTTCTTACGAAGGTAGGAAACATAAGTCTCCACAATTCCCGCGTCTCCTCGGAAGTCGTACTGCCATACATGGTCAAGAATCTGTGCCTTGGATACAACTCGGTCTGCGTTAATTAAAAGATAACGCAGGAGGAGGAACTCGGTTGGGGAGAGATCAATCAACTGCCCGGCGCGACGGACTTCGTGAGTAGCTTCGTCCAACTCAAGGTCGGCAAAGCGGATTTTCTCGTCGTCCGGAAGTGATTCGATCGCGCCTGTGCGTCGGAGAAGTGCTCGCAGACGTGCAACCAACTCTTCTAAACTGAAGGGCTTTGTCATGTAGTCATCGCCACCAATTGTGAGACCGGCGACTTTGTCTTCCATTCCATCTTTCGCGGTGAGAAATAGAACGCCCACGGTGTGACCTTCGCTGCGCAACTGGCGACAGACCTCAAACCCATCAAGGTCGGGCAACATCACATCAAGGACAATGGCATGAGGTTGGAACTCCTCAGCAACCTGCAGTGCCTGGGCACCATTGGCCGCAGTCCGGACATCGAAACCGACGAAACGCAGACTGGTGGAAATCAGGTCGCTGATGCTGGACTCGTCATCAACGACCAAGATCCGATGGGTTGTCACTTCTTTCACGTCTTGCTGCACTGATCGCTCCTTGAGAGTCGTCATAGTCATCACCTCTGAGGCTGATAATGCCCTGTGAATCTGGGGATTATCTGAGAATATTCCGTCAGCAGCCTCTGGATTAGTGAGGCTTTACGGAGCGGAGCAACGCTTGAGCGACATCGAGGACTTCGACATCACTCTCACGCCCACTCACTCCATCGCTGACCATGACGCGACAGAACGGGCAGGCGACTGCGACTTCCTCCGCGCCGGTGGCGATTGCTTCATCCACGCGGTTGAGGTTAATGCGGGTGCCGAGGTTCTCTTCCATCCACATCCGCCCACCACCGCCACCACAGCAGAATGAGCGCTCGCGATTTCGGGGCATTTCCGTAATTTCAACACCAGTGGCTTCAAGAAGTTCTCGGGGAGCTTCATAAATTTGATTGTGCCGACCAAGATAACAAGGGTCGTGGTAGGTCAATTTCTTCGCGCTCTTGTTCACCGGAATAAGCCGGCCTTCTCTTACCAATTGATTGAGAAGTTGGGTGTGGTGAACCATCACCAATTCGAAACCGCTCTGTGCGTAGTCGCGGCCAATTGTGGTGAAGCAATGGGGGCAGGTGACAACTATTTTTTTTGTGCCTTTATCGGCTCGATTAGCAAATACTTCTTTGAAGGTCTCGATGTTTTCTTTTGCCAGAATTTGGTAAAGGAATTCATTTCCGGCTCGTCGAGCAGGATCTCCCGTACAAGTTTCTTTCTTTCCAAGAACCGCAAAACTCACGCCCGACATGTACAGAAGCTCGGCGACAGCCTTTGTGGTTTTTTTGGCGCGTTCTTCATATGCGCCGGCGCAACCGACCCAGAACAAATATTCGACATCATCGGGGAGTTGGCCTTCAACAACGCGTACCGGGAAGTTGCATTCGGCAATCCAACCTTCCCGATCGCTTCTATTAGCTCCCCATGGATTTCCGGCATTCTCCAAATTGCGAAATGTGCCGCCAAGTTCGGATGGGAATTGAGATTCGACGAGTACTTGAAAACGGCGCATATTAACAATGTGATCAATATGCTCGATATCTACCGGACACTCGTTTACGCACGCACCACAAGTAGTACATGACCATAGAACGTCATAGGAAATTGGGGCCAATTCTCCAACTAGAGATTCACTTTCAACCACCTTGGCCATGGCGTGATCTCGCATTGCCATAATGAGAAGTTTTGGTGAGAGTGGTTTTTCGGTATGCCAGGCTGGACATTGCGACTGGCACCGCCCGCACTCGGTGCAGGTCGTCATGTCGAGCAGGCCCTTCCAGGAAATGTCTGCTCTAGTACCGAGTCCAAATACATCGTTCTCAGAAGGATCTTCAAAATCAATGGGTCGACCGTGCGACAACATCTCTGGGAGTTCACCGAGGGATGATGTCCCATCGCTGTGGCGTTTGTAGTAAACATTGAAGAACGCCAGGAAGCGGTGCCACGCAACGCCCATCGTTAGATTCAACGCGATAACGATGAACCAGAACATCGAAACGACGATCTTCACGGCTGCGACTACCTGGATGGAAGTTTCAATAGTGTGAAGTGGAAGGTCCTTAAATAATTCAACGATCCACCATGAGAATGGATAGTGCCAGCTCCACGCAGTGTCACTTGATAACGCGCCTTCAAGTCCACGCAAAACACCTACGCAAATGGCGATCGCAACAATGGTCGCCTCAACGTAGTACGCCTTGAGTGATCCAGATCCAAAGAATCTCGACCGCCTTCCCTTTTGGAAAATGCGGGTGTACTGGCGGATGAAAATCAGTCCCAGAATTCCCAGACCGGTGAGGACGGTGATGAGTTCTGTGAAGTATTCATAGGGGACAAAATGGCCAATGAAAGGTAGCGCGAAAGTTGGATCTAAAACTTGTCCATAAGCGGTAATCAATGTTCCAAAAAGGGCGACGAATCCAACCATGACAACCCAGTGGGCAATGCCGGTTCCGGTGAAATTGAGCATCTTTGTATGCCCCAGGATTTCGCCCAACATATGCCCCATTCGCGAAGATCGATTCTCACTTCGTGTTGGGTCGGGTTGCCCACCTCTGTAAATAGCAAGGAGCTTTTTCCCGTTGACGTAGAGCAATATGAGCGCAAAAAGAGTTATCCCGTAGGAGATGAGCGGCAGGATCAGATTCAACCAATATGACATAGGGATGAGGGTATCCGCGCTTTTGAAAGAATGTCACTTTTCGCGAGGGGCAGTTCTCACAAGTTCGGGGGAGTTATAGATTCAGTTCCAATTTCGGAGTGATGGGAGTGCAATGAAAACGTACCGTCGAATTGATCGGTCACCTGCCGGGCTGAGGGAAGCTGCCTGGTTAGGCGCTGACATCAGTTTCACCCTTTCGAATGAGTCACGGCCCAGTCAAGTATCCTCTCGATATGAAGGATGAAAATAGTGAGTGGGAAATCAAAGTCTGCGATGACCTGGACGAATCGGATCTCCAACTTGTTTCACGTTTCTTCAATGAGTATTTTCCTGGCGTTTTCTACCCCGAATGTTCCCCACGAATATTTCAATGGAAGCTTGGAAGTGGGAATCCCTCGGGGAGCGGTTTCTTGACCATCGCCATACATGACGGAAAAGTGATCGGTACAACCTCTGGGACCCGTCAGAGAGTCCTTAAAGGAAAGAGATTAGTTACCGCCATAGAGATCGGAGACACCTTCACCCATCCGGACTTTCGAAGAAAAGGCACTTGTGCTTCCCTCTATCCAGGTACCGCTGGTCCAAATGACTATTTAAATAAGAGCATCTTTGGGCGTCTAGTGACGGAGACTTTAGATCGAGCACAAGCTTCGGGAATTCATTACGTCTTCGGAACTCCAAATGAGAATTCGAGACCTCCATACCTCAATAGACTTAAATTTCAAGAAATTGGTTGGGGGAGGGTGAAGTCTTGGAGTTCGCCCACACAAAAATTCAAAATGGGGTCACGAAAAAGTCTAGTGGTTTCACTCGCAACTTTTCTTCTCAAAGTGTTGCGAAAAATAAATCTATTGATTTCCGGACGAAATATCAAGATTGAAGAAGATGGATTTGAATCATTCGCGCTCGGTCTAGAGGCAATTCTTCAAAATACCCCACAAGATATATTGGAGCCTGGTTCAATTTGCATGGATCAAAACCTAGCATTTTTCAAGTACAGATACGCCTCGCATCCCAACTATAGGTATCAGTACTTTAAAATTCAGGTACGCGATAGAACTGTTGGTTGGATTATTTGTGTTGTGCTCGTTCGACAATCGGGGAGGGAAACACTTGTTGTTTCGGATTGGATTATTCCCGATCGGTCTATGGAAAAGAATCTACCTAAATATGTGGCCATTCTTTCGTCTAAATTTAAGATTGTTCAACTGATTTCTCTCTGGGCGGAAAGCACTAGGTATTCGTCATTTGAGTGGGGTCGGTTTGGATTTTTTAGTTGGAACCAAGTCTCACTCATTATAAAAACTTTGAATGTGGAAGATGGCGAAGTTATTCGTGAGTTTGCCGACTTTAGGATTGGATGGAGTGACAATGGTTAATTTCATAAAGCAGACCTATTTGTTGGCTATCTGATCATGCAATTTGCCATCAGGGAGAGGTTGATCAATCTAACTCGTACTGCAGTCGGATTTGTTTATGTTCTTTCCGGTAAGCCGTTTCTACATCAAGGAATGACTGTCTTTGTATTTCATGAGGTAAACGACAATCCTCGTCTTCACGCGAGAGAAACCAACACCTATTCAGATGTGGAACTGTTTAAGAAGCAGATGGGATGGATTAAGGAGAGTTTTCCACTCCTAAACCCCGGCGACGGGAGAGGAGCAATGCCGCAGCAGGGATGTTTGATTACCTTTGACGACGGATACAGTGGAGTGTTATCGAATGCTGTGCCTATTCTGGAGCATTACCAAATACCT
This sequence comes from Candidatus Paceibacterota bacterium, assembly GCA_035530615.1. Taxonomy (NCBI): domain Bacteria; kingdom Bacillati; phylum Minisyncoccota; species Minisyncoccota bacterium. The sequence goes on from DATKUL010000003.1 coordinate 101,644, forward strand.
GCCGTCTGCTTTGTTAACATTGCAACAATACAAGGGGATATAAATTCGTCCGCTATGACAATGTACATGGCAAAACGAGATCAAAATCCCCTGCACTGGGCGGATTCAAATCCTCAATTTCTAAAGGAATCGTTGGCACATCTCTCGGTCAAGGAAATTGAAGAAGTCAGGCAGTATCAAGGACCCTACATCAATGGGGAAGAACTCGAGCTCTTGTCACAGAATCCTCTAATAACCATTGGCGATCATCTTAACAATCATTGGTATATAAACAGCTTGGGCATAGATGAACTCGATATCGAAATTGCCGCAGGTCGATCAAAACTGCAGAACTACACGTGGGATGGTCGATTCTTCGCATCCCCTCACGGAGTAACTTCTGACCTGGCGATTCAATCGATTGAACGTGCCGGATATTCATATATCTTTTCTGGCAAATCCGCTATAACCACGAAGGAATTATCTCGCATCTATCCCCGTATTGATATGAATTTAAGGATTCGAAGTCGGTATCAACTTTTTGGGAGTATCGGGATAGCCAAGATGCGCAGTATTCGAATTTTCAGAAGTCTCAGGAAAATAGGTCTTTGAGGTAATACTTAGGTATTTGAGTGAGAAGAGTAGGAAAGAATGCTCGCATCCGAGCTACTGAATTTCTTCGTAGGATGCAAAGAGCGAGAATCATCAAGTAAAAGAAGGATCGTGGGCGACGACTAATCGCAAAGAGTTTTTCCTTTGAGAAATTTTGCCTTAAGTCTTGCAAAAAAATATAAGCATCGTGTTTGTCATCCATGTGAGTACCAAGAATACGACTCGCCTTGCCGTGTTTTTGTCGGAGGTATTCTAAATCCGAGGAGAGCATTTCAAGATTCGCGTGCCATTGACCAGTATAAATACGGTATTTCATGTAGGTGTCTTTCGCAGTAAGAATCTTTCCAAGCGCTTCTAGTCTCAAAGTGAGATCCAGCCCGGCAGAAGTTGAGAGCTGGGTGTCGAAACCCCCAAGTGAGAGCAAGAAGTTCCTGCGCGCCATCCCGGTAGATTCCGTACCAGCACCGAATCCCCGCAAATTAAGCCAATTTGTCAACATCTTTCGATTGTTCACGTGAAGAACTAGCCGACCCTTCTCTTGGCTCTCGCCTTGCTTATAGATTCGATAAGGACAGATCACCAAGGAAGAATCGCTATTTGCGTCCAATAGCTTGACTTGGACGTCGAGTTTGTTTTCAGCCCAGGTGTCATCCCCATCTAAGAAAGCAATGTATTCACCTTCGGATTTTTCGATACCGCGGTTTCGGGCGACGCACTGTCCGCTATTGCTTTGAGTAATGAGGTGCCAGTTTCCAGGGTTTACCTCAATGAATTTATGTATTACCTTATGGCTTTCGTCGGTAGACCCATCATCAATGATGATGCACTCCCAATCCTTATACGATTGATTTGCAACTGAATTCAACGTCTCTTCTATCCATTGAGACTTGTTATAAACGGGAATTATTATTGATACTTTTGGACTCATTTTTTCGTGGGCCTAAGCAAGGTTGCTTTCAGATACACGTTCAAAACCACGTAACTTATGCCGATGCCTAAGGGCACTCCGTAAATTCCCATGATTTTTGATCCAATGATCGGGAGGATGAAACTTGAAAAGATCAGTGCGAGGGATAGATTTCTCACCTGGCGCTCGGAGCCGTCTGAAATCAATTTGGAAATGACTATCTGGTAGTAGCCTCGTGCGATTTCCTGTGCAGCAAACAGAAGTAGGACAAGGGATGGTAGTTTCCAAGCATCCCCGAAGAATAAATTTACGAAAATTTGTGACAATGCCGAACCGATTAAAGCCAAACCTGAAACCGCAAACAGTCTGCGAAGAAAAGTTCGATTGATCGCGCCAAAAGTTGGGATCGAATTACCACCGACGATTAGTCGACTCGCGGCTTCAGGTAAAAACCGCAAAAATGAAATCAAGCTGGTTCCGACTGCGTACTTACCAAGGATCCCTAATGGTAGAAACCAGGCGATTATGATTCGGTCGATTCGGTCGGCGAACCCATTGGCGATCCCAAACAGGTGGTAATTCTTGCTTGAATTTATGAGGAAACGTATCGCCTGAAAATCAAGCTTAATCGAAGAGTCCTTTATGCTAATCAAAAGCAAGAGCGCTGCGGTAGTTGAGGTTATGTAGGAAATGATTAGTGCGGTAAAAAGCGACACGGCTATGCTCACCTGGTTTACCAAGAAGAGCATGGAATAGATTAATATCTGGATGCTAATAGTTAGCACGTCCAGAATTGCTGCTAATTTGAATAAGTTGAAGGCTATTAATGCTTGGTGATAGCAAAAATCTAAACAGGCGAAGAACGCATAGATGACCGTGATGAGAAGTAAGGTTTTGGGAATTTCTGTCTTCGTTTTTGAATAAATCAAGACGAATATTAAGGTGAGACCGGAGGCAAGAATTGAGAGAAATGTGGTCAAATAAAGATACGAGTTGAGTGTGAGCTTATTTTCTGCAGTGGGAACAGACCTTCGAAAAGCTAGGCTCACCCCTGAAGTTAGAATCACCGAAACGACCATTGTGGTCGCCATAATGAAGGCGACGAGTGATCTTCTTTCAACCCCCAGGTTGGTGCTGTAGACGAGGGCGAAAACCATCGCCAAGCCAGCGGCCAGTCCCCGAGCGCTCAGGTACCCATTTGTGATGCCCCGCGATAACTTCTTTGAGGGGGTTGCCATGGTCTCCCTAGATAATTTCCCAGAATGGTGGATGCTACTTTTGAGCCAGATTGCACTCTACAAGACCTCTGAATGAAACCGAGGTCATCCGCTGCCTCGCTCTCCAGTTCAAAGGAATCCAGCCTTGAGTCGGAGCGACTCAATCTTTTGACAAAACTCGACGCAAGGTTGAGAATTAACTCATGGTTCCTCTGGTTCCTAGAGGGGCCCAGAAATATGGGAAAAAGGAGTAATAAAGATGGCTAGAGCAGTTGGAATCGACCTCGGTACCACCAATAGTTGCGTGTCGGTCCTAGAGGGCGGCGAACCAACCGTGATCGCTAACGCTGAGGGCGCACGTACTACCCCCTCAATTGTGGCTTTTGCGAAAAACGGGGAAGTTCTCGTCGGTGAGGTGGCCAAGCGTCAGTCGGTCACCAATGTGGAGCGGACCATCCGTTCAGTAAAGCGACACATGGGTACTTCCTGGAGCATTGATATTGATGGCAAAAAGTACACGCCACAGGAGATCAGCGCACGCGTGCTTCAGAAGTTGAAGCGCGATGCGGAGTCCTACTTAGGAGAGACAGTGACCGATGCGGTCATTACCGTGCCGGCCTACTTCAATGACGCGCAACGTCAGGCGACAAAGGAAGCTGGTGAAATCGCCGGTCTTAATGTCTTGCGCATTATCAACGAGCCTACAGCCGCGGCCCTTGCCTACGGTCTAGATAAGGCAGATGAAGAGAACACCATTCTCGTCTTCGACCTTGGTGGTGGAACATTCGATGTCTCTCTTCTTGAAATTGGCGGCGGTGTTGTAGAAGTTAAAGCAACCAACGGCGATAACCACTTAGGTGGAGACGATTGGGATCAAGCACTTGTCGACTATCTCGTAAAGACTTTTGGATCGAAGAACGGTATCGACCTCACTAAAGACAAGATGGCGATGCAGCGAATTCGTGAAGCAGCAGAGAAGGCAAAGATCGAGCTCTCTTCTTCGCAGCAAGCATCCATCAACTTGCCTTACATCACCGTTGATGCAGAGAAGAATCCACTCTTCCTAGATGAGACCATCACGCGCGCGCAGTTCCAGGCACTCACGGCAGACTTGCTCGACCGCTGCAAGAAGCCTTTCCAATCCGTACTCAAGGACGCGGGAATTCCGGTCTCTGATATTCACCATGTTGTTCTCGTGGGTGGATCAACACGTATGCCAGCAGTTGTGGATCTTGTTCGAGATCTCACAGGCGGTCGCGAACCAAACAAGGGCGTCAACCCAGATGAGGTTGTTGCAGTCGGGGCGTCGCTACAAGCAGGCGTACTTAAGGGTGAAGTGAAAGATGTACTTCTTCTGGATGTCACACCTCTTTCCCTTGGCATTGAAACCAAGGGTGGGGTAATGACTCGATTGATCGAACGAAACACGACTATCCCAACAAAGCGAAGTGAGATTTTCACTACCGCTGATGACAACCAACCTGCAGTGCAAATTCAGGCTTACCAAGGTGAGCGCGAAATGGCTGCGTACAACAAGAAGTTGGGAATGTTCGAACTCACCGGTCTTCCTCCGGCACCACGTGGCGTGCCACAGATCGAAGTAACTTTCGATATCGATGCCAACGGAATTGTGCACGTTTCAGCGAAGGATCTCGGCACTGGTAAAGAGCAGAGGATGACTATCACTGGCGGCTCCGCACTTTCCAAGGACGAAATTGACCGCATGATGAAAGATGCTGAGGCGCACGCCGAAGAGGATCGCCAACGTAAAGAAGAAGCCGAAATTCGCAATACCGGCGACTCACTTCTTTACCAGACCGAGAAGTTCTTGGCAGAAAATGGCGAGAAGCTCAACGAAGGTGAAGCCGCTGCCAAGAAGGCTGAAACTGAGGAAGCGCTCGCTGAACTCAAAACCGCGCTTGGCGGTGCCAACTTCGAGATGATCAAGAGCGCAACCGAGAAGGTCTCAACCTTGAGCCAGGCACTTGGTTCTGCTCTCTACGCCGCAACTGCGCAGACTTCAGCCACTGAAGGTGGAGAAGAAGGCGTGGAAGACGCAGAGATTGTCGAAGAATAATGTCAACAGAGAATGAATCTCTGGCTGATGAAGTTATAGAGGATCTTCAAAGTGAGGCGGTGGAGAGCGATCTCGCCGTCCTCACTGGAGATCTGCAGCGGCTTCAAGCTGAGTACATAAATTATCGTAAACGCGTTGAGCGAGATCGTTCACTCTCGCATGAGTTGGCCGTTGGGGCAGTGCTCGCCGAACTTCTTCCAGTCTTGGACGATCTCGATCGAGCCAAGGAGCACGGCGAACTGAGCGGTGGCTTTAAAGCAGTCGCCGATCGATTGGTCGGCGTCACGACAAAGATAGGACTTGAGCAATTTGGGGAAGTCGGGACAACTTTCGATCCACAAATTCACGAAGCGCTCTCCCACACAACATCATCGGAAGTTAGTGAAACAACTGCGACGGCAATTCTGCAACCGGGTTACAAGTACAAGAACCGTATTCTTCGCCCTGCTAGAGTCGCCGTAACAGATCCGGAGTAAACCTTGGCCGCCAAAGATCTTTACGAGAAAGACTTCTATAAGATCCTTGGCGTTGCAAAGGATGCGACGAGCAAGGACATTAGAAAGCAGTACCGCCTGCTTGCTCACAAATTGCACCCAGATAAAAACACCGGAAACAAGAAACTTGAAGAAGAGTTCAAGGCCGTCTCCGAGGCCTATGAGATCTTGTCGGATGAAAAATCTCGCGCTGAATACGACGAAGCCCGTTCGTTATTCGAACGCGGCGGCTTTCGATCTCAACCGGCTGGACCTGGTGGCGGATTCGGAGGTAGTCGCGACTACACAGATTTGTTCAACGAGGGCTCACCCCAAGATATATTCGCCAATCTTTTTGGGGGACGCCGAGGTCCGCGGCGGGGTGCCGATCTCCAGACGGAGTCCACCATCTCTTTTCGAGAATCGATTTTTGGAACAAACCTAGAACTCCGCCTTTCCAGTGACGGTGGCGCGCCCGCCAATATCACTGTCCGGGTACCGCCAGGGGTGAAAAATGAGGGAAAGATCCGAATCAAGGGCAAGGGCGCGCCAGGCGAGGCGGGTCCAGGGGACCTCTTTATTCATCTCAAAGTTCGACCCCATCCGATCTTCTCCCACAAAGGCGAGAATCTTCATATGACGCTTCCAGTCACTTTCACGGAAGTCGCTCTTGGGGCGGATATCAAAGTTCCAACGCTTTCGGGGGAAGAAGTAACGGTTCGGATTGCGCCTGGAACACCCAATGGTCGAGTTCTTCGAGTCAAGGGCCGCGGAGTAAAAACCGCTAATGGAGTTGGGGACTTGTTGGTTCAGGTCGATGTTCAAATTCCCCGGCGTCTTAATTCAAAGGCGCAGAAAGCGCTAGAGGACTTCGCCCGCGAGAGCGCAGATGAGGATGTTCGCGCCGAATTCAAGTCAGAGGCAAAAGCATGAGCGAAGAATTGAAGAATCCAGAAGATGATGATGCAGCTGCCGTCTACGTCATATCCATCGCATCTCAACTTTCCGGGCTACACCCGCAGACCTTGCGTCAATATGATCGACTTGGTCTGGTTTCACCGGGCCGCGCAAGTGGCAGAGGCCGCAGATATTCATTGCGCGACATTGCCCTGCTTCGCAATGTGCAACGCCTCATCGGGGAAGGAATTAATCACGCTGGCATCAAAAGGATTATCGAACTTGAATCGGCTATGGCAAATATGGCACTTGAAGTGGCAAAGCTTCGAGTTGAAGTTGATGCCCTCCTGGAAGCGAATCCGCCTAAGACGCTGGCGCGGAGAGTTTCAACTCCGCTGGTGATTTACAAACAAGATTAGGACAAGATTAGAAAGAGCCCGACCACTCGGTAGGATTTCATTATGAATTCACGCGAAGCTCTAAAAGAAGAGATAAATAAAAAGGCCGTCGTCCACGGAAAAGTAATTTTGTCTTCAGGCATTGAGGCGGATTATTACGTTGACTTGCGCCGCGTGACTCTGGACGCAGTGGCTGCGCCACTCGTTGGTGACGTGATGCTCGATCTGTTAGAGGGTTGGGAGTTCGATGCAGTTGGTGGGCTCACCTTAGGCGCGGATCCCGTCGCAGCGGCAATAATGCACGTCGCCGCACAACGCGGTCGTCTGATTGATTCGTTTGTTGTTCGCAAAGCGGAGAAGCAGCACGGATTGCAAAGAAGAATTGAAGGACCAGATGTCAAGGGTCGACGAGTGGTTGCGGTCGAGGACACTTCCACAACAGGTGGTTCTGTGTTGACTGCGGTCGAAGCACTTCGCGAAGCGGGCGCAATAGTTGTTGGAGTGGCAGTGATCGTTGAACGTGGAGCCGAGCAGGCAATTCTGGATGCAGGATTGGAATATCGCGCTGCATTTTCACTCGGAGATTTAGGGCTATAGAAATGACTACTCGCACGATCGGCCCGTGGAAAGTTTCGGCGCTGGGGCTTGGCTGTATGCAACTCTCGGGAATGTCCACCACTAATGCACCAATACTGCATGAGAGCGAAAGAGCTTTTGGAGTTATTCATGCGGCGTTGGACGCAGGGGTGACATTGCTTGATACCGCGGATATTTACGCGCCGAGTTGGGATACTTTCGGCCATAACGAAAGCCTTGTTGGAGCGGCTTTCCAATCCTGGAACGGGTCGCCTTTTCAAAAGGCGAAGGTTGTTATCGCCACAAAAGGCGGCATCACTCGCGGGCCCGGTGAGAGTTGGGGTAGGTCTTCATCCCTTGATTACTTACTTCGTGCCGTCGAAGATTCGACGACGCGGTTAGAAGTCGAAAAAATCCAACTCTGGCAGCACCACCGCCTGGATCCTACGATGATTTTTGAAGACCAATTTGAGAATGTCCTCGAGCTTCAAGCACGTGGACTCGTGGAAAGAATTGGGGTGAGCAATTACAATGCCGCACAACTTCGTCGCGCGATAAAGATGGGTGGAACGCCGGCGCAAGGCGGTCTCGTCTCTGTTCAAAATGAATATAGCCCGAGATATCGCCATGCGGCTGAAGTTATAGAGATTTGCGAAGAGTATGGGATTGCATATCTTCCTTGGTCCCCACTTGGTGGAATTAGAAATGCCCGGCAACTCGGCGAGGGAGATTTTGCAGCTTTTGGCGATTTGGGTCAGAAGAAAGGAGTCTCGGCATTTGCAATGACAATTGCCTGGCTGCTGCATCTCTCGCCAACTATGATCCCAATTCCCGGAACCACTCGCGTTTCCTCGCTGCTTGATGATCTGGAAGGAGTTGGCATTTCACTGACCGCAGATGAGATGAAGTATTTGAACTCGAGTTTGCCAGAAAGCGTTCCAGTCGATGATGAGTTATTGGATCAACCGCCTTTTAGATACTAAATTTCCAAAATAAAAACGGAACTAAATTAACTCAGGTGTCGCCTTGTTCGTATTTCACGAATTATTTCGAGCCCAAGTGGGAGCAGACTAAGCAGGATGATCACTCCGATTATCGGAAGTAGGTAGGAGTCAATCGACCCTTTAAGTTTTTCTCCAAGCAGGTAGCCGAGCAGAGCGATTCCATCGGCCCAGATAATTCCTCCGATGACATTCCAGAGTAAGAATTTTGAAGCTGGTACGCGCACGATTCCGCAGAGCGGATTTATCAGGGTGCGCACGAAGGGTACATATCGGGCGAGAACAATTGCCCGACCCGGTCCGTACTTCTTGAGCCATTTTTCAGTAGCGACTACCCGGGAGTGATTGAAGAATCGTCCATCTGGGCGGTCAAAGAGTGGACGTCCAAAGCGATGGCCGATGTAGTGCCCCAACTGCGAGCCGAGGATTGTCGCAAGCGGGGCTCCGATGAAGAGCCCGAGGACGGAGAGGTGGGTGCCACCCAGCAGGGCGGCTGCCGAACCGGAGGCAGCTAGCCCGGCGACAAAAAGGAGGGAGTCTCCCGGCAGGATGAGCCCAATCAGCAGGCCGGTCTCGGCAAAAAGGGCCCCCAGGATTCCAAGCAGTCCCAGATCGACAATGATGGATTTAGCGTCCAGGAGGTTCATAGGTCGCAACCCTAACCCCATAGGGCCAGAATCAAAACGCGAGTGTGTCCCGATAGACCCCAATAGACCCAAATAGATAGGTACAGAACGCTCAATTTGGGGTTAAGGCGGGCCCTATGCGTACACTCTGCTCATCTTTGCCCCAAGAGGGGGTCCCGATCTCCAATGGAGGAGAAATGCGAGCTGCCAGCTCTCTCGTACATGTCACAGGAACAAACCTCACATATGTCTATATCGTCCTAGCAATCTCGCTCGGCGCACTCGCAATTGCCTGGGCATTGCGCGCCCAAGTACTTGCCGCCGATGAAGGCACCGAAAAAATGCGCGAAATTGCCGCCGCTGTTCAAGAGGGCGCCGCCGCATATCTCACACGTCAATTTAGAACACTTTCTTATTTTGTGGGAATCGTATTCCTTCTTCTCTTTGCCCTTCCCGGTACTGGAGACATCCGCATTGGCCGCTCGATCTTCTTCTTAATGGGTGCGGTATTTAGCGCGCTCGTGGGTTACAACGGAATGTGGCTGGCTGTACGGGCGAATGTTCGCGTGGCAGAAGCTGCTCGGCAAAGATCAGCAGAGAAGGCAGTTCGAATTGCTTTCCGTACCGGTGGAGTTGTGGGTATGACCACTGTCGGTCTCGGACTTGTCGGCGCTTCGCTCGTTGTAATCATTTATCGCGAGAATGCGCCAGCTGTACTTGAAGGATTCGGATTTGGTGCGGCAATGGTTGCCATGTTCATGCGGGTTGGTGGCGGTATCTTCACTAAGGCAGCAGACGTTGGAGCCGACCTCGTCGGTAAAGTTGAAAAGAACATTCCAGAAGATGATCCACGTAACGCCGCGACAATCGCAGATAACGTTGGAGATAACGTCGGTGACTGTGCTGGTATGGCGGCAGACCTCTTCGAGTCTTATGCCGTGACACTCGTCGCTGCACTCATTCTCGGCAAGGCTGGCTTCGGTGATTCGGGTCTGATCTACCCACTGATTGTTCCTGCAATCGGAACCGTCACCGCGGTTATCGGAATCTTCTTGACTCGTATGCGAAGCACCGACAAGTCTGCAATGGATTCGATCAACCGGTCATTCTTTATGTCAGCAGTTATTAGCGCCATCCTGACTGGACTTGCAACATTCATTTATCTTCCGAGTGATTTCAGTCTTCTCACTGGCCTATCTGCAACTGCAGTCACAGATGCTGGAAGTATCAACCCACGAATTCTTGCATTCGGCGCAGTCCTAATCGGCATCGTTCTTGCTGCATCAATTCAAGTACTCACTGGCTTCTTCACCTCAGTTGGCAGGCGCCCCGTCAATGATGTTGCCGCGTCCTCGCAAACAGGCGCTGCGACAGTGCTCCTGTCAGGTATCTCCGTAGGTTTCGAATCCGCGGTTTATTCAGCTATTTTGATCGCGTCGGCAGTATTTGGAGCTTTCTTACTCGGCGGTGGAAGTATCGTTCTTTCACTTCTCGCTATTGCGCTCGCGGGTACTGGTTTGCTCACAACTGTGGGTGTAATTGTGGCCATGGATACCTTTGGTCCCATTTCAGATAACGCCCAAGGCATTGCTGAAATGTCGGGTGACGTTGAGGGCGAAGGTTCGTTGATCCTTACATCCCTGGATGCAGTTGGTAACACCACCAAGGCAATCACCAAGGGAATCGCAATCGCAACCGCGGTACTTGCAGCGACCGCACTCTTTGGAGCATTTACCGATGCGATCAAGAGTGCAGTTGAGGCAGCAGGTGAGAATGCGGCAAATCTTGCCCTTCAATTCCAAGGGGTACTTGATGTTGCTAACCCGCGCAACCTGGTAGGACTGATCATCGGAGCAGCGGTTGTGTTCCTCTTCTCTGGTCTGGCAATCAATGCTGTATCGCGCGCGGCTGGCGCGGTTGTTGTAGAGGTCCGCAAGCAGTTCATCGAGCACCCCGGCATTATGGAAGGCACCGAGAAGCCTGAATACGGTCGTGTTGTTGATATCTGTACTCGTGACTCACTGCGCGAACTTGCCACCCCAGGACTTCTTGCAGTTATGGCACCTATTGCTGTCGGCTTTGGTCTCGGCGTCGGATCACTTGGCGCATACCTAGCTGGTGCAATCGGAACCGGAACCCTGATGGCAGTATTCCTCGCCAACTCTGGTGGCGCGTGGGATAACGCAAAGAAGATGGTTGAAGATGGCCATTACGGCGGCAAGGGTTCAGAAGCACATGCGGCAACAATCATCGGAGACACTGTCGGAGATCCGTTCAAAGACACCGCGGGTCCGGCAATCAACCCGTTGATCAAGGTCATGAACCTTGTTGGTCTCTTGATTACCCCAGCGATCGTCAGCATGTCACTAGGTGGTCACACCGCAACGAGTACAGCAATTGGCCTCTTCGCCTTTGCGGTCATTGTTGGCGCACTTATTCATAACCGTCGCAAATCGACAATGATTGAGTATTAAAGGGTACGGTTTCGTACCTTGAAATACCTAAGAGCACATACCTAAGGCGGTTATGGCAAAGGATCTGAAAAAGTTGGTGATTGTTGAATCCCCAGCTAAAGCGCGCAAGATTGGCGGCTACCTCGGCGATGAGTACATCGTCGAGGCTAGCGTCGGTCATATTCGCGATCTGCCCCAGCGTGCCGCCGACATCCCCAAGGAGTACAAGGGGATCGCGTGGGCAAAAGAAGGCGTCAATATTGAGGAGGATTTCGCCCCTTTATATGTAATTAACCCAGATAAGAAGGCCAAAGTGGCCGAATTAAAGGCGTTAATGAAGGATGTCGATGAGTTGATCCTGGCAACTGACGAGGACCGAGAGGGCGAGGCAATCGCCTGGCACTTGGTCGAAGTGCTACAACCGAAGATTCCAATCAAACGGATGGTCTTTAACGAAATCACAAAGGAGGCGATTCAGAAAGCGATAAACGAAACTCGCGATCTGGATTACCACCTGATCGATGCGCAGGAAACCCGGCGCGTACTTGATCGACTCTTTGGATATCGCCTTTCTCCGGTGCTCTGGAAGAAAGTCATGCCACGCATTTCTGCTGGACGAGTGCAGTCCGTGGCGACTCGACTTATCGTTGAAAAGGAACGCGAACGGATGGCCTTCATTTCATCGTCGTGGTGGGATGTGGCCGCGAAGTGCGACCTCGGATTTAACGCCAGACTGATCAGTGTTGAGGGTAAGAAAGTCGCTGCGACAAGTGACTTCGGTGCTGATGGAGCAGTTAAAGAGAAATCACTCGCCAACATTCTTCTTCTCAATGAATCTAGCGCAAGAGAGTTGGTCGATTCTCTAAAGATTTCCCCGCTCACTGTTAGATCTATTGAAGAGTCGCCGCGCACCGAACGCCCCAAACCACCTTTCACAACCTCGACGCTGCAGCAAGATGCCGGTGGACGTTTGGGCTGGGGCGCGCAGATCACAATGCGCATTGCCCAACGTCTTTACGAAAACGGGTACATCACTTATATGCGTACGGATTCGGTAAATCTTTCCGCGCAGGCGATCACTGCCGCACGTAACGCCGCAAAAGCGCTTTACGGAGCCGATCATCTTTCGGATGCTCCGCGCGTCTATGCCAGCAAGACCAAGAACGCACAGGAAGCGCACGAAGCTATCCGCCCTGCCGGAGATAGTTTTCGCACCCCTGGAGAATTGGCTCCCGAACTTTCACGCGATGAATTTGCACTTTATGATTTGATTTGGAAACGTACTGTTGCCTCGCAGATGGCCGATGCCAAGAAGATGCAGATGCGGGTGGATTTCGATGCACCAACAAATGATGGGAAGCAGACTCTATTTAGAGCAAATGGTTCGGTCATTACTTTTCATGGATTCTTAGCGGCTTATGATGATGCGACTGACGAGAAGAGCGATGAAGAAAATGTAGACCGCCGACTACCTGCGATGAGCGTCGGCCAGGCGATAAAAGTGGCGGAATATAGCTGCGAAGGCCATGACACAAAGCCTCCCGCCCGATACACCGAGCCAACTCTTGTCAAGAAATTGGAAGAACTCGGGATTGGTCGCCCATCTACATTTGCATCCATTATTCAAACAATTCAGGATCGGGGCTACGTATACAAGCGCGGTCGGGCACTCGTTCCCACCTTCCTTGCCTTCTCGGTGACGGGTTTGCTCGAGCAGCATTTTGCAAAATTAGTGGATTACGAATTCACGGCCAGCATGGAAGAAGACCTCGACAAGATTGCCGCTGGCGAAGCAGAGCGCGTGGATTGGCTCCGAGATTTCTTTTACGGTCACGATGGACAGCCAGGATTAAATGAATTGTCAGCCGATCTTGGTGCAATTGACGCGCGCGAAGTAAACACGATGCGTCTAGGTGATGATATTCAGATCCGCGTCGGAAGATACGGCGCCTATCTCCAGCAAGGCGAGGGCGAAGATCGCAAGCTTGCCAATATTCCAGAGACGATGGCACCGGATGAATTAACCCTGGAAGTAGCGAAGGAAATTCTGGCGCAGCCATCCGGCGAGCGCGAACTAGGAGTTGATCCAGCTACGGGACTTGAAGTGATTGCTAAGTCCGGACGTTTTGGTCCCTACGTTTCAGAAGTATTGCCAGAGGCCAAAAAAAAGGGCGATAAGGCAAAAACTGCCTCATTGCTTTCAACCATGACTTTGGACACGATCACATTTGAAGATGCCATGAAGTTGCTCTCGCTGCCGCGCACCCTCGGAACAGATTCTGAAACCGGCGAGGAGATAACCGTTCAGAACGGGCGTTATGGTCCTTACTTAAAGCGCGGTGCTGATTCGCGCACTCTCACAAGTGAAGATCAACTTTTCTCACTCTCTCTGGATGAAGCGATCGCAATCTACAAAGAACCGAAAATTCGACGACGAGGAGTTGCGAAGCCGCCTCTGAAGGAATTGGGCGTGGACCCGACGACTCAGAAACCGGTCATTGTCAAAGATGGTCGATTTGGCATGTATGTGACCGATGGAGAAACAAACGCGACGCTACGTCGTGGTGACACTCTAGAAGGATTGACCTTAGAGCGAGGACTCGAACTGTTGGCTGGGCGCCGCGCGTGGGAAGCTGAGAATGGGCCGTCTCCCAAGAAGGGCCGCAAAAAAGTGACTTCCAAGAAGAGCGCCGCCAAATCGTCCAAATCACCCAAATCATCGAGAGCCGCCAAATCAAGTGCTCCTACTTTGACGAAGAACACTGTAAAGAAGTCTGCAGCAAAGCGAGTCGCAAAGAAGGCGGCTACGGGCAAGGCAAAGGCAAAAAGTACTTCATAACTCTTACGGTATAGTAAGAGTTATGAAACATTCCGTGCTCTTGCCCATTTTACGTTCGCAAACCCAGGGCGACCTCTTAGCTTTGCTATTTTTTAACCCGGAGATGGAATTCACTATTGCCGAAGCTGCTCGGCAAATCGGCGTATCTGCCCCGGGTGTCCATCATGAAGTAACGAGGCTTTACGAGGCTGGGTTGATCGCTGATCGACGAGACGGCCAGAGCCGGAAAATACGGGCCCTCCAGACTTCTGTTCTGGCTAAGCCCCTCTTCGATCTACTCGCGGTCACCTACGGCCCTCTGCCGGTGTTGACAAAAGAACTTGCGCATATCAAGGGAATTGACCGGGCTTACATCTATGGCTCTTGGGCCGCCCGGTATAGCGGCAGAACTGGGAAAGTGCCTAACGATATTGATGTTCTCGTTGTTGGCTCGCCCGACCTAGACGAACTTGACTCCGCGTCGTTGCGTGCAAGATCTGCACTTCTAAGAGATGTGGACATTCAACGGGTCTCTACGAGTGCTTGGCAGGATGCGGTCAGTAAATCGAAGGGCGCAAGTTCTTTCCTAGCCACGCTACTAGCAAATCCCTTGGTCGAGATCCACAGGCCTTAAGAAAAGTCAGAGCAGTATGCGAAAGTGGTTGGGTGAAGAAATGGAATCAGGGCCAAGATGATGATCTCGAGGGTGCCTACACCCTGCTTTACGATGCAGCACGGAAATCTTTGGTTGCACTTTTAGAAATACAAGGTCTGCGACCAACTACTCAGGGTGGGCATATTGTTGTGTTTGAATCTCTAATCGCACAATTACAGCCACCCTTGGGAAGGGTCATCAGTCCATTCAATCGAATGCGACGCACGAGAAGAGTTGCGGAATATCCGCAAAGGAGAGATCGGGACGTCACGGAAGTGGATATTCGTGAGGACCTAGAAAAGGCAGAAGAAATCGTCAAACTTGCCGAAATGCTCATAGGAGAACTTCCTCCGTTCTGAGGTGCTGCACGGCGCCAGATTCAGGTAGATATGTCGGGTCCTGGGGAGGACGAACGGACTTATTCTTTTGACCATTCCGACTACCCTTACCCCGTGGCACGTTCACTCCCAACCCCAGCAGCTCTCGCGCCGGATCAGACCCGTGGCGTCATGGCTATCCCGGCCTTCCGCAAACTCTGGAACTCCATGGCTTTCTCCTCCCTGGGAGACTGGCTAGGCCTCTTGGCTACAACCGCGATGGCTCAACAACTCTCCGGTGGGGATTATGCCAAGGCCAACTTTGCGATCGCTGGTGTATTCATCGCCCGACTTGTCCCTTCGGTTTTCTTGGGGCCACTTGCCGGAGTGATTGCTGATCGATTTGATCGACGCAGATTGATGATCATGTGCGACATAATTCGCGCTGGTTTCTATATTTCGATTCCAATTATCGGCAATTACCTCTGGCTCTACATCGCCACCATTTCGGTTGAGTGTGTAACGCTTTTCTGGTCGCCAGCAAAGGAGGCGAGCGTTCCCAATTTAGTGCCAAAAGAGAAATTGGAAAGTGCCAACCAAGTCTCACTGCTTGCAGCATACGGAAGCGCTCCGATTGCGGCAGTCCTATTTTCTCTTTTAGCCCTGGTTAATGGCGTGCTTGCAAATGCTCTTCCATTCATTGAGAGCAATTCAGTTGATCTTGCTCTTTACATTAATGCAGTAAGTTTTCTCTTTGGTGCGTGGACCGTCTGGGGTCTGCATGAAATACCAAAGGGTGCAGCATCGAAGAATGCTAGTGAAGTTGGAGTAGCCAAGTCCCTCCTGGAGGGCTGGCGCTTCGTCAGTACTTCTAAAATTGTGCGCGGACTCATTGTTGGGATGGTCGGCGCATTCGTCGCGGCGGGTGCTGTCATCGGTCTTGCTCGGACATTTGTAGGAGATCTTGGTGGAGGTGACGCGGCATACGGTGTTCTCTTTGGAGCAGTCTTCACGGGGCTCGCAGTGGGCATTGCATTTGGTCCAAAAGTCTTTGCGCAGTTTTCAAGACGCCGGCTCTTTGGCGCTTCATTAGCGATTGCCGGGTTCTTCCTTGTTCTCCTTGCGATTATCCCTAACTTGGTTTTGGCGGTATTTATCGTCATAGTCCTTGGGTCTTTCTCTGGAGTTTGCTGGGTTACCGGATTCACCATGCTAGGAATGGAAGTTGCCGACGATGTACGCGGACGCACCTTTGCGTTTATGCAATCACTCATACGCGTGACTCTCGTAGCTGTCCTGGCAATTTCGCCACTCATTGCCGCTGCAGTGGGTCAGCATAATTTCAAATTTCAAAACACGCAGATTAGTTACAACGGAGCGGCCATAACGATACTAATTGCCGGCGTAATTGCCTCAATTATTGGCATGGTCTCGTATCGACAGATGAAGGACCGCCCCAATGTCTCGATCTGGAGCGATATCTCAAATGCGCTGAAAGGTGAACTAGGGTCCATTACTGGTGCTTCAACCAAGGGCGTCTTCATTGCCTTTGAAGGCGGAGAAGGTTCGGGAAAATCTACCCAGGTGAAGTTGTTAAAGAAATGGTTAGAGGGGCAGGGCCATGACGTCCTTCTCACTCGCGAACCCGGCGGTACCGAACTTGGCAAGGCTCTGAGAGAAATACTGCTCTCCCATGAAACAGGAGATATTTCCCCCCGTGCTGAGGCGCTGCTCTACGCAGCCGATCGGGCGCACCATGTTCATTCGGTGATCCGTCCCGCACTGGAGGCGGGACAGATAGTAATCACTGATAGATACTTTGATTCTTCTATCGCCTACCAGGGCGCGGGTCGGATTTTGGAGCCCGGGGAAGTTGCACGTATATCGCGTTGGGCAACCGAATCCCTTTTCCCAACCCTTACGGTGGTTCTGGATCTTCCGGCAGATGTTGGATTGAGCCGTCTGAAAAAGAAGGATCGGCTGGAAGTCGAACCCTTAGCCTTTCACGAGCGAATTAGGCAGGAATATTTACAGTTGGCACTTTTGGATCCCGAACGCTATTTGGTGGTAGATGCGCAGATGAGCCTTGCGGATATCGAGCACTCCATTATTACTCGCGTTGCAGAGTTGCCTGCGTTGAGCAAGGTTCCCAAGAAAGAGAGACCAATTCGGATTCCGGCAGGACTTAAACGTAAGCCGAGAGTGAAATAGGGTGTCCGTCTTTGCGGAGTTGGTAGGACAGTCACACATCGTTCTTGCCCTACAAGATGCAGTTAAGGCATCTCGAAATGGGGAAGAGTCACAGGAGATGACACACGCTTGGCTCTTTACCGGTCCACCCGGAAGTGGACGATCCAGCGCAGCCATTGCATTTGCCGCAGCACTTATCTGTCCCGAAGAAGGGTGTGGAACCTGCATTGACTGCCGCTCTGCCCAGGCAGGTGGTCATGCTGACGTGGAAATCGTAAGGACCGAAGGACTCTCTATCAAAGTCGATGAAATCAGGGAGCTCCTCCAACGCGTGGCCTGGGCGCCCAGCCTGGGCGGTTGGCGCGTTGTGGTGATGGAAGATGCTGACCGGCTTACCGAATCGGCTGCAAATGCCCTTCTTAAGGCAATTGAGGAGCCTGGTGCGCGTACGGTCTGGTTGCTCTGCGCACCCACTCTCTTTGATGTTCTTCCAACGATTCGCTCCCGCACCCGTCATCTTCAGTTGCATACCCCTTCGACGCAGGATGTCTCAGAAGTACTCATACGACGCGACGGTATTTCACCGGGGATGGCTGAATTTGCCGCACGCGTAAGCCAGGGCCACATAGGGCGCGCACGTCATTTAGCAAATGACGAAAGTATCCGCTCGCGTAGAAATACCATTATGAATTTACCGTTCACTCTGACATCTCTCTCCGCTGCCTTCGCCGCCGCCGCGACACTTGTCGAACTTGTAACCCAGGAGGCGAACTCTCAATCGGAGGCTCGCTCTGAAAAGGAGTCACACGATCTTGGCCAAGCGTGGGGACAAGGTGCGACTGGACGTGGCATGGCGACGGGTGGAGCAAGGGCACTTAAGGAATTAGAGAAGGAACAGAAATCACGAGCGACTCGTATGGTGCGGGATTCGCTCGATGGCGCATTACTTGATCTGGCTACTTTGTATCGCGACGTCATGATGGTCCAATCCTTTTCAACAACTTCAGCGCTTTCCTTACTTAATAAGGAACTCGAAGAAAAAATATTGGTGATGGCGCAGAGATCACAACCCGAAAGAATCCTAGAAAAATTAGACGCAATTATGCAGGCACGGACGAGTTTGAGTTACAACGCTGCTCCCTTGCTAACTATTGAGGCGCTCATGTGCGCCTTAGCGCAGTAGTTATCGGGGCGCACTGAGATATGAAACGTCCTGGTCCGCGGATTTCTAAGAGAAAACGGAACATATCCATCCTTGTTGTCGTGGTTTTTGTATTTATGGGAACTTTCTCAGCGCCGAAAATTGAGGACCTTCCAACATCGCTAGCCCAGTATGAAAGACAGTCATTGGATTGGTCTTCTTGTTATGACAATTTTGACTGTTCTTACTTGCAAGTGCCTATTGATTACGAAAATCTCGCCCTGGGTAGATTCAAACTACGTGTTTTAAGGCATGCGGCAATCGAACAGAAGAATCGGATTGGCTCTCTGGTCCTAAATCCTGGCGGTCCAGGCGCATCTGGGGTTGAGTATGCCTATAACGCTGAATATATATTTAACGCCAATATATTGCAGAGATACGACATAGTTGGATTTGATCCACGCGGAATCGGAGAGAGCTCCCCGATTAGGTGTCTGACGGATCGTGAAACTGATGAGAGTTATGCGGCAGACAGTAAGCCAGATAACGCAAAGGAATTGATTACTCTAATTGAAGAAGTGCGCGTCTACGCGGAGAAATGCAAGTCACGGACAAAGAATGTCCTGCACTACAGTACGCGCGATTCGGCTCGAGATATGGACATACTTCGCGCTTCCCTCAAAGAGAAGAAATTGAATTTCTTAGGCGTTAGCTATGGCACCTATCTGGGAACACTGTATGCAGAACTCTTTCCAAAAAAAGTCGGCCGGATGGTTCTTGATGGCGCAGTGAGCCCCAATGTGGATAGTGAGGATCAGAATCTGACTCAAGCAATTGGGTTTGATACAGCACTGAATGCTTTTGTATCCGATTGTTATTCCAAAACAGACTGCTCTCTGGCGCAACCCATGGAGAATGGTCGAGCGCAGATCATCGCGCTCTTTGCGAAGAGCGCGCGATCGCCTCTCACAAGTGAGAGTGGTCGTGCTGTGACCGAGTCGCTTATTGTTCTTGGCACCGCATCTGCGCTTTATGACAGTTCAACTGGTTGGCCGCAACTTCGAGTTGGATTGGCGCAAGCAATGAAGGGAGATGGAACCACACTTCTCTCTCTGGCCGATGACTATTCGCAGCGACGAAGTGATGGCACGTATATGAATAATGAAACGGATGCAGCTTTCGTAATTGACTGCCTTGACTGGCGCGGTCCGAAATCGACTGCATCAATAAAGGGATTGGCTCAGAAGTTTTCTCAAGTAGCCCCAGTGTTTGGACCGTATCTGGCTTACAGTGGACTTTCGTGTCAGTTCTTCACTGCACCGACGCGAAGTGTGATGAAAGAGGTATCTACGACGCCAGTCATTATTATTGGAACTACGCGCGACCCGGCGACTCCTTATGTTTGGGCACAAGAGTTACATAAGACAATTCGGAACTCACTTCTCATCACATTCGAGGCAGACGGGCATACGGGGTACGGGCACGGTTCTAGTTGTGTAGATTCCGCGGTGAACCAGTACTTCCTGACGGGCATTTTGCCAACCTCTGACCTGACATGCAAATCGCCCGCTTGACCTTGGATGGGCCATCGATGGTAATTAGCACCCCTTTTTATAGGGCAGGATATTACTTATGCGCCTAGACCATGTTTCCTATGTGACTTCCCATGACCAACTCGCCGACACCGTACAACGCCTCGGCTCTCGACTTGGAACAGCTTTCGTCGATGGAGGAGTGCATCCGCGTTTTGGTACGCGCAACTTCACACTGCCCTTATCCAATGGCCATTACATAGAAGTCGTGTGCCCCCTCGATCACCCAGCATCCGACGCATCACCATTTGGGAAAGCGGTATCAAAGCGCGCAAGTGAAGGTGGCGGATGGTTGACATGGGTTGTTTCTGTTGACGATTTAGCACAGGTTGAAAATCGGCTTGGCCGTCCAGCGGTTGAAGGGCACCGCAGAAAGCCAGATGGAACAGATCTTCGTTGGAAGCAGATTGGCGTGCTAGACACGCTCGAAGATTCTCAACTTCCCTTCTTTATCCATTGGCTCTCCGAGGAGCATCCCTCTGCTGATGGGAAAGCACACGCAAAGATTACTCAAATTGAAATTGCAGGGGACGAGCAGACGATTACTAATTACCTCGGAACCGATCTGGCTCATGCGATTGGTGACATTGAAGTTATGTGGAGCGAACCTTCTGACTCAGATGGCAACAATGGAATTATTGCCGTGCACCTCGAAACTCTTGGTGGAGTAATCCGCATAGATTAGTTTCACCAGGCCTCCTTGTCTTGAGGTGGAAATTAGGAATTAGTCAAGTTGTTATTAGAGAATCACTCCATCAGGTGCAATAACTGCAAGTCGATCTTGCCACGATTGAAGCAATTGATACCAGGCCATGGTCTTCGTCTTCTCGTCTGGAGTGACTATGCCTGCGCTGAGAGCTGAAGCAATTTCCGCCGCAGCTCTCTCTACAGTCCACTCCGTCTTGAAATCCAAAACACGGGCGATTTTCGAGAAATCTATTTGGTAAGAGCGATGATCAGGCTGACCGTACCACTCGAATTTGAATTCCTTATTGAGTCCTTGAGCGACCAAACGTGCCAGTTGCATCAGTTGGTAATTTTGATCGTTTGCCCCAACGTTGAAGGTCTCCCCGTTTACTTTCGAAGTGTCAGCCCGCAGTACTTTGATAAATGCATCTGATGTATCGCGAACATGGACCATTGGTCGCCACTGGTTCCCATCGCGCATAAGAGGAATTTGGCCGTTCTGCCACATTCCAAGGGTCATGCCATTGATCGCCAGATCAAAACGCATTCGTTGGCTCAACCCATAGACAGTTGCTTGTCGAAGAACGGTAATGGAGAGATCAGTTCCAGATCTCTCCAATTCCATCGCAGCTTTTTCGGCGCGGATATTCGCTTCAGCGTACGTCGTGAGCGGGTTGGTCGGAGAGTCCTCGGTCAAGATTCCCTCTTGAAAGCCATAGACGCTGCAAGATGAGGCTAAAACGTATCTCTCGACTCCACTCTCAGATGCGATCTCCTGGAGTCTTCTTCGAGATCTATAATTTATGTCAAGCGTCTTTGTCGGATCTAATTCACCGGCAGGGTCATTACTTATAGCCGCCAGATCAAGGATTCCGAAAACTCCATCGACGACCGAACTTCGTAAATTTCTTACATCACCGCGAATCGCCTCAAGATCAGGATCCGTCGGAAGCGTCTCTCCGAAGAAGAAACGGTCGTACACGCGTACCGCAAAGCCATCTTCGAGTAATTTTCGCACCAGCACGCTTCCGATGTAACCTGCGCCGCCTGTGACCAATATTAGTTTCTTCGCCATGCTCAGATGCTACAGGTTTGGAAGAACATGCTCAGTGACAGTCCAATCGGAAAAGGGGATGCATGAAGTCCACCCTGGTGAGACAGCGTTGAGGATATGCGTTGAATTGGCTCCATTTCTAACAATGAAATCTTGCTCCAGTCTTCCAGAAGGGAGGTGGATAAGTTGGGCTCTAATGCCGGGAGGGTTGCGATGCCAGCCTCTTACCGACTTCGAACTGGGTACCAATTCGGTAGCTTCTCTCATCAGAGTAGATGTCAATATTTTCGACCACTCTGATTTAATGATTGCCGACAAGTCGTGAACTCCTCCTCGCATCATTGCACGAATTCCGGCGAGGGAGTTTAAGGAATCATTCAAAGACCAGCCTTTGAGGAGTCCATATTGCTCGCGGCCCAGTATCGGAATTGCGGTTGGACCTATTTTCACTTTGTGGTCAGCGGTGAGGGTGATATGGACTCCTAAGAAAGGATTAAGTGGGTGGGGTACCGGATAGACGAGATGTTTAAGTGGCAACCTATTCTCAGGCACGGAGCGGTAGAGACCCATAAAGGGGATCATGGAGTATTCATGGCCAACATGATATTTATGTGCAATTCGATCTGACTGCGTACCAGTTGCATTAATGAAGTGACGAGTCTGAACGGCAATGCCATTCAATGCGATGACCTGTCCATTGAGTATCTCCAAGGTGGAATTCATTCTGACCTCAGCTCCAAGAGCTCCCACCTCATGGTTGAGGGCTCTTATAATTGAATTCGGATCACTGACGCCAGTCGTTGGCGACCAGAGGAAACTGCCGAATGTTGTCGCAAGGGGCTCAATTTTCTTGAGTTCACTTGCCTCATACCTTTCGAGTGCAACACCGTTAGCCTGTCCGCGCTCAAAGAGTGCTTGTAGACGCAGGACTTCCCCTGAATCTCGAGCGACAATCACCTTGCCCACATCCCGCACCACGATGTCATATTTTCTAGCAATCTCCCTGATGGCCAAGTTGCCATCTCGGCAGAATTTGGCCTTTAAAGAATCGGGAGAGTAGTAAAAACCTGCATGTAAAACTCCCGAGTTCCGCCCACTTGCGTGTGCACCAAGAATGGATTCCTTCTCAACAACTAGCACTTTTAGGAGTGGTTCGCGAAGCAGTAGTGCTCTAGCGAGCGACAAACCAATGACTCCGGCTCCACCAATTAGTACATCAAATCTCTCCATCACGCGATTCCCGACTGCTCGCGGCGTAATTTTTGAGAAAGTTTTCCATTCTTGGAATTGTAATTGAAAGGTAGTCTTCGCGGATCAGTGAAACAAGGTAGGAGTCTTCGTGGTCCGAAGACTCCTCCATTTGTTGATCTAGACGGCCCTCGATAACCATCCCGTAATACTGTTGCCACGCGAGCATACGTTCATTGGATCCCGCGATCCGTCCGTGAAGTTTCTGCAACCCCAACATCTCAAAAGCTACTTTGTATAGAATCAACGTTGCCTCAACGGCGATTGGTTGATTGCTAAAGTTTTTATCAACGAGAAACCGGGCGGGCTCTGCAAGTAGGTTCACTAAATCAATCTTCACGAGTGAGATCATCCCGCAAGGTTCACCATTGGTTGTCTCGATGATGAAATTCAATTCATTTTCAGGCCGAGATTGGATCCACTCTTCTTGCTCACTGATCTTTTGGGCTCCAACGTGGAGTAGCCGTGCACGGGGAGAGAGTCTCCAATTAAGGGTGAGCTCAGCATCGGAGACCACTAGGAGTCTGAGCCTCACATACTTCCCAGTGAGGCACTTCTCCAATATTTCAGGAATCCGCAAGGTCTAATCCGAGACCATGTGGTTTATGCATTTATGTTTCATCGAACACTTTGATCGATATCGATGACAGTTCCATTTACTGAGGGTGCACCTACTAGAGTTTTAATAACTGAGGCAATATCTTTGGGATCCAAACTTGCAGCGGTCGGTATGCGCAATTTGAGTGCGTCCATATTCTTCTGCGGAAGATTCTGGCTGTACCCGAAATCCAACAGCCCAAGCTGCAGTACGTTCGATGTGATACCGAATTTCGCATACTCGACGGCAATAGTCCTGCTTAACCCAACCTGCGCAGACTTAATCATTGCGTAGATGGACCCGCCAGCAACGCCTCTCGAACTCTCCTTTGATCCAATAAAGATGACCCGTCCAAAGTTTTGTTGGATCATTGTTAGCAGAACGTCCTTGATAAGCAGAGTTGGAAATTCAAGATTAGATTCAAGGTCAGCAGTTAACTGTTCATGCGAGATATCTTTGAGCAACGTCGGCTCGGTACCTATTCCGACAAAGACAAGGACGATGTCTTTATTCGAACTTATCTGCGCTGCGACAGATGGCGCATCGTGATAATTGGTGTCGATGAAACCGATATCTCGTCCACTGAATTCACCCGTAAGGCTGGCCGGGCGTTGTCGTCCAACCAGAACTACTTCTTCTTTCTCAAAGTGTCGGAGCAAGCGCTCGGTTAAAGCGGCGTTGGCACCAATGAAGAAAATCATCCTTTCGCCTCCAATAAAACCGATGTCATGCTCAATCCGACCCCGAAGGCGTGAAGGAGAATATTCCTCCCCAATGCCCCATCTGAAATACATTTCAATCTCTCTTTGAGGGCAATTGGGATGCTGGAAGAGACTGTATTTCCGATTTCCGAGGCAGTGAAGAGTTCTTTGCCCTCGATACCTAAGCGCTCACCAATCATTTCTACGACGATTCTACTTCCTTGATGGAGAAACCATTCGTCTATCTCATCGACTCGTAACCCAGCCTCAGCAAGGAGGGAGGGCACCATTTCTGCAGAGTATGAAAGGGACCAAGCAAGGACCGAGGAACCCTCCATCTCAAGTTTGAGATCGGCAAGTTCGGATCCTTGTATAGAAATCTTCTCCGACTGGGAGAAATCATTCCGAGTTTGGTGTTTAACAATCTTGAATTCATCTCCAGGAACGATTGTGCAGAGCGAAATGGCATCCGAGAAAATTGGCGAAACACTTGAATCGCTCTTGGTGAAATAGTCCGAGTACTTCTCAGCACAGACTATATGCACCCTAGGTGCACTATGCGCACTTACTAGCGCATCGGCCATAATAATCGCGCGTGCGAATCCACTGCAACCGTCCGATACTTCGATGATATTCACGGCACTTGATTCCGAAACATCCTTGAAAACTGTGGCCGAACTTCCCGGGATAAATTCAAGGATGGACTGATTCACGAAAATAACGAAATCGCCTTTGAGAAGAACTAATTTCTCTTTGAGGAAGTTGGAGAAGAATTCACTACTCCCTAGTGACGTGTGATGAACATTTATGAAACCTGAGCGGGAGACCAACTTTGAGTAATCTCTACCAACCTCCCTGCAGAGTGCCTCTACAGAAATGCGATTTTCCCCCAGCGCATAGTCAATTTCTTGGATACTGAAACTCACTCGATTAACCCATGATCTTTAAGTTCGGCGAAAATTCCTCGCATGGTGGTGGCTGTGGCAATGCCGGGTATTTTGTCGGTGGCACCGTTAGTCAATTTTGCAAGAGTGGCAAAAATTGAAAGTTGGCCAAGCGAATCCCAATTCTCGGTATTGTCCATTGTGGAGTCGAGATTTAACCCCGACTCTTCAATAGCAAAAGCCAGCTCTTTGAGAATTTCATCTCCGCTTAACATTGTGATACCCCTCAATTGGTCGATGTTCGCATACTTATGGCAAACAAAATCTACTCCCGTCAGGGTCGTAACTCATATATCTGCGTTGTGAATTGAAAGGATTCTCCGTTGGAGGTGAAACTCACCAAGTTCTTCTCTTTTAAGGATTCCATCTCAACTTGATCGTCTACCTTCGGAATTCTCAACGACCATTGATTCTCACTAAGGAGTGTGACGCGCGAGAAGTTGGCTCGCATCAGACGAAGCCCAGCGGCGGTATCGCTGAGTGAAATCAAAGGAATAAGTACGGAAGAATTGGAGTCTCGCAGGTGTGATTTTGCATTTTCAATTATGACCTTCACCAGCGCCAAACCGTCTGCTCCCGTCTCACATGGGACGCCTTCAAACCAGGTGTCGAGCATAGGGATTTGATCCGAAATTCCAGAGACATCGCAGACAATGAGGTCAAAAACTTCATCTACCCAGGGCTCGAAAAGCGATCCATTTACTGCTATTTCACCCAGGTGCAGGATGGAAGCGTTGTATTTTGCAGCCTCAACCGCTTCTCTGGATTGATCTGAAAGACAGACACTCACCTCCCTATTTGGATCGAGAGCCAATTCAAGGCCGATAATTCCCCACCCGCATCCGAGGTCAAGGACCCTCATTCCTGGCGCAATTCTTCTCTTCGCTTCCTTGAGTAGAAAGGAAGTGGTGGCTGTCGGTTGGAATACTCCTTCACCTGATGTACGTAACTCGTCACTGAACGGAAGAAGATTCTCGGCACCAAGTGCACGGAGAAATCGACTTGTCGTCGTCAAGATCGTCCGCCAGCGCTGAGTTGGTGCCCGCGAAGTCCAAGTAGTTCTTCGTAATCTCTAATGTATTCATTCGCATCATAAGGTTCGGAAGCGAAGACCCCTAGAACCGCATTTGAAGTATTGCCATGTTGGATTCCCCAGACCAATGCAGGAATATGCAAACCCTGTCTCGGTGAATCCAGAAGGTACTCCTCTTCGTGCAGCCCGTCTTTAAGTGTGACGAGCACACTTCCCGCTAATGCGACAAGGACTTGCTGGCATGTTCTGTGGGCGTGATCGCCGCGCACACTCGTTGCGGGCACGTTATACACGGAGTAGAAGCGTTTGGGCATAAATGGAAGGTCCGCAAGGAACTCGATAACCGTAAGATCTCCGCGGTCATCAAGTGAAGTTTTGAAAGTTAAAAGTGAGCCAAGAGAACGGCCATTTGTGGAGTTCTTAGTCATTGTCTTCCATCTTTTTATTAAAGATTCTGTGTTCAGAGATAATGGCAATGGGGCGAAGTTTTGTGTTCTCGTAAGCTCTCCAGGCATAGGAGCCCACGACTCCCAATCCCAACAATATTCCAGATGTTGAAGCAAGAATCACTGTCATCAGCGCTGCATATCCAGGCGGATTCAATGATCCCGTAAGTGATACCCAAAAGATCGCAATTCCTAAAATTACTGATGCCAAAATCCCAAATAAGCCCACAAACTGGAGGGCGATAATAGGGATGTCCGTGAATGCGAAGACACTATCCATGAAATAACGAATTCTCTTTCGCAGGGTCCAGCTACTTGACCCATAAGGCCTACTCAATCGAGTGTAATCGATGAATTCTCGACGAAATCCAACCCAGAATAGGAGGCCAATCAAACTCGTGCTTCCCTCTGGTAATTTATTTAGTTGGTTGGCGACGTTACGGGTACAGGCAAAAACATCTACACCACCGGACGGAACCTCCCTATTAATAATGCGTTTGTAGTTCCCCCAATAGATCCTTGCCATGAGCGCAGAAGAGAAATTGTCGTGTCTGGCAATTCTTCTCCCCATGACGATATCTGAGGAGCCTTCCTCAAGTTTGTTGAAGAACTTTCTGATTAATTCTGGTGGCTCCTGCAGATCGGCTGCAATAACGGCGATGTAATCTCCTTGTGCCGCCGCCAAACCCATCCGAACTGCAGATAAAGATCCAAAATTTCTCGAAAGTTGGAGAACTTGCGAGGTCATGTACTCATTTGGAAATCTCAAATTTATCTTTGAAGCTGAAGCGTCGGGAGATCCATCCACCACGAAAACAACCTCTAATACCCCAATAATCGACTCAGATAACTTTTGAAGTGAATCAACCAATTCGTCAATTGATTCTTCGTTCTTGTATACCGGAATTACAACCGAGTGAGTTACTTTGTTTGGCATACGCCTACCCCAGTATTTCTAGGACGGAGTTGGTGACTATCGAAACTTCTTGAGAGGTCATCTCAGGGAAACATGGAAGAGAGACGATCTCGTCTTTCGCCAATCTGGACTCCGGAAGCACGGGGACGATTTTCTGCGGTGGTAGACCGACTTGATCGCAATCCAAGATCGGGAAATGTACAGCTGTTTGGACTCCCTTTTCTTTGAGCACCTTTTGAAAATCACTCCTGACAATATTCCATGGCAGGCGCAAGACGGCCAGGTGCGCCGTTGAGTCTGGTGAATTCTCGGTGACAAAATGCAAATCTGTGCCTTGTAGAGCCTTTCGGTAACTTCCTACAATGTCGCGTCGTTTTTGGTTTAAAGAATCCACCTTTGGAAGTCCTACTCGAAGGATGGCGGCTTGCATTTCATCAAGTCGACTATTTGTGCCACCAGAAAGATCGATTGAGTATTTTTGACCCCAGCCATACTGACGCAATTTGCGAAGCTTGGTGGCAAGCTCTGGGTCGCTTGTAGCGACAGCACCACCATCGCCGGCCGCTCCTAAATTCTTGGTAGGGAAGAAACTGAAAGCCCCTATATGACCCACCGACCCGACTCGCCGATATCCGCTTAACCCGCCGATCGCCTGCGCGCAATCCTCAATGACTTTTATGCCGTATGGCTCGCATAATTCGCGAATTTGCTCCACGGGAGCGATGTTGCCATACAAGTGTGTTACAACGACGGCAACGATTTCGTGAGAGAGGAGTGGGGAGAGCGTATTCTCGCTAATCACGAGTTTCTCCGGGTCAACGTCGCAGTAAGTGATTTCGCATCCGATGCCCGCGGCCACAACGCTTGTATATCCGCCAGCATTTGCTGCGGTGATGATCTTCGATCCAGTCTTACAACCCACGGCCTTCAGTGCTAATTCCAAGGCATCGGTTCCTGAGGCGACACCTATCACAGACTCCACACCGAGAAAGAGTGCCAGTTCATATTCAAAAGCCGCATGTTCGGGTCCGTGAATGTAATACCCACTTTGAATGACACGGTTACAGGCTTCCTGGACTTCTTTGGAATTTGCCAACCACCCACGAGATAGATCGTTAAAAGGTATGTCGACCGGTGTAGAAATCAAGAATCACCCCCCAAGCAATGCGAAGTGGCACGTTGTAGCCGAAACCTATCGCAAATCTTGGGAGAATTCATGACTCCTCGTTCGATCCAAGCTAATTGAATAGAAGTTGCTTACTCAGTAACCTAACGGGATGCGCGGCATCATTCTCGCCGGTGGGACCGGTTCAAGACTCTGGCCATTGACCCGCGGTGTAAGTAAGCAACTTTTGCCGATTTACAACAAACCTCTTATTCATTACCCCTTAGGAACCCTCATGCTCGCTGGAATAAGAGAGTTTCTCATTATTACAACAGAGAGGGACCAGGAAGCTTTTCAGCGATTGTTAGGAACTGGCGAAGACTTGGGCATTGAGATTGATTACGCCATCCAACCCAAGCCAGAGGGACTAGCGCAAGCCTTCATCATCGGCGCAGATTTCATCCAGGATGAGAATGTGGCACTCATTCTTGGTGACAATATTTTCCATGGCACTGGGCTTGGCCATCAATTGCAGTCGCTTAGCAATGTTGAAGGCGCGCACATATTTGGATACAAAGTGAGAGATCCTCACAGTTACGGTGTGGTGGAAATCGGTGCGGATGGCAAAATTCTTTCTCTTGAAGAGAAGCCGGAAAATCCCAAATCAAATATGGCAATTCCAGGACTTTACTTTTACGATTCCTCAGTTGTAGATGTCGCTCGTTCAATACGACCGAGCGCGCGTGGGGAGTTGGAAATAACCGAAGTAAACAGGAAGTATTTGAATATTGGGAAATTAGGGATCTCAATTCTAGAACGTGGCACTGCCTGGCTAGATACGGGGACTTTCGAATCCCTGTACGCGGCGGCTTCATACGTCAGAGTTGTTGAAGAACGACAAGGAAATATGATTTCCTGTTTAGAAGAAATAGCGTGGCGTCAAGGATGGATAGATGGAGTCAAACTTGAATCTCTAATCAATAACATGGGAAGAAATGAGTATTCGAATTACCTTTCTCAATTCCTGGGGACGTTGTTTGAATGAATAACCTCACAATTCGCCTTGGTAAGAAAATAAATCTGAAATTCGTTCCGCTTGCGTTGGGAGGGCTAACCGCCGCCATGGTTGTGGCGTGGGTTTTAAGCGGGTATTTTGGTTATGACGTTCATGTCCTAATTTCATATTACTCATCTGATCTTCCGGGGAGCGCACTCATCGGCGATCGTGCATTTGGTATTCATACTTTTGGTGATTATTTGCTTGCCCATGAGTATGCGACCGCTGGGAATCCATGGGTAAATTCAATGGTTCCGGCAAACAACTACCCGCCCCTCCCAATGGCACTTTTCTGGATTCTCTCGCTTCTTCCATACAAGCTTGGGCTTGCAACTTACCTACTTCTTGCTTTTTGCTCGATGATTTATCCGATCATCCGTGAATTAGGTCGAACCAAGACATTTAACGAGTATGGAGCGGTACTAGTGCCCTGCATACTTTCAGTGGGAGTGATTGCCACGCTAGATCGCGGAAATTATGTGGCTTTTCTTGTCACTCCGCTCTATTTGTTCATTAAAGCAATTAGGGAAGAGAAGTGGGGCAGTTCTGCTCTTCTATTAGGCCTCATGGTTGCTTTGAAGATATACCCAGCCATACTGCTGGTTGTATATCTTAGGAAGAGGAAGATTCTCCCCATTCTGTTAGTTGCCTTTTACAGTGTGGGTAGTTCGATTGCTGCGGCATATGCATTCCCGGGTGATGTCAAGACGACATTGAAGACTATGTCCAGTGCGGTATTCGGATTTGGAGGAGATGGAACATTTGGACTCAATCCTTACAATGTTTCGCTCTTCAGTGCCATCAGTCGAATCCTTTCCAGAATTCCGTCTCTTAGTGAGGAGTTGCAAACTTTCACCGATCACCAGTGGTACATCGGGATTTTCTACATGGCTCTCGTTGCATTTGTTGTAATAGCGCAACGGATTCCATTTGTAATTTCTATGTTCTTATTGGTTTCCACGCTCTGGCTCGTTCCACCTCTTAATTTTCACTACGTAACCGTTCTTCTTCTTGCGCCTCTGGCAATTGTTATCGGCAATTCTCGAGGCTCCAAAAAGTCCCTTAGCAACGCACATTCCTATTCGATTCTTTACTCTCTCACCACCATTTCTATCCTCCTAACCTTATTACCAATCGTAATTCCAATGTCTCATGGTCCCGAGAACGCAATGCGGACAATCCCATCACTGTCCTGGCTTGTACTCGCAATCTTTGCGACGTCTTGGAGCCTTATACCTGCTTCACGCTCTGAACGTATTCAAAGAGTTTGAGTCGAACTTCGAAATAGTTTTGTTCTGAGAATAGATTCCATATCAAGGTAAATATCGTTTCAATTATCGTCAATGATGTGGACTTACAGGAGTGATAACCATAATATTTGGCTATGAAGTCAGTCGCCGTCATTATTCCCGCCTATAACGAGGAAGATTGTGTGGACGAACTCACTTCCCGTTTAAAAGTGGTTTTTGATGCCGAGACTCAATACACATGGCAGGCTCTGATCGTTGAGAATGGCTCTACCGATCACACGTGGGATAGGTTGCAAAAGATCTCCGAAGAAGATTCGCGTTTTAGGATATTGAGGCTTTCTCGAAACTTTCGCATGGATGGTGGGCTTACGGCTGGACTTGAATATGTGGATTCTGATGCCTGCGTTTTAATGACCGCAGACCTGCAAGATCCGCCAGAGTTAATCCCAACTTTCTTGCGAAAGTGGGAGCAAGGTTATGAGAATATTTTTGGGGTTGTCGAAGAACGACAGGGGACAAGTTTTCTTCGAAAGTTGAACTCCCGACTTTTTTACAAAGTAGCCGGAAGTCTCTCCGATGGGGCAATCCCCGCGAACGCCTCAGATTTTAGGTTGGTTGATCGAAAGGTGTACGAAGCGGTGCGAGGGATGACTGAGCGTAATCGCTTTGTTCGAGGGCTCTTTGCTTGGGTCGGTTTTAAATCCATTGGTGTTCCGATGAAACGCCCGCCACGATTTGCGGGCGTATCTAATGCGAGTTCGGTGAAGGTTATTGAATTGGCCCTCAAAGGAATATTTGCCCACTCGTACAAACCGTTGCGATTTATTTCGATTTTTGGATTGCTTCTCTCAAGTTTCTCATTTTTGGTGATGGTTGTGTTAGCAATCATCTGGCTCTTTATTGGGGTCCCCTTTGCTGGCTTTGGGTCAATCATTGCCCTCATACTTTTTGGTCTCGGAATGCAGGCGCTCATGCTTGGCATTGTGAGTGAGTACCTAGGCCTTGTTTATGAGGAAGTGAAGGGCCGACCGAATTTCGTTGTGAGTGAGAAAGTCGGATTTTAAACTTAGTTCTTTTGCCGTGATAAAAAAATGCTAGAAGTTGCGGTGGTCCTAATTTGCTTTGAAAGATCACTCAAGGCGACTCCAAATTCTAAAGCCATCGCATTGAAGGGTTTCACATCGGGTGTGTAGATATCCTCTTCGTGACCGTGAGTTTGTTTTGGGAGAAAGACTTCACCACTGGGATTTATCTCATCAAGAACCAGTCGAGCCAGGTCCTGCAAAGTAGTCTCAAATCCACCCGAGCTAATGAGTTGACCGGGTCCCTTGAGCAGATTAAGAAGAAGCACACCCATCATCTCGCCAGCATCTATATAAGCACGTCTTACTGCGGCGGTATTTGCTAGATGAATATTCCCGGTTGATTTAGCCTGCTCGATGAAATTACCAAGGGCGTACTTAGTTGGAGTGAGAAAATGGCGCCCTGAGATCGACCATATTCGGCATATCTCTACTTTCGCACGGCGGTGATTTCTGAGTTCGACAAATAACTCCTCAGATTCACGCTTCAACTCGCCGTATAATCGTTTTGCTGGATCCTTAAACGCGCTCAGTACCTTGGGATCTGCAGCTCCACTCGAAGCCACCAAGATCCGGCTAACATTGGATCGATAGCTCAGTGTGTAAACAAAATCCGATATCTCTCTATTGAGGCGCGCGAAGTCCTCCGCCCCGAGAATGTTTGCCTTCTCTTGGGTGAGAAAGGCCAGATGGATTACCGTGTCAAAATCTTCGTCTGGGTTGATGTCAAAAAGTCTTCTGACATGGTAGGTGAAACCATTGAGGACAAATTTGGAATCGCGAGATCCAGCCAGGGTTACTCGATGTTCAAACTTGTCTCCGAAGGTCCCCTGCAGCAGTGAAATTGTTTCGCGGCCGACCCACCCTGTCGCGCCAGTGATGAGGATCCGACCATACGGAAGGGATTCCTGAGTCAGAACATCCGTAATCTTGGCAAGAGCCATGAGACTAAAGGACGCTCTTGCCTAGTACCTGCCAGCGTGACTCCAGCATTTCGATTCGGTTGTGATCCTCTTGCGTGATGTTGCTGTAGTAGTCCCGCTTGTTCATCAGCCAGAGCAGTTCAAAGTGCACAGCATTGAGCAATCCATCTTCAATGTTTGGAGAAACAGCGGCATCGCCTGCGAAAACAACTTTTCGAGTCTCAAACCGAGTCAGACCAGTTGCGTGGACACGCTTGAGATTTGGCAGGGCATCTATGGATATCGCGCCGCCCATAACGAGTTCAAGACCTGTGCTCGCGCAGAGTTTGGAAATCTCTACTACTTTTTCGGTCACCTCATCTGTTTCGATGGCATCTCGACCAAGTCCCATAGACCCCGAGAAATCAACACGTCCAAAGACAAAGCCCGAAAGTGAATTCTTGGCTATTTCCGCCATCTCGAGCCGGTGGGAATAGGCGGTAATTGTCTCCATATTAAATAGAAAGTGCATCCCCTCTTGCTCATCTTTTGAGTAGACAGCATCACGGGCATGGATATATTTGCTGAGGGCGTAGGGGGTTTCAATCATCGGGGCAACGATGTATTTCACACCTATTTGCTTTGCTTCAAGCAGGTCACGGATTGCTTCACATCCACCGATCTTTAAAGTTAAAGGAAGTCCCGCAGAGCGAGCGACATCAACTAAACGGAGTAATTCATCGGGCCGAGTGCCTTCAGCTTCAAACTCAGCTTTAACACTGACGACTCCGTGGGATTCTTTTCCCTTTTCAAGGATTTCTACCATTTTGCGCTCTGTGCGGTTCATCAACACTCCAAGTCGGCCTCAGTATGCTCAATAGGTAGGCATCAACGAACTATACCTCTATACATTTAAGTATCTAAATACCTTTTTCGTCACATCCGCACTTAACTCTGGGGTCATAAGATGAAGCGGGTTCGATTCCATGCTGCCATTTGCCAGAACACGACTTGTGATCTTCGGGAAATAAGTTTGCTCGGGGTCTATGGGAAGAATAAATGCGACCGGCTGACTGCTCTGCAAAGATGCAAGTACTGAATCCGTCAAGGGATTGGAGGGATCAATTGAGTGAGTCTCAATTCCGTAGGAGGCAAAAAGACCCTCCCAATTGGGCAATCCCAATCCCGTCTCCCGATCGCAACCCACGTATTCGCCGCCAAAGTAATTTGCTTGCGTCATCCGAATGGATGCATACCCCGCGTTGTCGTAGATGAAGATCTTTAATGGCAGATGACCTGCAACTACAGTTCCAATTTCTTGAATATTCTGTGCAAAGCCGCCATCGCCCTCGATGAGAACCACTCGCTTCCCCGGGTTTGCATAGGATGCGCCGATTGCACCGGATAGTCCATATCCCATGCTGGCTAGTCCCTTGCTGGTGACCACTTTCTGGCCGTATTTCTGTTGGAAGGCCTGCATCATTGTTGTAAATGCCCCGCCGCTACTACACGGAATGACCACGTCTTCGCTATCGAGAATGTCGGAAATAGCCTCAACAAAATCGTAAGGGTTGAGATATCCCTTCTTTCGCGAATTCCCCACTTCATTCGCGGGGAGGACGGCTCGCACCTGCTCGCCGAATTCCTTCCACTCGCTCCATTGAGAACCTTGCTGTTCATTGATATGAATTCTTCTCAATACTTCGTACGCATCTGCGCAGATTGCGAGATCAATATTTGGATGTCCCTTGGCAAGTTCTTGCATATCAATATCGACGTGAACAATTGTGGCCAGTGGAGCGAAGCCATGCCAATTGAAACCGGTCTGCTGAATGCCCAGTCGCGTACCAACTGCAACAATCATATCCGACTGTTGCAGCAGGATATTTGCACTTCGCTGGCCCCAGGTATTCGGACGACCCCAGTAGAGCGGATGCGATGCATCAATTCGATCCAAGCCGTTCCATGTGGTCATGATCGGCATGCCCAGGGTCTCAAGATGAGGCAGTAGTTGAGTCATCTCTTCTCGCGCAAGACCCCCGCCAATTAAAAGGACAGGTCTTGCGGATTTTGATATTGCCGCATCGATCTTTCTGATTTCTTCATCGGTTGGCACAGGTGAAGGAGTCTTCGACTTGCTCAACCCATCATTGAGGTTGAGGTCAGCGGGAGCACCCTGGGCATCTAAACAGAATTCAATGAAGATGGGTCCCGGTCTTCCCTCTTTGCTCACATTGCAGATTTCGAGGATTCGGGATTCCACCACAGGTCTTTGAATCTGGAGAGTGTCCTTTGTAACTGACTCAACGAGGGCCACACCGTTGAGTTCTTGAATTCCACGCTGGCGCAGTTGGGGAGAGGCCAAATCTGAGCTCTTTACCTGCCCACCGATCACGAGCAATTCGCGACTCTCCAACCATGCTCCAGCAATCGCGCTCACAATGTTGGTGACTCCCGGGCCGGCTGTTACTAGCGCGAATGCCTTCGAGTCTGACGAAGTTTCGTTGAAATACTCGACTGCAATACCTGCGGCTACCTCGTGTATAACGGGGATACACGTGAATCGACTTCGGGCGGAATTGAGAAGATGCATGATGTTCCCGCCAGCAACGAAAAAGCAGTGTGTGTAGCCTTGATCGCTCAGCCAGTCGCAGAATTGGTCAGAGTAGGTTTCCTTCATTGCTTTCCTGCTATCACCATGGCCACGGCCTTCGTCATCGCCTCAAGCGCGATCGCAAACTCCTGATCATTTCTTTCGACTTCAACAACCCTCAAAGTACCTTGCTGCGAGAGTATGAGGCGGAAATGCGTCGAGGAATGTTTCTTGTCGCCCAGGAATGCTTTTTTAAACTTATCTACATCGAACGATTTCGCATCCTTTTTGAGTTGGGCCAATACGGGCGCCAATATGAATAGACACTCCTGTGCGAGCTTGGCTTCCAAGGAGCCTTGATGAGAGAGGGGATGCTGAAGGGCAGCCAAAACTCCAAGGTTGATCGCGACTCCGTGAGGAATGGTGAAATCGGTCGCGGATTCGAGCGCATGCCCGAAGGTGTGTCCGAAATTCAGGAGTTTTCGTGGACCCTGATCAAATTCATCGGTCTCAACGAACCACTTCTTAGCATTGAGAACATGTGCAATCCACTCGGCTGCAAGTTCCGATTCGTAGTTTTCGACACTAGATCTGTAGGTGCAGAACTTCTCAAAAGCAGCCGGTCCTTTCGCATAGCAAATCTTCACGCCTTCTGAGAGACCTGAGGCAATCGCCACGTTATCCAGAGTGGTAATCAGCGAAGGATCGACAATGATCTCCATTGGCGGGTAGAAGTTGCCGATCAGATTCTTAGCAGAGCCCACATTGATCGAACTTTTGCCGCCGATGCATGAGTCCATCATGGACATCAGGGTTGTGGGGACATAGATCCAAGAGATCCCACGCATGTAGAGTGCCGACACAAGGGTTGCAATATCTTGTATGTAACCGCCGCCGATCGCAAGAATGACCGTATCTCGATTTGCCCCGAGTTCTTTCAATTGCGAAATGACACTTTCACACGTGGTGAGTGTTTTCTTCTCTTCACTCACTGAAAGTGCGACGACTTTCGCCCCGATTCGCTTCGCAACGTCCATTAAATTGGTGTCTGCCAGAATGATGAAATCTCGGCCTTTTAAACTTTCGATTGCTCCCGATCCGATAGTTATGGGATAAGAGCGCGTTGAACTCTGGACGGTTAGTTCAAACATTGCGGGCGATCGACCATCCACCATCGACAACTCCAGGAAGCACTGCATTTATCGAGATTCCATCTTTACCCAGATTGGTGGACATCTACCGGCCCGTTTGCGCAGGATTGGATGGACGTAACCAAGGCGGTGGGGTTTCTTTGGCCATCGCTGCGAGTTCGTTCCGCTCGCGAAGAGTGTCCATTGGTTGCCAGAAATCATGATGGTGATAAGCCATGAGTTGGTTTTTCTCTACGAGGCGCGGAAGTGCTCCTCGTTCAAATGGTTCGTCATTGTCGAAGACGTAGTCAAGGACTTCAGGTTCGAGCACGAAGAAACCACCGTTGATCCAGCCTTCGTCGGATTGGTTCTTCTCACCAAAGTGAGTAACTTGCGAGTCTTCGATGTGCAAATGTCCGAAACGAGCTGGCGGCCTGACGGCAGTGATAGTCGCCAATTTTCCGTGAGACTCATGAAAAGCTAGCAACTCCTTGATTGGCACGTTGGCAAGTCCGTCGCCGTATGTCGCGATCACTCTCTCGCCGGGGAATACTTTCAT
Organism: Candidatus Paceibacterota bacterium; assembly: GCA_035530615.1. Classification (NCBI taxonomy): domain Bacteria; kingdom Bacillati; phylum Minisyncoccota; species Minisyncoccota bacterium. Next base: position 138,878 of record DATKUL010000003.1, read on the forward strand.
GCATTGAGCGATTCGACCACCGGTCTGTGTTTCCAGACCGGTCTCGAGTGCGGTGACACTCCACGAATAGTGATCTCCCTTTCCCAGGTGATGAACCTTCCTGCTATTCGTATCAATGCGGATGTCACCGTCTAAATCATTGAGGTCCAGTAGCCAGCGCTTTATTACATCTCCTCGGTAGCCAAGGGCTAAGACGAATTCATCTAGTCCTTGATGTGAGAAGCTATTCATAAGGTGCCAGAGGATGGGTTTGTCATCAATCAAAACCATGGGTTTTGGCTTACTGTCGGTCTCCTCCGACAGGCGCGTCCCTAACCCGCCAGCAAGGATAATGACCTTCATTGAGCGCCTCCAAGGATTTCGTGAATAGATTCAATCATGTAATCCAACATGGGAATAGTCAGTCCGGGCCAAACGCCAATCCAGAAGGTGTCATTCATGACAACATCAGTATTCTTTAGTTCCCCGTGAACTCTTCGAGGAGTTCCAATAAATGCTGGCTGACGTAGGAGATTGCCGCCAAAGAGCAGTCGGGTTCCGATCTTTCTCTCGTTCAGCGCTTGCACTATTTCATTTCGAGTTTTGGGACTTGGATGTCGCACAGTAATCACAAACCCAAACCAGGACGGATCCCCATGCTCAGTTGCTCTTGGCAAGATCAGATACTCGCCAAGATCAGCGAGCCCGTCTCTGAGGTACTTCCAATTCCTTCTCCGAAGTTCGACGAAATTCTCTAAGCGATCTAATTGCGCCAGTCCAATGGCTGCTTGTATGTCTCCGGATTTCAAGTTGTAACCAAGGTGGGAATAGATGTATTTATGGTCATAGCCCATTGGTAGCTCGCCAAGTTGCCACTCAAATCTTTTAAGGCAGGTATTTTCACATCCGGTGGCGCACCAACAATCGCGACCCCAATCGCGGAAGGATTCAACGATCACTTTGTACGCAGCCTTCTTCGTGAGAACTGCGCCGCCTTCACCGGTCGTGATGTGGTGGGCAGGATAGAAGCTAAATGTTGAGAGGTCACCGAAGCTGCCGAGGTTCTTCCCGCGATACGTGCCACCTAGTGCGTCGCAACTGTCTTCTACAAACCAGAGATTGTGCTTTTTCGCCACTCTTTCCAACATATCAAGGTTGACCGGATTGCCGAGAGTATGCGCAATCATGACTGCTTTCGTCTTTGGCCCGATTGCACTTTCGAAGGCCTCGTCATTAGCCACGTATGTCTCAAGATCAACGTCTACGTAAACAGGTGTCATCCCGTTCTGCAGAATCGGAGTTACTGTCGTGGGGAAACCAGCTGCAACTGTGAGTACCTCATCACCTGGCTTTAGTGCGCGCTCCCCATGCTTCGGACTAGTGAGACTTGTCAGCGCAATTAGGTTGGCAGATGAACCTGAATTGACCATAAAAGAGTGGCGCATCCCGACGGTCTTGGCCAGACGGCTTTCAAAGTTCTCCGAATATGGCCCAGCCGTAAGCCAAAAATCCAGACTTGCCTGGACCGCAGCCGTTAGTTCGGGCTCGCCGAAGACTTTCCCCGCCACCGGAATTGTGGTTTGCCCCGCGATAAATTCAGACGATGCATGCCGTTCTTTCATAGCCACGGCGACCAGTTGAGCGATCATTTCATCGCTACCTGAAGTCAATTTATGCCCCATTTCAAGTCAGTTCCCTAGCGGATTGTTCGTTGGTCAATAAGAGAAGACTACTGTTTGACCATGGATTTAACCTTAGGCAAGCGTCTGCGCGAATTATCGGGACCAGTTTTGGTCACGGGGCATACCGGATTTAAGGGTACTTGGCTCACTCTGCTTCTGGAGAGATTAGGTGTGCCAGTCATCGGGCTCTCACTTCCGGCCGAGCCACTATCGCTCTATGAACGGATGCAGCGAAAGGGAGCAATTCCGGAGGATTTTTTCGATATCCGCGATTTCGAGGCGGTCCAAGGATTCATGGGGACATTCAAGCCAGCGGCGATCATTCACATGGCGGCCCAACCTTTGGTTCTTGAGTCGTACAGAATTCCGCGTGAGACTTTTGAAACGAATGTGATGGGGACGGTAAACATTCTTGATGCGGCTTTCGCCACCAAATTTGTCGAGGGAATTGTTGTAGTAACGACCGACAAGGTCTACAGAAACGACAACTCCGGAGCCAAGTTTGTTGAGTCAGATGCGCTCGCGGGGAAAGATCCATACAGTGCGAGCAAGGTCGGAACTGAGTCGGCGGTAGTTGCGTGGCAACAGATTTCTAAAGTATCTGGTGGCCCTAAGGTTGTGGCAGCGCGTTCGGGCAACGTCATCGGTGGTGGCGATTGGGCGGAAGATCGAATAATTCCAGACCTCATTCGAGGTTTTTCGACCAATTCCAAAGTCATTGTGCGGAATCCGAAAAGCACGCGGCCGTGGCAGCATGTATTGGATCCACTGCTTGGTTATGTCATGGTTCTTGAAGCAGTACTCGCTGGAGAGCAGATTGTCTCAATGAATTTCGGGCCAGATTCCAAAAGTCTCTCGGTGAGTGAAGTAGTAAATATCAGCCGAATGGGTTGGCCTCACCCAACTTCTATTGAGTTTGCAACAGGAATCCAAGAAGAAGGTTTGGAAGCGATTGCACTCCAACTCGATTCGCGGAAAGCAAGGACAACTCTCAATTGGAGTTGCGCATGGGATCAGAGCGAATCTGTATCTGCGACCATCAAATGGTGGGACAAAGTCTTAAATGAATCAGTTGATCCGAGGACGGCATGCGAGGCAGATATTGATCTATTGCTTGAAAATGCTCATAGTTTGGGTATTTCTTAGCCACACGGTACTTTTTGCACGCACCATTAGCCGCCTTAGCTCAGGGGTAGAGCAACGCACTCGTAATGCGTAGGTCCGGGGTTCGAATCCCCGAGGCGGCTCCATTTATTTGTATTACTCCGGTTGATGCTTGACATAACGTATTCGGCTGATGCTTGACAGGTATTCGGCTGATGCTTGACAGGTATGTTCGCCTGATGCTTGACAATTCATTCATGTTAATTGAGCTCAGTGTGATGGAGCAGCGCCCTATGCGAGCGTTCCGTAACAATTAGTGCATCAATGATACTATCATTAGTGATACTATTCTGAACTATCGGCAACGGAAGAGGTGGTGGGTCGTGTCTGGTTTCATCGGGAGAGGCGTCCAAATCGCAGTACTAAATAAGATTCTTGAACAAATTTCAACTAATGATGACAACAAGCCTGGCCAAGCCTTACTTATGCGAGGACGCCGCCGAGTTGGCAAGTCACGCTTGGTAGAGGAATTCCTCGATCGAGCGGGGGTTCCTAACGTCTTTTTTACTGCATCCAAGCAAACGACTCAGGAGGAGTTGCAGCTTTTTGCGCAGGCTGTACTTGAATCGAGTCTCCCAGATAAAGCAGTTTTTGACGGCGTTAACTTCGAGTCTTGGGATGCGGCCCTACGTCTGCTGGCAAATGCTTTGCCGAGTGATGTACCAAGCGTCATTGTGATAGATGAATTGCCTTACCTTATGGAATCTGATCAAGCATTCGAGGGGACACTGCAAAAGATCTTTGATCGCTATCTCTCTCGTCACAAAGTTCTATTCATTGGAATAGGGTCTGATCTGGCGATGATGGAGGCTCTTAACGAGTACGGCCGGCCTTTCCATCAAAGAGCAACCGAAATGGTAATTCCTCCGTTAAGCCCCGCTGAGGTGGCCGACATGTTGGGGCTAAGCGCGGCGGATGCTTTTGATGCCTACCTCATAACGGGTGGGCTCCCGCTTATTTGTAATGAATGGCGAAAAGGTCTCTCAATCTGGAAGTACCTCGAAAGCGCGCTGAGTTCTTCAACTTCAGCTTTGATTGTCAGTGGCGAGCGTTCTATAGCTGCAGAGTTCCCACCGGATGCCCAGGCGCGAAATGTGCTGACGGCGATCGGTTCTGGGGAGCGGACATTTTCTAATATAGGAAAGGCATCGGGGGGTTTGCAACAAACCTCCATTTCGCGCTCGTTGAAAATCCTGACCGATAAAAGGATTGTCGTTGCCGAAGTCCCACTCTCCACCAGGATTTCAAAGGAAACCCGATATCGAATTGCGGATCCATATATTCGTTTTTGGTTGAGTTTCCTTGGTCCAAATCTCGCGGAGATTGAGAGAGGGCGAGGAGATCGCGTTCTTGAAAAAATCCGCACTTCATGGACATCGTGGCGCGGGCGAACTATTGAGCCAATTATTCGGGAATCTATCGAACGCATTCCAAATCCTAGACAACCAGATGTGAGTGCGGTTGTGGGTGCCTATTGGACAAGGACAAATCAACCCGAGATTGATCTTATTGTTGCTGATCGAGGTCGCGTTGCCAGTGCCATTTTAGAAGTTGGGTCAATCAAGTGGCTCGAAAAAACACCATTCGGTACGGCAGAACTTAATCAATTGATTGCGCACCGGGCAGAGCTACCTGGGGCCACGCCAGACACACCACTTGTGATCGTCTCTCGAGCAGGCTTCAATGTGACACCCACCCCTGATGTGCGAGAGCTCTCGCCAGAGGATTTGCTCAAGGCGTGGAGGTAAGTCGAATAGTTACCGGGAATTCAATGGTTCTCATTACGCGTCGACTCTGAACGCACTGTATTACTCATGACTTGGCCTACCGAAGTACCCGTTGAACGTTAACAAGACCAGAATCCACAGGCATGCTTATAAGGTAAGCCCATGAAATCACTGAAAAAGGTTCTCCTCAATGAGGGCACGTTTCTAGGTGCGCTCGTCCTCTTCTTTGTAGTACGGCTTGGATATGCCTTGAGTAGGAATCTCTTTGCCAGTGGCCCAGATGCTCCGGATTACATGAAGGCTCCCCTTGAACTTGCTAAATACGGATTTTGGTCTAGCCATATTGAAGCTGCCCCTCTATACCCTCTGGGCTATCCCACTGCGCTTTGGCCTCTGGTAGAAATCGGAGGATCGAATTGGGTGATGCTTGCCCAAATTGTGCAGATACTTTTTTCAATACTTACGGTCTACATAGTTTATAAGATCTGTCAGGTTTATTTCACAAAGGAAATTGCCTTAATTATCGGCCTTGTTTTCCTCTTTAGTCCGGCGTTTACACCTATGAGTGGTGAAGCAATGTATGAGCCACTTTTAATGTTTGTTTTCTATCTGTATTTGTATCTAATGTTAAAGGCGCAGAAAGATTCCCAAAGTTACTTCCAATTTGCTTACGCTGGATTGTTGGCTGGATTCGTCGCTGTTATTCATCCCCGGGCAATTCCATGGATTCTTGTGGTGCAGGTACTTCTATTTGGGAAAATAGGATTGAAAAGGAGTATCGTCTTTTTTGGTCCATTCCTGGCTCCCGTGATGCTATTCCTGATCCGGAGTAAAGTGGCACACGACGTTTGGACGTTGAGTAATGCGGGGAACATTTGGGTAAAAGACGTTCGTCATGAGAGTTTTGGAGAGATATTGAGGAATGGTTTCTTCAATGCCATGTATTTCTGGTCTCCCTATTCTGGGGATGCAAAAAGAGGGACATGGATGCACAACTTCACCTTTTATCATGAGATAAAGAAGTTCACACATTCCTCAACCTTCGTGATTGCCATTGCAACTGTTTTCGCACTTATCTCAATTCTCGTGTGGCTCCTTGGATCATTCCTGCTTATTAGATCAAGTAATTTGATTGGAAGCATTGTGCTTTTGGTTCCGTTATTAGCTTGGGTAACAGATATTTTGACTGTAGGGGATGATCGTCATCGACTTGTTGTTATGCCACTACTACTTATGGGACAGGTTTACGCTTTCGTGTGGCTTCAGAAGAGAGTGTTTAGTCGTGGCTCACATTGATGGAATGCGTATCGGCGCGAATGTGAAACATTTCCTGTTACTCGGGAATACCAGAAGGGGAGCGCAATTAGAGCAAATGCGCATGCTATGGGCATAATGCGACTTCTTTATCCGATAATCGCAAGACTATATTTTCGGGCAAACTTTCCCGGCTCAACGCGCATGCTTAGCTATCTTTTTAGAATTATTCCTTTGAAGTGTGGATCAATACGTCATCCATTGGGATTCCTTTGGGAGATTGATTCACGCGAGTCGCTCTGGACATACCTCACTAGTTGCGAAAAATATACAACACGATTAATTCAGATGAATTCATTACACCTGGACACATTTGTATGCATCGGAGCTAATCGAGGATGGTATCCGCTACTTGTAGGCCAAGGAAACAAGAGGGCACGCATAGTGGCATTCGAACCCAACACTATGACTTTTGGGATTTTGAAAGGAAATGTGTTGGCAAACCAGAACCAATGTGAACTGCATCGAGAGGCGATAGGAGAGACAGAGGGCAACGCTGATCTCTTTAGTTATCCCGCCTCGAATGACGGAATGTGTACTCTGTATCCGACGACTCAAATCGGCGAAGATCCCACTGTTCTCGAAGAAGTCTCTGTAGAGAGTCTGGATCACTTTTTGGAAGGAAGACCCGAGGAATTGGGAACGGCATTAATCCTCATAGATGTTGAGGGTGGTGAGGCGGGAGTACTTTCCGGTGCCATAGAGACCCTCACCCAACACAGGCCCACTGTAATTTGTGAGGTGAATCCAATTTTACTTGGTGCTTCTGGATCGAGTTACAGGGAACTTTTTCAGTTTATGGAACGACTCAATTACATTGCGTATTGGATTGACGAGCGTCAGAGCCTGAGGAAATTGGAAATTTTGGATAAGTTACCCCATTTAGACGTTTTACCGGCGGGTTCCGGGGCTAACTATCTATTTATTCAACCCGATGAAGTGGGAAAGATGGGAGTTATTTGGCAGAATAAAGGTCAGAGTCTTAACTAATTGGAATACTCCTAATTAATTTCGACGTGATCATTTCGAAGTATTGCGTTGAGATTGGGGTTGTAGTTGAAAAAAGTCGTTAGAAGACTCTTTCCGCACCTTGTCTCGCGTTATCGGCAGCTTCGGTATCGACTGGAGAATAGGCCGAAGGTTACATACTCCTTCAGCGGTGAAGATACCTTGATCGCCTATATCGTTTCGAATTCGAAGAAGAGTATTCGATTCGTAGATGTTGGGTGCGTCCATCCGATTTTTGATAATAATACCTTTCTCTTGTATAGAAAAGGTCACTTCGGGGTCAATGTTGATGCGCGAACTGAAGTTAAGAGACTCTATTCACTATTTCGCCCGCGAGATAGATTTGTTAACTCCATAGTGTCAGATTCAACTGAAAGTGAGTATGCGGATTTTTACGTGAATGCGGACGATCCCCATGTAAGTTCAATATCGGCCGATTGGGCTGTCGGAAATTTGCAGTCGAGGCAAAATTTGGAGTCGAGGCACCTACCAGTCGCCACACTTGCTGACATATTCCGTTCCAATTGGACTTTTCTAGGCTTGGATACTGATGAAAAACGAAATAGCGTGATCCTAGTTTTGAGTATTGATGTGGAGGGTCAGGATCTTTCTGTCCTCACGTCAAATGATTGGACAGCTTTTATACCAGATATCGTCTGTATCGAAACTTTTGGAACCGGAAACATTGAGGATTTGATGCAAGGTGACATTTACCAATTCCTCTCATCGCGTGGCTATCAGTTAGCTGCATTGACGCCTTTAACATCCATTTTTGCCTTGGGTGCCTTGGTCCAACCCACGGAAAGCAAATAGGGATGCTTTTCAATACCCTCGCCTTCCTTCTCTTCTTCGCCGTAGTACTTCTTCTCTACTGGCAACTTCCAGTGAGGATGAGGACACCCGGTCTTCTCGTGGCCTCCTATTTCTTCTATGCCTACTGGGACTGGCGATTTCTGGCTTTAATAATTTTGGTTACTTTTGCAAATTTTCACCTAACTCGTCTAATGGGGGAAGAGTCTGGGAGAAAAAGGAAACAGATACTTATTGCAGTGGTCTCCCTCAATTTAGTTGTGCTAGGCACCTTTAAGTATTTGAATTTCTTTGCTAATTCTTTTGATTCGCTTGTTCGTGCTTTTGGATTTACGCCGAGTTTCACTACTATTCATATAATTCTTCCTTTGGGAATATCCTTTTTCACATTTAAAGCCATTTCGTATGCAGTTGACGTGTATAGACGAGAATTGGAACCAACCACATCCCTTGTCGAGTTTGGAATATTTCTTTCATACTTCCCCTACATGATCGCCGGCCCAATCATGTCCGCGAAAGTAATGTTGCCTCAACTTCGAGTACGAGCAACGCGACTAACCTCAAGCACCATCAATTCTGCTCTTTTACTGATCGCGCTGGGATTCTTTAGGAAAACAGTGATTGGCGATTATGCTGCGCCACTTGTAAATAGGATTTATGAGAATAACACACTCTTTGATTGGAAGACGCTGTTAATTGGTATTTTCGCTTTCTCCCTTCAAATTTATGGAGACTTTGCAGGCTACAGTGACATGGCGCGTGGAATCTCGAGACTTTTAGGAATAGAACTCATTCGCAACTTCCAAGAACCTTATCTTTCAAAGAACATAACCGAATTTTGGCGACAATGGCATATCTCTTTATCCAGCTGGTTTAGGAAATATCTCTATATTCCCCTTGGTGGCAATAGAGTGAAGTTTCAAAGAAGCCTCTTGAATCTACTAATAGTAATGACTGTGGCTGGTCTATGGCATGGCGCAGCGGTCACATTTCTTATCTGGGGCTTAATTCATGGATTACTGCTCGTACTCCACAAGTTAATGGTTCATTTCAATCCGTTGAGAACACCCGCAAGGCTTCTCTCGCTTACAAGGCCCGTAAAAGCTGGAGTAACTTTCATTATTGTCTCGCTAATTTGGGTCTTTTTCCGCGCGGATTCGTTTCATACGGCCACTGAGATGATCACGAGAATCGCAGGGAAGGCCGGTGGAACCTTCGACCGAATTGATTTTCTTCAACTCTTGATACTGATCATGATTTCATTCAGCCTAGATTTTATTGTTAGACATTACCGATCAGCCCGCTATGTGTTAAACACTTATTCAAGTGGGCTCGTAATTGGAGCATTGTTCGCCATTGCTTTGAGTTTCCGAGCTAGCGAAATCGTCCCCTTCGTCTACTTTCAATTCTGAGGACATATGAAAATATTGAAACTCATCTCAGGGATGGTCTCGGCGGTACTGCTGCTTGAGATACTCATGCGTCTTGCAAGTCCAATAATCGGCCCGCCGCAGACTGTTTGGCAGATTCAACAACAGGCCAAGTTAATTAAGATTCAAGAAAGACCTAGTGCGCTCGGACCTATAGACATGGTAATCATGGGCGATTCCACCGGAAAGGAAGGAGTGGACCCAGACGTCCTTGATGCTGCGGTGGGTGGAGGATTTCATAGTTTCAATGCGTCACTCAATAGTTCAACGACTTATACGATTATGAAGCAGTTCAAAGATATCTTGCGTTACTCCAAACCCAAGTACTTGTTAATAATGATGGCTCCAAACATCTCCCGCGAGTCCGACGTGGATGTTTCGGCAGAAACCTACGATGTAGCGGCAAGTGCACACCAGGGGACTGGGGTAAAGAGTTTTCTCAATCGAAATTTCTATCTCTATCGGTATCGGAATAATGTTCGAGATCCTTTCATCTTGAATACCCTTTACCGTTCCATTCGATTCCGGAGCCTAAGAGAAGGCGTTGTCTATCGAAATGTGGATACCATGAAATTTAATGGGGATTCGAGTTTTGCGCGCACCCTAAATTCATACGCCACGGGTCGGTGGCAGTTGCCAGCAACTGAATCTCTGGAGATTCCTTCTCAGTTTCCGAGCGCCACGCTGAGGCATTTGAGAATCATGAAAGCAGAGTGTCAAAAAATTGGGGCAAAACTTATTCTGGCGACGGTCCCAACGAACAGTTACGATCCAACTTATCGAGCCCTTATACCAGCGATGGCGAAAGACCTTGGAGTTGGATTTATACAGGGCAACGATGCTACGACTAATCTCGCACATTTTAGTGATGGTGTGCATTTAAATGAGGTTGGTGCGAAGAAGTTGAGTAGATTTGTAGGAGACAAAATTCGAAATATTATCTAGTTGGTAGCGCCAGTATTTCTAGAATATCGCGGATGAGTTAGCTCCTTAATTTTCTAATGATTTTTGGACTATAAAACAGTTTTGTGCGAGGACGTTAATACCGCCGCTCGTTTGATCAATTGGCCGGAGTCTTAATTTCAAGGTAACTCGTGAGAATAACGGGAGTCTCATAAGTACTCGGAAGATTCGAAATCTAAGGACTCCAAGCTTGCCAAACGTTCTCCTTCTCAAATCGTAGTTATCAGACTGGAGAGCGGAATAGACGAGTTTCCCATTTAACTTATTCGCTAGGTCTAGGCAGTTGTATGACACGGGCGACCAAGAATGTGACTTTGAAAGAGTGAAAGTGGCCTTGTGGTCTGAGTTGAATATTGACGGGAAATGACCCTGTTCGTAAAGATCTTCATCAGGAACGATCGTAATTAGGAAGCCCCCAGGTTTTACAAGAGAAAACCAAGATTTGATGGCATCCCCCGGATTCACCATATGTTCCAGGCAATGTGAGGAGAAAACGGTGTCAAAACTCCCCGAAGGAAAGTACTGGTCCAACACTTGTGCGTCACCCTGCTCTTTATCGAAAATTACTGCATCTTTCGTGATTGGATCAATACCAGCTCCGATATCTAGGATCTTTCCTTGAAGGAAAGGCATCAACAAAGTGGAGTAGAGGGATAATGTTTTTGACGCTTCATCCACGACGAGTCCTCCAAGAATACGCAAAGCACCAATTTCGAGAAACGGTATCATTCCTTGAAGGAAAAGTCCTTTGGAATTGCCGCATTCTATTTTGGTCGAATCCAAATGGTTTTCGTAAGGGATTTGAGTGAGTCGTTAGCGGGAGGTTTGTCGTTGATAAAGGTGAGAACGTGGCTGAAGCGATTGCTTCTGGCTTCTGTCCCGCATCTTGGCAGAGGCATAGTCTCTGAAGGTTCCGATCCGCGCATTGTCGTTCTCGCCAATTGGGAAAATCTGGGTGACTTTGTTCTGTTTTCTTCAGTTATCCGCGAGACAAGGAAAAATTTCCCAAATTCCAAATTGTTTGTTGTTGCTCAGAAAGAGAACTCTGGGCTTGTCGAATTCTGTCCCTATGTGGATCGGTGGATCTGGATAAGGGGGCACCAACCGCCGAAATCCGGGGAAGGTCATGGGAAAGCAACGAGCTATGGCAGAAAAATGTTTAGTACATACATCGCGTTGCTCCGCCACGGGAAAGGACAAATAGACTTGTTGATCGGCCCGGATTGGTTACTCGTCGAAGATGCTAGTCATTTCACCGAGAACTTCATATTCAAGCACGTAAATGAAGGACGGAATTCGCTCGCTGAGACTGCGCGGCGGAACCCTGAAATGTTTGTTGATCATTCGCATCAAGTAGAGCGGATGCTCTCGATTCTGAAGATGTTTGGCTTAAAGGTGTCAAGTAACGAAATTGAAAATTGGACGATACCCGAGAATCGGATAAACCAGGTCATTCGAGAAGATCGGGGAGTAGCCAAGCGAGTTCTAGTAAGTCTTGGTGCTGGTCAGGCTAGAAGAAACTGGCCAATTGAGAAAGTGTCGGCTCTTGTCGGACTCATGATCTCCGAATATCCCGAGATAGAACTAACCATTCTTGGTCCCCCATCATTTGATTCACAGGAACTTGCTGATGTGTTTGTTGCTTCAAAAAACTTGACGAATTTAATCGGCAAGACGAGTTTGGGTGAGATTACTGAGTTGATGTTGGGCGCTGATTTGTTGATCAGTAATGACTCAGGCCTAGTACACATAGCTGCCACGCTTAAATTACCTTGCGTTGTTGTAAGTGCACATCCGCTCGACGGGAATCCTTGGCACTTGCACTCCCCAAATCGCTATCATCCTTGGCAAACGAGATACATTGAATTACAACCTCAATTTTTGCTCTCACCTTGCGTGGGATCATGCCAGGCAGATTCCCCCCATTGCATCACCGCTATCGAGCCGAATGAGGTTTTTGAAGCGTGCAGAACGCTTTTAATCCAAAGTTAAGGGGAGATAGGGCATAATGCCCTTGTGATTGAACAATCAATTAGAGCGCGATATCGTGAATTTCTCTCTATAAGCGATTTTCAAATCGGCCTGATACGTTCACTCGCTGAGGAAATCTCGCAAGCCTTCATTTTGGGACATCGCGTCTATGCCTTTGGGAATGGGGGAAGTGCCTCTCAGGCTCAACATTTCACGACAGAGTTGATTGGTCGTTTTAAAGGTAATCGAAGATCGCTTCCGGCGATTTCACTCTGTACCGACACAAGTGCGATGACAGCGATATCGAATGATTTCGGATTCGATCATGTTTTTTCGCGCCAGGTTGAATCTTTAGTTGAAGCTGGCGATGTTGTTATTGGCTTTACTACTTCTGGAACCTCACCGAATGTACTAGCGGGATTGGCAGAGGCGAAGAAGCACGGGGGCATTACGGTGCTTATTTCTGGCGACAAAGGCCAAATCGCTCCAGGCGCCAGCGATATTGTTATTGAAGTTGGTGGCCAGGAAACCGCAATCATTCAAGAGGCCCACCTCATATTGATCCATATTGTCTGTGAGCTGATTGAATCAAAAATGGGGTTATCTGAAAACGAGTTGGAAAGAGTCGTGCCTAGATTTGTTCATGAGAGTCATCTCTCTGAAATTCAACTTCCACCCCATGAGGCAATAGTTTGGGTGAACGGTTGTTTCGATCTCCTTCACGAAGGCCACCTTCGGTTACTTAACCAAGCTTCGAAAATGGGAAAGTATTTAGTGGTAGGAATAAATTCGGACGAATCAGTCAGACGCATAAAGGGGGCCTCTAGGCCCTACGTGTCAGAAGAAAACCGAGCACGGACGCTTTTGCAATTCCCATTCGTGGATTTGGTCGTTATCTTCGCGGAGGATGATCCGCTAACAGTTTTAAAACATCTGCGTCCTGGAAAAGTTATAAAAGGCCCTGAGTATCGGGAAAGAGATTATCCGGAAAAGTCTTTTTTGACCGAAATAGGATGCACGGTTTCCTACACTGATGAAGTACAGGGTGTGAGCACGACGCGCATAGTGGACAGGATTATGACGAACGGTAATTCATGAGCGTAAGTATTTTTCTTGATCGCGACGGAACTCTCATCGAAGATGCTGGTTATATATCTTCCCCCGAGGATGTTCGAGTTCTCCCGGGAGTTGTCCAAGGTCTGCAACTTTTCAGGAAGAACAATTATCAGTTACACCTAGTGAGCAACCAGTCAGGCTTGGCACGAGGGAAGTTTTCGCGAGCGGATTTTGAGCAAGTTGAACAACGCGTTAACGCCATTTTCCTCGAGAATGGTATTGAATTCGATACGGTTCACTACTGTTTTCACGGTCCAGAAGAGAATTGTGCTTGCAGAAAACCCAAACCGGGCTTACTTGAACAAGTGGCCGAGACTGTAGTGATTGACAGGAGTCTCTCGGCAATGATCGGCAACTCTGAATCGGATAAGGGAGCTGCCGCAGCATTTGGCATTCCTTATTGGGATGTAAATATTGAGACAGTTCTTCCAGGGAGTGAGGGGCCATTTGAATTTCAAGCGATCCAGATCGTTGCCTATTTCGATGGGGTGTTAAATGAATTGGAATAACGCACGAGTTTTAGTTGTCGGCGACGTGATGTTGGACCGGTGGATTTACATGAAGAAGACAAGGATTTCTCCGGAAGCTCCAATTCCAATAGTTGAAGAGCAGGAATATTTCGCAGAATTAGGTGGGGCGGGAAACGCTCTCAGACATTTGAATAACTTGTCTAAAGCGGACCATTTCTTGATCGGAGTACGTGGTCTTGACTCGGTCGGAGATGAGATGAGTTCATTGAAGGGTTTGGATGCTGGGCAGATGGATTTAATGATTGATTCTTCCCGTCGGACGACAGTCAAAGAACGAGTTTATATTGATGGCGTACCCATTTTTCGAAAGGACTCGGAGGATGTGAATTCTTTGAATCACGAGATGGAAGCCGAGATCATTAAGGAGGTGAGTGGCCGGATTGATAATTGTGACGTATTGCTGCTATCCGACTACGCCAAGGGACTATTAACCGAAACGCTTATTACGAGCCTTTTGTCGTTGGCAAAAGTCAGAAAGAAGCCGGTAGTTTCGGATCCAGGGTTGGGGAGGGTGGCGTTCTTCGCAGGATGCGACGTAATAAAGCCGAACGCAAAAGAGTGGCAAGAGTTTGTTCATACCCACCGGGACGAAGCAGAGGCATTGGCTTGGCTCTTCTCTCAGGGGACTGAATTTGTAATTGTTACCCAGGGAAAGAATGGAATTACTTGCTTTTCAGCGGGACAGAGCGTTGTGGCGACACCGACTGATGAAATTCATGCAGTGGATGTTACCGGTGCAGGAGATTCGGTTGCCGCGATAGTTTCCTTGATTGTGGGCTCTGGAAAAGAACTTGTCGATTATTTGGACACGCTGAATCAGGTGGGAGGTTTGACTGTTGCGCAAAGCAGAACGTCATTACCGAAGATCTAGACTTATTTCACGAATATCTTCTATCTAATCCTTCTATTTCCATGATGGACAGGCGGGCGGGTGCCAATGGCAAATGACGTGATGCACTGCTACTTCTGTGGTTCTCAGAGAGTCAAGTTAAGCCTGAGCCAGAGGACCATACTTTTTAGAGATAAAGAATACCGCTTCATATTCTGTCAAGGGTGCCGTGGTTTCTCGCTTTTTCCTACACTTACCGATGCACAATTGTTCGAACTTTACTCTTCCGATTACGTCGATCAAGGTGAAAACGAGCAACTTCCTTCGGAGGAGTCACCTCCCACAAAGTTTTCAGATCTTGAGGCTTATCTGAAAGAGCGCACTAGGGGGCTTGGCGAGTCATTTCTTGACTATGGGTGTGGTGCAGATCCGATCTCCTTTAAATTTGCTCAAGAAAATGGTCTCACTCCTTCAGGCATGGAACTAAGCGCCGATGTGCGGGAATTGGCCGAACTAAATACTGGTGTCAAATTGCTTTCACGAGAAGAAATTCAAGCTGGAAACCGGAGTTTTGATATTGTATTTCTCGGAGATGTTCTTGAGCATCTCGTAGATCCGATTGTAGAACTGAAATTCTTGCGAATGAAAATGTCCCCGAAGGGGATACTTCTTGCTCAAGGCCCTCTTCAAGGTGCCATGACACTTACGCATCTAATTGTGCGTTTTTTCGCTTGGACGACAAGAGGAAAACTAACCTCATATCCTCCCTATCACGTTTCTTTGGCCTCATCTATTTCAATGAAAAAATTGTTGGAAACGAGTGGCTTTCAATTAACCTACATGAAGACATTTGAGGTCGATTGGCCAGCGCCGACCTTTCAAGACTTAAAACGCAGTTTTACGCTTCGAAACTTGATACTTTATACCTCGAAGCAGATCGACTTAGTGCTGGCTCGAATGTTGCCGAATTACGGCACTCGTTACTTTCTATCCGCTACTTTGGAGAATCAATTGTGAGACTGCGAGCGTGAAACAAAACCATCTGATTCACATTGTCGAATCCTCCGGAAGACATATGTGGCTGGAGAGATTGATAGAACACCTGGACTCAAATGGCTTTTCGCAATCGGTGATTACTTTGGAGAGCCGAGGGGAGATAAACGAATATTTGGAAAGAAGTTCGGTGAACGTATTTTCTCCGAAGAGTAGTAGTCGACTAGTTGCCGTCTTGGAGTCCGCGTACTTGATACGGCGCGCGCGGATAAAGGGAGCCAGGAATTTCCTTCTGCTTCACGGACACATGGCATCGATTGCCGGCATGATCGGTGGGAGAGTTACAAAAACAAATTTTGGAGTGATTCATCATATGCAACCTAAATATTTTGAATTTATGAGATCTCGAAAGCCGTTTAGGGGTTTCATTCACCAAAGAATCTACCGTTGCTACGTTAGGCGTGCTCAGATGGTCCAATCTTTATCGAGGGAGGTGACCGATTCAATTATCGCTTCAGGCTGTGACCCAAGACGTATTTTGTCTGTGGGTCATGGCGTGGATTTCACTTCGTTCTACAAGTCCATGGGAGACTCGAGCGGTGACTTGATACTCAAATCGGGTTACCCGCGCGTCCTCGCCGTGGGTCGTCTCGCGTGGGAGAAGAACTATCCCTTAGCTCTTGAATCTTTCGCTCAGCTTTTGCGTTCGTACCCCAACGCGCAACTCCTTATAGCTGGGACCGGCCCTTTAGAAAATGACATTAAATCAATGATTGTGAAATTGGGATTGGGTGACAGCGTATCCTTGCTGGGGAGAGTTAAAAACGTGCCAAGACTAATGGCAGAATGCGACCTATTTCTCCACTTGGCAGTGACGGAGTCCTATGGCCAAGTCTATATCGAAGCTTGTTTGGCGAATTTGCCGATATTCACGCTTCCCGCAGGAGTTGCAATGGATCTGGCTGCGGAAGGAAACCCTCTCGTCCACATATTGGCAGGCACATCGCCTGAGGTAATCAGTGAACAGATTGTGGAGTTTTTGAGAGTTGCAAATGATGCGTCACGAGACATAGCACCGCCAAAGATTGACTATGGAAAGCACGATCAACGAATTGTTTTCCAGGAAATGGTGGATTTTTTGACTCGCCTGCTTCCGGAGTTGGATTGAGATAGCAATAAGGGGAGTTAGACTCGAGAAATGGATACGCTAGTTTCAATTGTAATACCAAATTACAACGGCGCGCTCTTCCTGGAAGATGCGGTTTCGAGCGCGCTTGAGCAGGATTATCCCAATAAAGAGATCATTGTAGTTGACGATGGCTCGAGTGATAATTCTGTTGAACTCCTCAAGGCATTTAGCCAAGAGATTGTATTGATAGAGACAAAAAATCGGGGAGCTTCAGCGGCCAGAAACGCAGGCATTCTGGCTGCAAGGGGCGAATATGTAGCGTTTTTGGATAGTGATGATATTTGGCAAAAAAACAAACTGAGCATTCAAATGGAAATTATGGTGGCAAGGAATTTAGATCTCGTTTATTGCCACGGACAAGATTTTGGAGGTAAGGAAAGCCAAAATCAATATCACGAGGCAATATTTGAGGGTGACTGCTATCAATATTTTAAAGAATTTCCAGGCCGCGCGATTATTGTTATGGGGTGTAGCGGAGCGATAATTCGAAAATCTCGCCTTGAAAGATCTGGTTGTTTTGATGAAGCTTTCAGGGGACCCGCAGAGGACTGGGACTTCTTTCGAAGATATTGCAGGGACGCAAAAGTTGGTTTCTGTGATCAGGTTCTCGTTCGTCGTAGGATTCATTTGAATAATCTAAGTAATCGTTCTCTAACAGAATATTATCTGGGCAATAGAAGAGCACTTTTGAAAATGTTTACCGAGGATCCCCAAATCGGTTTTCTTGAAAGAAGACTCATCTGGGTGAAGTTCCATTTTAGTTCTGCAAAATCCTTTGCAAAGGGTCGTCTGTATCTCGATGCAGTTCGCTCAATCCTTCGAATGTGTCTTCCAGTCACAGACTGAAGCAAAGTGATATTGAGAGGAATGACTTAGATGTGCGGTATCGCGGGGAGAGTTGGCACTCACGCTGGAAGTCGAGAAGTCTTAAAGAAGATGACTGACTCCCTTCTTCATCGTGGTCCAGATGACGAAGGTTTTTTTGTACTCCCTGGTGTCGAACTCGGGGCACGTCGGCTTTCAATCATTGATGTGCAAGGCGGGCATCAACCAATCGTGACTAAGAACGACGAAGTTGCTGTTGCATTCAATGGCGAGATATATAACTTCGTGGAGTTGAGGAAGGAATTACTCTCTCGTGGTTGCCCTCTAAAGACCCAAGGTGACACGGAAGTCATCGCTTATCTTTATCTGTTGGATGGTGTCGAATTTGTTCATAAATTGCGGGGAATGTTTGCAATAAGCATCTGGGATGCAAGAAGTCAGACTTTATTGTTGATTCGCGATCGGATGGGCGAGAAGCCCCTTCTCTACAGCACCAAGGCAGATGGTGGAATGGACTTTGCCTCAGAAGCTAAAGCGCTACTGAGAGTCGGTGCGGCAAGAGAGGCAGATTTGAGAGCCGTGGATTTCGTTCTTGCATTTGGGTATGCCCCTCCACCTATGACCGGTTTTTCTTCGATCGCCGCACTTCCTCCGGGTCACCTTCTCAGATGGAGGGCGGGAAAGATTTCGATTGAGAGATATTGGAAATTTGATTCGTCAAAAAAAGAAGCATTTACGGAGGAATCGGCGAAGGAGGCAGTACACGCAGCACTAGAAGATTCGGTCAAGATGATGATGGTCTCCGAACGACCTTTGGGTGTCTTCTTAAGCGGTGGGGTGGATTCGACCCTTGTAACTGCCTTGGCTGCTAAGAATTCAATGCAGAAACTAAAAACCTTCTCTGTTGGATTTAAAGATCAGCGATTTGATGAATCGAAGTACGCCAAGACCGTTTCGGATCATCTTGGCACTGATCATCATGAACTCATTGTCGACCCAGATCCTCTCGAGATGGTTGAGATTTTGACATCGACTCTTGACCGACCATTCGCCGACTCTTCTGTAATTCTTTCATTTCTGTTGAGTGAGTTTGCTCGATCCGAAGTGGTGGTTACCTTGGGTGGAGACGGAGGCGATGAGGCACTGGGAGGGTATTCGCGTTATCTCATGCTAGAAAGACGGCATGCCGCCAATGTTGCCCTGAAAATACTTTCACCACTCTCGCCATTTCTCGGAAAATTCGAATCTCAGTCCAACGGAAGAGTATTTTCCAGATTGGAGGGCGCTCTACGCCCATATCCAAACAAGCAAGCTCGATATAGAGGAATGGTCTCTTTGGTACATGACAGCGAACGTGCCAAGCTTTGGCAAGGAAGCGTCGCTGGAGGAAGGGGCGGTGGCGGTCCAGGCGAGTGGTTTGACTCAATCTGGCAGAATGCGAGCGCACTTGGTGCGAGGGATCGAGCGCTGGCCGTCGATATCGAAACTTACCTTCCCGAGGATCTCAATTTCAAAACTGATATTGCATCGATGGCACACGGTTTGGAGCTGCGTGCTCCCTTCCAGGACCATAAATTCATGGAACTCTGCGGGAGTATTAGTCCGGATTTGAAATTCCGTCATAGGACGACCAAATATTTATTGAAAGAGATCGCAAAGAAGTATGTGCCTGAAAACATAATTGATAGAAAGAAGATGGGATTTGGTTTTCCGCGCGCCAGTTGGATGAGAAATGAACTCAGCTCACAGGTGTCGGAAGTGCTTCTTGGCTCGACCGCCAGAAATCGGGGATGGTTTAATCAGACTGAAGTGAGTCGCTTAATAGATGTTCATAAAGGTGGAGTGGATAAGGATCGCATTCTTTGGCCGCTCTTCGTCATCGAACTTTGGGCGCAGAAGTGGCTAGATTGAAGAGGCGGAATAGGGATTTGATCATTATTGGTAGGGTAGTTGTTAGTCATGAAATGGAGCACTTAAGGGCGGGAGTCGTGTGAATAGGTTGCGAAACCGCTGGTATCTGAGCACTCTCGGCCGGTCAGCGAGGGTACTTTCACGGAAGGACCAAAAGAAGGTCGTTGCCGTTGCTGCCTTGCAAGTATTCATGAGTGGCTTGGACTTGCTTGGGGTTCTAGTAATTGGCCTATTGGGCGCTGTCGCGGTCAGTGGAATTGAATCGAATCAACCCGGGGATCGCGTGAGCGCGGTATTGCGATTTCTGCACATCGAGGACTCTCCATTTAAAACGCAAATCGTAATCCTGGGCCTTACAGCCGTACTTCTTCTAGTGGGTCGAACGGTATTTTCGATATTATTTACGCGCCGAATACTTTTCTTTCTTAGCCGGAGAGGTGCTTCAATTTCGGCGAATCTAGTTTCGAGGTTGCTGGCTCAACCATTGTTGATGATTCAATCGAGGACTACCCAGGAGACTCTTTACTCCGTAACCCGAGGTGTCGAGTACATAACCCTTAATGTATTGGCCACCTCAGTTGTTCTCGTGGCAGATGTTTCTCTACTTGTGGTTATGGGGATCGGATTGTTGATCGTGAATCCAACAACAGCGATCGCGACTGTCGTTGTATTCTCCGTGATCGGATTTTCACTTTATCGCCTTTTGCACGTTCGCGCTGGAGAGCTCGGTCTCGAGTCTTCGAGACTTACTATAAGCAGTAACGAGAAAATTGTTGAAGTATTTAGTTCTTATCGCGAATCTATTGTTCGTAATAGGCGCGATTATTACGCGCGTGAAATCGGAAAATTGCGTTTTTCTCTTTCCGACACTATGGCGGAGATATATTTTATGCCATTTATTGGTAAGTACGTTATTGAAACCGCAGTGGTGCTCGGCGCGCTGCTAATCGGTGGCGTCCAATTCATATTTCAAGATGCCACTCACGCTGTAGCGACTCTTGCGATCTTTTTAGCAGCCGGAACGCGCATTGCCCCTTCCGTGCTTCGAGTACAGCAAGGTTCAATTCAAATTCGAGGTGGCCTGGGCGCCGCTGGGCCAACGTTAGATTTGATTGAAAGCCTGGGAAATGCCCCCATGGTGGAGAACGTTGATGACACGGTTGACGTGGTTCATGAGGGCTTTGTCGCAAGTATTGAGGTGGACGGAGTTTCGCTCACCTATCCCGGTAAGGCAACTCCGGCGATACAAAATATTTCACTCTCTATTCCGGTCGGATCTTCCGTTGCAATTGTCGGACCGTCGGGGGCTGGCAAGACCACGATTATCGATGTGCTTTTAGGTGTTCTTTCCCCAGATTCAGGAACCGTGATGGTGTCTGGATTGGCGCCGCTTCAGGCAGTGGCAAAATGGCCAGGAGCCATTTCATATGTACCGCAAGATGTTGTCATCTCAAATGGCTCGATCCGTGAAAATGTTGCTCTGGGCTTCCCTCCGGAAGCCGCTACGGATGAACTTGTAATGAGTGCATTGACCGTTGCGAGCCTGGAGGACTTCTTGGTTGACTTGCCGGAGGGAATAGATACCGCAGTTGGAGAACGCGGAGCGAAAATAAGCGGAGGTCAGAGACAGCGATTAGGCATTGCTCGCGCAATGTTTACGAAGCCTCATTTATTGGTTTTGGATGAGGCTACCAGCTCATTAGATGGGGAGACGGAAGCGAGTATCTCCGCAGCCATCCATGCACTTAGAGGTTCAACCACGGTTGTGATGATTGCGCATAGGTTGTCGACTGTGCGCAACGCAGATCTGGTGGTCTATATGGCGGGTGGCAAGATAATGGCTACTGGGACATTCGAAGAGGTACGAAGCGCGGTACCCGATTTTGATCGTCAAGCGAAGTTAATGGGACTCTAGATCTTCATTTCCTTGTAGAGATCTAAGTATTTTTCGGCACCTTTGTCGATGTCAAAATATTTCTCAGCAAGTTGGCGGCATCTCATGGGCGTTTCTGGATCAGACATGAGGTTGAGGAGCACTTCTGCCTTTATGGAGAGATCTTTTGGCGAACCATCGAGGATTACTCCAGCGTTGAATTCCGTTAAGTACTCGTCAAAGTCACCAAGTCCTGCATTTACAACCACTGGTTTGCCGCATGCGAGAAACTCTGCAACTTTTGTTGGCATAGCTGCCTTGAGTGATGGTCCTGCATCCAATTTGCAGATGGACAAGCCGAAACTATATTCAGAAATACGATTGGCCATTTCGTTCTGCGTTGACTCAAATACGTGACTCTCTCCAGCGTCTAGAGATCTGCGATGTGATTCGTGAGGACGAGCCCAGTGGACTTCTATTTTTGCGCGTGTGGAGAGCTCGTCAATAAATTTCTTGCTAAGGCCAAGATCGTAGTAATTGTTGTAGGTCCCTGAGTACAGCCCCCTGAAGGGTGAATTGATCGCCGGGTTGAATTTAAAGCGATCTAAATCAACGGCCGTTGGCACGACGATGCGTAATTTAGGTAAGCGATGATGCCGGCGTTCAAGTTCCGGCACGACGCTATGCGTAAGAGTGGACACTGCAGATGCGTTGAAACTAGAAATATTTTCGAGAAGTCGGTACGACCTCAGAACTCGTTTTTTAAGGGGGTTCGGTTCGATGTATGCCTTTTGATCGGCCCACAAACTCCGAACGTCCCAGAGAATGGGAGCTCTTCTGGAAAGACTCGCCGCAACAGCGGGGATGTCACTTCGCGCGTGAATCACATTTGTTTCAGGAATGTGCTTGCTGATTTCCATGAGCCGAGTGAATCCACCGAGTGCTCCGTTGGCCTTGAATTGGCGCAAATCCCACTGAACACCTAGCGATCTGAGTAGATCTCGAGTGGCGGAAGATGGCTCGACCTTTTCAAAGCTGATCAAGTTAATGGATAGGCCCGCCGAGGAGAGGCGCTGCATGAGCGGCAGGATCTGGCTTGAGCCCACGCCCTCAGAAACAGAATCCACTGTTATGTAGGAAAGGTCAAACTTCCTTGGCTGAGACAAAGAGCATTCCTCTCAAGTGGGGTGACGTACCTAGAGTACAGATTGGAATGCTTGATCCCATTTAGAGAGCAGAATTTCGCTGTTGTGATTCTGCGCAAGATAGTTCTGACCTCTGGTCACAACGTCCCGCGCAAACTCGTGATCTTCGAGTACCTGAGACAACTTAGATTCCCATTCTTTAGGAGTTTCGCATATGGTGTCGGTCCCAGCGCTCATTGCCACCCTCTTGTAAGCGGGACTTGAAGAAGTAAGACAAGGAAGACCGAGACGCCACATGATCAACAACCGATTCTCCGGTTTCATAAATTGAAGTTTATTCTGCAATTGAATAGGGATGATCGAAGCAGTTGATCGTCTGGCAGCATCAACTAGGTTAGATTGAGTCCACGGGATGATTTCAGAGGATTCATATGCTCCATGAAGACTTCTTCTGAGCAGCGATGAGGTTTGACCTGAAAAGAATTTTCCTAAAAGGCGATAGTAATTGGGATCAGTAACGAAATTTAAATGGATGCCACGACTCTTCTGTAGATTTTCGAGAGCCTCACGAATTTGCGCCACGCCCGCAAGAGTGGCGGGCATTCCCTCCCAGAGAATTTGTGGAGGTTGAGTTGAGTTCTGGGAGTGATCGCCGAAGGGAAGAAGTGGCATCTCTTCATGAGAATCCAAAATCACGTGAACATTTGTCGAATACGTGAGAATCATTTCGCGCTGTTCGGTGGAGCTGCAAATGACGGCAGCAGATTGTGAGCATAGATTGGCAACAAACTTTGTAAATGGCTTTGGCGTGCCAGAAAGTTGACCGGCAAGAACCTTGGAGGTTCCTCGGAACCAGTCGTGGAGAACTGACTCAGTGGCTAAATATCCGTCCACTAAGTCAAAAACTATTGGAGCACCGCTCGTTTCTTTCTTGTAGGCGCTTAAGTTCGATCTTTCGGAGAGGAGCAAAACATCATAAGGTTCGTTCAAATCCAGAACAATTTCATGCCCGCGATTCTTTGCCCAGAATGCGACTCTCCTGCGATCGCCAGGCGCCGATAAGTCCTGACTGATCGGCACATAGCCGATTCGAATCCTTCTCATGTTCTCTCAGGACTGTGGGGTGATATCGCCTCCGCAAGCAATATTCCATCTTTGTCTTTAGTAGAGATCTGAGAGATCGGGAGGGGCCAAGTAATTCTTAGTGAGGGGTCTGAGTAGAGGAGTGATCGTCCACTCGTAGGAACATATTCGCCGCAGATCCCATAAATTACTTTTGTATTTGGTGTAAGTGTCTGAAAACCGTGTGCAATTCCTTTGGGCAGGATCAATGTTGTGGGATGGTCAGCATCCAACTCAATGCTCGCCCACCGTCCAACAGTGGATGAGTCTGGCCTTAGGTCGACTATGACGTCGTAAATCCTGCCTTCGATGCAAAGAATTAGTTTCTCTTCCTCATGTGGAGGCACCTGGAAATGCAATCCTCTTAGGGTTCCAGCCGAGGTGTTTTCTGAGATGGCCAACGAATCAATATTTAGACAAGAACCCATTGATCGATATTCGTCGACTTCAAAGAACTTGGTGAATGATCCGCGGTTGTCAGGAACTCGATTAGCCTTGATCGCTCTTACGCCTTGAATTTGTTCGAGTGCGACGGATGTTTTCATCTAGGAAATCATTTCTAGGGTAGGTATAACTTGCCAAATTCGAGTATCGCTGGAACTTTGCATTCTTATAAGGGGGATTAATTCATTCTTGATATTCCAAGGGAAGATGATGATGTCGGTTGGATTCATTTCATACATCTTCTCCGGGGAGATGATTGGGATTCCTTGAACAGGCATAAATCGTCCTTGCTTCTCGTAACTTGTATCCGCAATTCCGATTATCCAATCTTTCTGGATTTTTGAGGCGTTTATTAGGGTGCTGGCTTTGGCTGCGGCCCCAAATCCGTAGACGGTTCGCCCTTCTTGATGGGCCCGGTTTAGCCAATCGTGGAAGGAACGAAGAGTGGACTCAACCCGCGCTGCAAAAGAATCCCAGGCTTCTACATCGAAGAGCCCAGAGTCGATCTCCCTGGAGACAGAGTTTTCAACCTGCCCGCTGCTTGGCGTCGCCGACCCTTGGAGACGAAGCCAGTACCTATTGGATCCTCCGTGTGTATTGATCCTCTCAACTTCGAAAAGCTCCAGGCCAAACTCGGCGGCTATAACTTTGACGGAGTGAGCGGTGAGGTACGAATAATGTTCATGATAAATAGTGTCGAATTGATTGCCCTCAAGGAAATTCATCAAGGAGGGATTCTCGATGCTGATGAGAGTATTTGGGCCGGCCATTTTGGCAAGGCCAGAAATGAAATCGCGAATGTCGGGAACGTGAGCCATGACATTGTTGGCGACGATCAACCTGGGGTGGCCCTTTCTTTCAAGTAATGACTCAGCAAAAGCCAAGCCAAAGAATTCACTCTCGGTGGGGATGCCCTTTTTAAGGGCGATTTCTGCGACATTTTCGGCTGGCTCTATACCAAGAACTCGGACGCCAAGGTCTATGAAGTGTTGAAGGAGGTATCCATCATTGCTCGCGACCTCGAGAACCCAATCTTTATTCTGGAAATTCAACCGTTTGGTTACCTGAGTCGCATAAATTCTGGCATGTTCAATGAAGCTTGCGCTCATGGACGAGAGGTACCGGTAATCACGAAAAAGACGGCTCGGTGTCACGACATCTTCTACTTGTCCTAGCCCGCAGCGGCGGCATATCCGCAAGTGGAGAGGAAATTTCTCTACTAGCTCAGATTCAGCCTGCCAGAGTTCGTTCGCAATGGGGAGGTCGCCCAAGTCGATGGCAGAGAACAATTCAGAGTGATTGCAGCCACGACAAAAATCCCTGCCTCGCCCAGGTATGAATGGATTAGCCATGGATGCCTGGGATATATGAGCGCATGGGGTAAGACTAGTGGTTGGTGTTATTCGCAAACCTGATACCTGGTAAAAGCAGAAACCCCTCGAAGATCCAGGGGCGCTATCTGCCCACTTTGGCGTTGGCGGCCCTGTAGTCAGAGCGAGCGCAATCCATGCGATCCGTGGCTTTTTTGGAAGAGATTGAATGTTTGACTAATCTAAAACCGTGAAAACTTTGACGGAACCACAGTATGACTCCTGAGCGAATCGGTGTAGTTGGTGCTGGGATCATCGGGCGTGCAGTTGCGCGGCGACTTGGAGAGTTGCGCGGCGACGCGATGATCACGGTCATCGATAAGGAAGTCACGGTCGGTGCTCATCAGACCTCACACAACAGTGGAGTTGTGCACGCCGGGATCTACTACGCCCCCGATTCCCTCAAGGCGATCTTGTGTAAGCGAGGGGATCCAAGAATGATCTGGTCAACGGTTTGATCTATCCAGTGCCGGATCCGAACTATCCATTCTTGGGTGTTCATTTCACCCGCCGCATTGATGGGCATGTAGACGTTGGCCCAAATGCTGTGTTGGCCATGTCGCGGGAGGGCTACCTTCGTCGTGACATATCACCTAAAGATCTCTGGACTACATTGCGCTGGCCCGGCTTTCAGAAGTTGGCTCGGACTCACTGGAAGATGGGGATCTCTGAGGTTGTCGGATCCATGAGCAAGCATCAATTCTTGAAGCGTGCCCGAACTTACGTGCCCGAACTTCGCGACCAGGATGTGGTGCGAGCGGGTTCCGGAGTTCGTGCTCAGGCAGTCGACCGCGACGGCAGTCTGGTTGAAGACTTCCGGATCCATCGACTTGGTCGTGTATTGGCGGTGCGCAATGCGCCATCTCCAGCGGCTACGTCCAGTCTGGCTATCGCCGAGTATGTATGTGACGAACTCTTCAAGGGCGATAACTAGCCTGCTTGATCCGATCACGGCAAATGGTTATCTAGGTCTGCGGCGTCTCTGGTCTTGGCCAGGGCGTGGCTCGCCTTCTCTGTTCACAAGGGCCACTGACCTTTCGGAAGTATTGGGTAATCCTCTTACCCTTCCAGACGTGAGCAAGCCAACCGCAATCGTCTATGTTGATGGGTTTAATTTGTATCGGAGGGCTTTGAAAGGGACACCTTATAAGTGGCTCGATCTGCTTGCTTTGTCCTCAGCACTTCTTTATGAGTATGACGTCATTCTTGTTCGATATTTCACTGCTCATATTTCTCCTATGCCGAATGATCTCTCTCAAGGGCAGAGGCAACAGGCGTATCTTCGCGCCCTGACAGTGAACCACAAGATCAAGATTCACTTAGGCAAGTTTAGATCAGATGCTCGACTCATGCCGTTGCATCCTTGGGAGTTCAATGTAGATGGGCGCCCTAAGACTGTGAAAGTCAAAAAGACAGAAGAGAAAGGTTCTGATGTCAATCTTGCGACATATTTTCTCTTCGATATCTTCACCAAGAAGGCAGATGTATTTGTCATCTTGACAAATGATTCAGATTTGGCTGAACCTCTCCGTTTAGCGAAAGATGAATTGGGACAGACTGTTGGCCTCATCTTGCCAACGGATACACCATCATCGGAGCTACTCAAAGTTGATCCACAGATCATTCGCCAGATTCGCCAAGGAGCGCTAACAATCTCTCAGTTACCTAAGGATCTCTATGATCGTCACGGAACGATAACAAAACCAGAGTCTTGGTAAAAGCAGAAATCCCGACCGAAGCCGGGATTTCGCAGCCAGCCACCGAAGGGACTGGGGGTGTTGAGGAAAATATAGCAGATTTGTCTGGGCCTACGTCGTCTCTGGTCTTGTCCTGGGTGTGGCTTGCGACTAACGAATTTAGGCTTTTCCACGATGGGTGCAATATATGCAATCCCACTTGGCTCTTTGGAACCAGTGATGGATACCAATTCTGCGTGGTGTGGACCGACATCAACGAATTTAGGCTAAACGCCCGCACGCGAGGTTAAGCCACGTGCTATCCCCAATCGGGTCTTGAACTCTTCTTTGAGATGCGAATAAAGATATCTTTGCCCAGCAATTCATTCGCTGCCGGGAGACCTTGTTGGCAAATATTTACTGTTATGTTGATGAATACGGTGATATTGGAACCTCACATAAGTCGTCACCCGTTTTCGTGCTTTCCGGGGTACTTGTTGCAGAAGAAGACGTTTTTGCAAGTCGAGAATTAATGATAAGCCTTCGCGTTGATCTCGCTCAAGGATCAAAAAGTCTACATTGGGTTAAGAATGCTCGTAACTGGGATAGACGCCAACATATCGTCGATAGTATTTCAAAGTTACCATTGAAGTTGATTTTTACGGTAGCGGTCAAACGTGACTTGCGAGCGCCCTACCCATTGTCAAGTCAAGATGGCGCGGCGCTTCTATGGGCAACGCAACTTCTGGCGGAACGTGCACTTCTCGCTGCTCGAGATTGGCCCGGAGGTTCCCGTCATCTAAAACTTCGACTTTCAAGCATTAAAGGCTGGAATGCTCAACGCACAATTGATTCTTTAACTCGAGCAAGATTGGAGTCGACCTGGGTTCCGTGGGGCTTGCTTGAAGAGCCCGTCAAGATATTGAGTAATGCAGAACTTGATGGTCTTCAACTGGCAGATCAAGTGTGCGGAGCTTTTGGCGCGGCGATTACGCCCGGTGTATTAAGTAGCAATTTGGATGTCTCGCATTTTGCAAAACTTTATCCCTTGATTAGAAGGAGTGGAGCGGGGGAAATATTGAATTATGGAATCAAGGAAACGAGCCCATTTGTAACGACATTGCCATGGTGGGGAACACTTGGATAAACGAAACCCCTCGAAGATCCAGGGGCACTATCTACCAACCTTGTGGTTGGCGGCCCTGTAGTCAGAGCGAGTGCGATCCCTGCGACCCTCGAGGGGCTTCTGAGGAAAATATAGCAGATCTATCTAGGCCTACGTCGTCTCTGGTCTTGTCCTGGGCGTGGCTTGCGACCACCGAATTTCGGTTTATCTGCGACTGGTGCAATGTATGCAATCCCACTTGGCTCTTTGGAACCAGTGATGGATACCAATTCTGCATGGTGCGGACGGACGTCGACGAACTTGGGGTAAACGCCCGCACGTGAAGTGAGTCCGCGGACGGCACTCTGCTGTTTGGATGTAGCAAGAGTCACGACGACACCTGCTTCTCCGGCACGAGCTGTTCGACCAGCGCGGTGGAGGTAATCCTTGTGATCGGTTGGTGCGTCAACGTGAACTACCAATGAGACGTCATCGACGTGGATACCGCGCGCTGCGACATCTGTGGCAACTAACGCCGCGGTTGGATTGGATTTGAAGTGCTCAAGTGTCCGCGTACGGACGGCTTGTGACTTTCCACCGTGGAGTGCACCAACAGCAACGCCGACACTTGCGAGTTTGTCTGCAAGACGATCGGCACCGCGTTGTGTCTTAACAAAGAGGATTGTGCGGCCATCGCGGGAAGCGATTTGTGCCGTGATCTCGTCCTTGTCACTTGGGTGCATCACAAGAACGTGGTGTTCCATGGTGCTGACAGAGGCACGGTCATTTTGAAGTGAATGAGTCTTTGGGTTGTTGAGGTATTTCTTGACGAGTGAATCAACGCCACGATCAAGAGTTGCGCTGAAGAGCAGGCGCTGACCGTTTGGTCGGGCTTGATCAAGAATTTCTTTGACAACCGGCAAGAAGCCCATGTCGGCCATCTGATCGGCTTCATCAAGAACGGTGATTTGTAGATCATCGAGTTGAACCTCACCGCGGTTGAGAAGATCAATGAGGCGACCAGGAGTTGCAACCAGGATTGGGCAGCTCTTGCGCATGGCAGTGATCTGCTTTGCGTACGGCATTCCACCGGCGATGACAACCGAGTCAAGACGGATTGCCTTGGCCAGGGGAGTAATAACATCGTTAATTTGTAGCGCTAATTCGCGAGTTGGTGTGAGGATCAAACCAAGTGGGCGGTGAGGGGCTGCTTGCTTGCCCTGCAGGTTGCTGAGCATCGCCAGGCCGAACGCCAGAGTCTTGCCCGAACCAGTCTGTCCGCGACCAAGAATGTCATCTCCATTGAGTGCATCCGGAAGGGTGGCAACCTGAATTGGGAAGGGTGAATTAATTCCTTGGCTGGTAAGGATCTGTACTAGTTCAGCGGGAACCCCAAGCTCGGCGAAAGTTGTTGTGGTCTCTTCATTGGGCTTGTGGTGTGACGCTTCCACAGTGCTCTCTTGCTGGACATCGGTGATGTAATTATCGTCAGCACCGAAATCTTCGCCATAGCCGCTGCTTGAGTGGGATGGCGAATGAGAATTTGAATGTGATGCAAAAGTGTTCTTTGATCGCGAAGTCGTCGCGCGGTTGAAAGTACGGTTATTTGGCGTAGCGGTTCCGCTGTGGGCGCTGCGAGTTGGAGCAGTGGTGCGCTTTCCACCGGGGATGAACTTGACGCGCTTCTGCGGTTCAAAATTAGGACGGCCATCTCCGCGGGCAACCTCGGCGATGCGGGCATCACGGCGTGTGGTTGGACGGGTGTCTGGACGGGTTGCGGGGCGTTCTTCGCGACGGGCAGGTGCGTACTTTGAATTGCGTGGCGCAGAACGGAATTCGCCTCTTTCGGCGCGGGGCGCGGCGGTGCGAAAATCTTCGCTCCGCTCAGATCGCTCGGTTGGAGTGGTTGTGCGAGACTCGGCAAAGCGCTTGGCACGCTCAAGTGAGCGAGGGTTGTTCTTGAGGCGCTTGCTCGGGGTGTTTGTGGACCCTGGCTTGCCACCCTTAGCAAAGGCGGGCTTTGCCGACTTTGCGTAGGCAGGCTTGGATGAAGATTTGGCCGGCCTCTCAACAGAATCCGTGGATGAGGTACGGGTAATCGGGGTGGCGGCATTTCCCTTGCGGTGAGGCTTAGGAGATTTCGCGCGCACAGGAGTTTTAGAGCGTGGTTGTAATGACATGTTTTAGCTATACCAATCGAGACGACAAGCGCGTCTCGGTACGACTGGCCAATTCAAGCGGTATTGCGTTGGATCTGGGCCGGTCGGGTGGTGATAAGACTCGCAAGTAAGCGCAAATACTGCGCTTTAAGGGAAGAAATCACTGCTCCGGTTGGAGCAACGGGGGCAATCTTACCGTGGATTGTGGGTGTGGATTACCAGAGGTGGCCTGTCATGGGCGATGGAGAAAATCCCTTATGAGAAAAGTTATGGATTTTTTGCCTTTTGCGAGGACGGGACATATATATCATCAATGGTATATACTATCGGTGGTATGTGATTCACATGCTCATTGAAACAACTCGGGAGTTTGAAATATGGCGACAAAACATTCGGAATCTAGCGATACGGGATCTCAGAATGAAATTGATTTCCGAATTGGTGGACCTCGAGATGGATTTCCTAAAGGCTTTAACAGTACCTCCACGCGTCGATTCGAAAAAATTATGTCGCATACGGAGTTCGAGGCAATATCAGATATGGCGGGTCAGCCATCCGTTTGTCAGAGGGATAGCCATCCGTTTGATCGTTTGGTTCCCGCCAATGGAGATAATTTCAAGCGCAGTTGTTGTTCTCGGGACAAACAAGGCAAAGATGGGAGATGTTTTTTATGACGGAGTCGGTGCACGTGCAGACGGTGCGATCAACAAGTGGGTCAGGGAAAAGCAAAAAGAAGAAAACGGTGGATCCATTGAAGAATATTGACCTTAGAAAACTCCGCGATCGAGGTAAAGAGATTCTTGATGCGATGACACCTGAGGAGAAGGAGCACCTCTCCGTGCTACGTCGTTGGGCGGATGAAGATGAACGCAAATTTTTAGAAAATATTCCCGCGATTCGAAAAGCAGCCGAATTAACGCAGTCTGAGGTAGCCGAGAAACTGGGCATGGCACAAGCTGGTGTCTCTCGCTTGGAGAATCAAGGCGACATGCTGCTCTCGACTTTAGGCAAATATCTTGAAGCAGTCGGTGAGCATCCGCGATTAGTTGTGGAAATCAACGGAGAAGATTATGAACTCGACCTGGGGGCACTTGCCGAAAACCTTAAATAATAATCGGTTCTCCTTCCCCGCACCGCGCTAGTGCGAGTTGATAAGTTGGGTTTGGTTTGTGGGTGTGGATTACCAGGGTTGGTTTGTCGGAGGCGCCCCCTAGGAATGTCCTATGTGAGATAACAACCCACCACCCTCCAGTTGCCTTGGTTTAAATTTAGGTCTAAATTTAATGCCAGGGGAAAGGAGGAGAAAATGGATCGGATTATGACTGAATTAACCACGACTATTTCTGAGTTTAAAAAGAACCCAAACGCGGTTGTTAAGAAGGCGAAGAAAAAACCCTTTGCGGTTCTGACGAACAACAAGCCGACTTTCTATGTTATGTCGCCCGAATTATTCGATGAAATTGAAGAGATACTTTGGGAAATAGAGATCACCCCGCTTATAAAGAAGCGACTTGCGAGCAAAGAGAAGCACATTTCGGTCACTCTCGAAGAATTGGCAAAGTGGTAATCCAATGTACACATTAGATTTCCTCGTTAGCGCATCCAAAGAGTGGGTAAATCTCGATAAGGGACTCAAGGATCAGTTCGCGAGAATAAGTCCGTCTATCGGACGGCGGCGAAGAGGCTACGCCAAATTGAAGGAACTTAAAGGTGAACTTGGGAGAACGAGAAGAGGAGCATTGGGCAAGAACTTCTCGATGGTCTTCACTGATATGTGAGACATCAGGCAAGGTCTGGCGGCTAAAATCCAAGAGTGAAAACCCCTGCAGTCCCAGCCATCAATGTCGCTAAGCGCATTGTTGGGCGTCGGGACTCAGTTTCCGTTCTGGCCCGGAAGAATATTCGGGACTCCTTGGTCTCCGTCGCTGGGTTGATCGGGTGTCCGGTGCGTGACGACGAAGGTCGTGATTTGGGAAAACTCGTAGACATTGTGGTTCGCCACGGTGAGGAAACTTATCCCGCGGTATCTGGGCTTATTGTCAAAGTGGGAGCGCGCAAATCTTTTATTGATGGGGCGCGAATTTCGAAATTGACCAAAGATGAAATCCGCCTTTCTTCGACAAGAATTAATCTCAAGGAGTACACGCGACGTTCAGGCGAATCATTATTGGACGCCGATGTCATCGACCATCAGATCGTTGATGTGAATGGGCTGCGTGTTGTTCGATCCGCAGATTTGTATTTAGCACCGCTAGATCGTGAAATTCGCTTAGTGGGTGTTGACGTTTCCTTTGTCTCCTTTTTACGCCGCGTCTTTCCTGGCACGTTGCGTCGCCGACCAACACCTGATCGGGTAGTCGACTGGGCAACCGTTGCATCGTTGACTGATAGCGCGGGGCAAGTGCGAACTTCAGGTCCCAGATCGGCGCTCGCCCAATTGCGTCCAGCCGACTTGGCCGACTTAATTGAAGATTTAGTAGGGCGCGAGCAGAATGCGTTGATTGAATTGCTTGACCCCGATCTTGCCGCTGATGTACTCGAAGAAATGGAAGATGACGACCTCCAAGGTTTCCTTCGCGGATTACCGGTCGACCGGGCAGCAGAGTTGCTTGCGCTGATGGAGCCAGATGAGAGCGCCGAAGTTTTGCGTGACTTGGATGACGAACACAGGGAAAGCATTCTTAATTTGATGACAGTGGAGATGGCGAAGACGCTGCGGCAACTGGTGGCATTTGACGAAGAGCTCGCTGGTGGGGTTATGACAACGCATATGGTGATCTGTCACGAGCATGACACGGTTGCGCAAGCATTGGCTCAGTTGGTAAAACATAAAAAGCGCGATATTTCCGATGGCGTAGTCGTTGTTGATGCTAAAGGAAAGTTGCTCGATCACATTCAGATGATCGAGCTGGTCTCTGCTAAATCAAGTGCGGCACTCATCGATCTCATGGGGCCGCCATATCCAACGGCGGTTCACATAAATACTGCACTGGACCAGGTGATTGAAGAATTCTCAAATAACCGTGGCTCCTCTATCGTGGTTATTGATGGGAAAAAT
Organism: Candidatus Paceibacterota bacterium; assembly: GCA_035530615.1. Lineage (NCBI taxonomy): Bacteria > Bacillati > Minisyncoccota > Minisyncoccota bacterium. The sequence goes on from DATKUL010000003.1 coordinate 172,271, forward strand.
AAGCCGGTCGGACGGATTATGGCCGACGACATCATTGATGCACTTGTCGCGCGCACCGCGCACCGCGGATTTGCGCAAGGCAGTGGTGCGCTCGCATGAGTGATGAGAAAAAGACCGCCGTGAAAGCGGTCAAGGTAGTTAAGGGCGTCAAAGTTCCGACGATCTCTCCACGGAAGATTCGCATTACTGCCCTACTTGCCGTGATGGGGCCCGGAATGATTGCCGGGCTTTCGGATGATGATCCGGCGGGTATCACCACCTATTCACAAATGGGCGCGAAATATGGCTACCGTCTTCTTTGGGTACTCGTCCTCTCGACTCTTGCACTTATTCTCTTTCAAGATCTCGGCGCGCGCATTGGTGTCGTAACCAGGCAGGGCCTTATCGGACTTGTGCGTCAGAAGTACGGGGCGCGTTCAGGAGTGTTCAGCGCCTCTTCACTCATCCTGGCCAATATCGGAACGATGACGGCAGAGTTCGCAGGAATTGCGGCAGCGGGACAACTATTCGGAGTTTCAAAATACCTCTCTGTCCCTGTCGCTGGAATGCTGGTGACTTTCTTGGTTTTGCGCGGGTCGTTTGGTCGCGTGGAAAAAGTGTTTTTTATTCTTTCCGCGGTTTTTCTTTCATACATACTTGCCGGTTTTTTGGCGCACCCTGATTGGGGAAAGGCATTTCATGGCATGGTTGTTCCGTCTATGCCACTCACCCGTGATGCCGTTTTTATTGCGACGGCGACATTAGGTACAACTCTTGCTCCGTGGGGACTTGCTTTCATCCAGTCATATGCAGTTGATAAACGCCTTACTCGCGATGATCTAAAACTATTGCGCGTTGATGTATGGACTGGATCCTTGCTTACGGGAATCATCGGATTCTTCGTCATTGTTACTTGCGCCGCAACTCTGAATCGCGAAGGAATCTTCACCATCACAGATGCATCTCAAGCGGCAGCCGCATTAAAACCACTTGCCGGAACATTGGCGAAAGAGTTATTCGCGATTGGTTTAATTGGCGCGGCGCTATTAGCGGCATCAATTTTGCCTTTGTCTACAGCTTATTCAGTCAGTGATCTCACTGGCCGACCAGCTGCCCTCGATGATGGATTTAGAGAAGCTCCCCTCTTCTACGGAACCTTCGCTGCGATCACCATTATTGCGGCCGGGTTGATTCTGCTTCCAGGTGCCCCGTTGGTCACGATCTTGCTTTGGACTCAAGTACTCAACGCTGTTCTACTCTTACCTCTTCTTTGCTACATGCTCGGAATTGCACGAGACAAACGCCTGATGGGTGAATATCGAGCTGGAGCCCGTATGCAAAGTGTTTATCTACTTATTATTGGAATGGTCGCCGTCTGCATCGCTAGCATGATCTGGTTTACTTTTCATTAATTGATCTGCCTCGCGGGCGAGGGCGACAAGATCTGGCCGTGGGATTTTTGGAACATCACCTCTCATTAGCCGCCTCCATAGGTAGATGGCAACGCCAGCGAAGAATGGCCACTCAAAGGTGTAAACCCAAGCCCGCCAATTGCCCTCATGAGCGCGGCCCCACTCGAACCAACCAGCCCACATGCAGAATGGCACCGCGGCCACCATTGCCCCGGTGATCCACTTCTTCGCTTTATCGGAAACCGGTGTAGTGCCGGCTTCCTCTTCGTGGATCCAGGTTGGCTCATTTGTTTCAAAATCTTTCATCGCGCCTCATTCGCAATCTCTAGATCGACGGCCATTGAAGCGCGTTCCTCGCTTTTGATCCAGTGGTAGACAGCAAAAGCCATCCAGACAGTATCAATGATCATTCCGCCCGACCACATAATGGATCCACCGCGACGCTGATCCGAGAGCGTGAACATCTGGTTGTAGAGGGAGTTTGGCGCCACGTAGATAAAGAAGCCGGTGAGAGTTTCTGGAACCATCATCAGGAAGAGGGCGATAACCGACATTGCGGGCGTGACGCGACGACCCGTGAGATTGCGATCGAGCAGATTGAAATAGAAGAGATAAGGGAGCGCTATATAGAGAGGGACCTCGACAAAAGTGTGTGCCCAGGGGTGATTGGTGATGAATTCATGTGGTCCGGGTAGGTGGACGCCGATCATTAAGGCGGCGTATGTAACCCAACTGAGAATCGGATGAGTCAAAAGTCCGAAGACCTTATTCTTTGGGCGGAAGGTTCCAGGTGTCCCGAGCACCAGAAGTGGCCCGCTGATCATCATCAAAGTGATGTGCTGGATCATGTGACACCAGAAGAGATCAGCCGAGCGGACCCCAATGGGGGAGGTGATGACCAAAGCAATTGTGAGTAACCCGGCCAGGAAGAAGCGGCGCTCGCGTGCACTCGCCCACGTCGGATTGCGGAGGCCCTGGCGCAGATAGAGGTACTCAGCGGCGATGAGAGGGAGGGTGATCTCTGGAGCCACCTGCCACGAGGTCCAAAATTGGGCACTTTGGGTCATATTCATATTCGGCGAAGATTAGACCCCTCGCTGCCGTATAGATAGACGGCGGGTGTCAACCCCATTCGGGCCGGCAAGTTGTCGTTCCAACTCAGCAAATGCGGCGATAATTTCTGGGGCCTCATACACTCTATTGCGCATTCTGCTGGACATAGATTTAAGAATTTCGGCTTCCACCAATACAGATATGGCTTCATTGGTCTGCTTATGAGTTGTTCTTGTTAGATTCATCGCTGTTGCGACGGTTAAGATCGGCATGCCGACTAAGCCTTTCAAGAGAGTATCGAGGGAGGATCCCTTTCGTACAGTGCCCAACTTGCTCCGCCACCGCTGTTCGATTGTGCCCACCTTAGTTTCAAATTCCAATGAGTCGCTCACTGCTCGCTGACAAGCTGCCGCAAACCTTCCAACCCAAAGATTGAATCCTGCATGTGCCGATGCTGAGTCTGATTCCCCGACATAGCGAGTACCCATCAATCCCTCAACGTAGTCTCGTGCCCAGGTGGCAAGAACGAGCGAAACTGGTGGGATAACTCTTTCGGCAAGCCCTCGCCGACGCAGAATCATTTGAATGAGAACCCGCCCGGTTCTGCCATTTCCATCTAGGAATGGGTGGATTGTCGCAAATTGGGCGTGCGCAATCGCTGCTTGCGCTACTGCAGGTAAATCATCGCTGTTGCAAAACTCAACTAAGTCGGCCATAAGAGGGCTCACTACTTCCCAATGTGGTGGTACAAAATCGGCCGAGCATGGATTGAAGTTGTTGCCTCCGATCCAATTTTGCTGCTCCCTCAACTTGCCGCCTACGCTTGAGAGAGTTGTGCTCGCTAACAGTTCTCTGTTTATCTCCAGTATCTGATCCAACGTAATAAGGTCGCCTTTTTCGATCGACGCAATTGCGTAGTTCATTGCGTTGATATTGGCTAACACTTCCTTGGCCGATATTTCTACGTGGAGACCTTCAGTGCCTTGGTCGACTTCTGCTTTTAGTATCCGACGCGCTCCCATGACTAAGCCCTCAATCCGAGAGGACGCGACGGACTCGGCCCGCAGCAGAATGCGTGCGAGAGCCTCAGTGTTGACTAGCGCAGAGGCATCCGTGTTGAACCGGGCAATTGCTGCTTCGGCATCGGCCACATCGGCGGCGACCGGACCATCGAGTAGAAATTGCCTGCCCAGGAGATTGTCTGGGATGTATACCTGGTACTTACAGGGTTGCCGGTCCCTTCGAGATCGCCCGACACCGCCGTCTCTCCAGACCCTTTCTTCTATGTGGGACATGTGCTCACCTCTTGTGTTGGCTTATTGTACAGACCAACATAAGAAATGCCCCTATGTTGGTTTACAAATTAAACCAACATAGGGGTGGCCATAACTCACCCTCGTCAGTGCCTGCCAACCTGAGAAAAGGGCGTGAATTACCTTGGAAAATGGAGTGCCAGCCCCTATTCTCTGGTGATTAGGGTCACATTCTCGCAGAACTGATCCAACTAGGGGGATAGATATGAACAAACGCTTGTTTGCGGCACTTGGCACAGTGATTCTCGGAGCGGGGCTGATAACTGGCATTGGTACATATGTCTCATCGGCCAAGAACGACTCCCGCGTTTTGGCTGCAACACCGGCGGGCACGATCGATACACCGCAGGGAAAGCTTCCGCATTACACACTTGATCTGTCCTCCTATCCGGACAGCATGGCGGGAAGCCATGGAGCCGGCGGGGGTGCCCACCCTGACTGGGTAACTTTTGGACCGGTAACAAATTTTGAAGTCCCTGCGCACTCTGCAATCACGATAACGGTTAGGCAGTATGACGGCGGCGAAACGATAACCAACGATTTTTTCGCAACGGTGCGTGGCACGGTAGATGGCACGATGACAGTTAACGGCGAGAAGGTGACGTCAATCCCCGCTAATCAAATTGGTCACACCTGGACCTTGCACGGATTATCAGATGGTCAGGATCAATTATTTGTGAGCGTCCCATTAAAGGCTGTACCCGAGGAGGAGATGCCGGAAGAGGGTTACTCGAGTAATCCTCCGACCACAACATTTACTTTCATAACTGGGGATGCAGGTGAGTACATCTGGAACTGCGAATTTCCTTGTGGCGACGGCACAGTCGCACGATTTGGTGCAGCGATGTCCACCATGGGTTACATGTCCGGCCACTTCACTGTAGTGAACGCGTAAGGGGGCCGCGATAATGTCTGACTTAGAAACTCAGAAGCGCTCTTCTATATTCAAGCGCAAAGATGTGCAACAGACTGGATTGCTCTGGATTGTTCTAACAGCAATTATTGGATTCGTCGCTTCCGAAGTGCAGATTCGATCAATGGGTGCACCTGCCTCCGAAACTATGGCGACGACCATAAATATGATGCGCGTATTTACGTGGGCCGCCGCACCAATCGCTGGTTTGGTAGCCGCCATGGCTTTAACTACTTTGTTAGCAAAGCGCCACTATGGAGATACTCCACCAGATGATGCTGATCATGAAATCCGCGACAGTCCGCGGGTAGCAGGCACTTGGATAATTGTGTCGGCATTGATGTGTCTCTTCGCACTCATTTGGGGCATGGTTGCTTTGCAGCGCGAAAGTGCGGGGCTCTTTGATCCGAAGGCCATGCACGTCAATGTTGTCGGCCAGCAGTGGGCTTGGAATTTCGATTACGTGGATAATGGGACGGTTCGAAGTTAGGATCTGTATCTTCCAGTCGATAAACCAGTTGTCTTTAACGTAACAAGTAAAGATGTGATCCACTCTTTCTGGATCGTTCAAATGGGTATCAAGATTGATGCCAACCCGGGCTATATGACACAGACCTCGGTAACCCCCGACAAGATCGGCGTGTACGACTTAAGGTGCGCCGAACTATGCGGGCTACTGCACGCTTATATGCAGAAGAAAGTTCATGTTGTAAGCCAGGCCGATTACGACGCGTGGATTACGAATAATGGGGGGCAAATTTAATGACAACAATGATGGATCGTTCACCTTCTGCTCCCGGATATTCCGCGTCTAAGAAAGCTCTCATCGAGCGCCTTAACATGTGGACTGGGTTTGCACTCGGAATCATTATGGCGGTCGTTTTTTACTATCTCTCTAAAGCACTCCTGCCGGCAAACACTGAAGAGTCATTCATCAAGACCAATCAAGATCAGTATGTGCTTCTGTCAATGATCGGTTGGCTCATCGGATTCATGACAGGAATAGGTGCTCTTATTGCTCCCTTCCGTTGGGTCATGGGTAGAGATCTGAGCCATGATGAGAATTTGTTTTATGCCGGCAAGGATCAGGGGATTAAGCGATATTTTCGTTTTACCACAGATCACAAAGTGGTAGGCATTCAGTATTTAGTCATCACGATGGTGATTTTCGGCGTAGGTGGAATTCTGGCGATGTTGATCCGCACCAACTTGGGTCACGCTGGAGGAGGGTGGTTGCACCCACAGGCTTACAACGCAGTTGTCGGTTATCACGGCATCATCATGATTGTCGGAACGATCATCATGGTGACTGGACCATTCGGTAACTTCATTATGCCGATCATGATCGGCGCTCGCGATATGGCCTTTCCTCGTTTGAATGCACTGAGCTTCTGGCTCGTTGTGGCAGCTATTCCACCACTGCTTGCCTCATTCTTCCTGGGAGGAATTTCAACAGGGTGGTCGGCTTACAATCCACTTGCGTCACAGGCACCTCATGGCATGGATGGGTACATCATGTTCATCGTGATTTTCGCTCTCTCGACAATGGTCGCAGGTGCAAATATCACAACCACGGTAGTAAAAATGCGGGCAAAGGGAATGACATGGAATCGCACGCCAATATTTGTTTATGGTGTTGTCGCCTCCGTTGCGTTGGCATTGCCTGCGTTCCCAGTCTTCTTCTTGTCACAAGTTATGTCGGCGATGGATCGGGCAATGGGATCCACTTTCTTCGACCCGCGCGGTGGTGGGAGTGGCTGGCTTTATGAGAATCTCTTCTGGATCATGGGACACCCTGAGGTCTATGTCATTTTGATTCCAGCTGTCGCGGCGCTTATGGAGATGGCCCCGGTATTTACGCGCCGCCCACTCTTTAGTTTCAATGTTGCGGTTCTGGGGATTGCAGGAATTTCTGGCTTGAGCATTCTCGTTTGGGCCCACCATATGTATACGACTGGATGGGCACCGCTTCTCAACGGACCATTTATGTTGACGACTGAGCTAATTTCGATTCCAACGGGAATGTTGTTCTTTGTTCTCATCGGAACCCTCTGGCGCGGTCGGCTCTGGATGACAATGCCGACAGCGTCAATTTACGCTCTGCTCTGGAATTTCATGATTGGTGGCATCACTGGGATTTATCTTTCAGATGTGCCAATTGACGCCTTCCTGCATGGTTCGATGTACGTAACCGCTCACTTCCATTACACCTTGATGGGTGCTGGCTTGACTGGGGCACTTGCCGCGCTGGTCTACTGGTTCCCAAAGATGACGGGTCGTATGTTCGATAAGTCCCTGAGCTGGATTTCATTCTGGTTGGTGCAGATCGGATTCAATGTGACCTTCATCGGTATGTTCCTGGTCGGGCTTGCCGGACAACCTCGCCGAGTTGAGGCATACCCCGCGGCATTTAGCCAGGGCAATCTGATTACGACCATGGGCGCCTACACAATTATGGCCGGCATGCTGGTCCTGCTTTATGGCGTTATCTCCTCGTGGCGAAGTGGGGCGCTGGCTCCTGCGAATCCTTGGTTTGCCAAGACTCTGGAATGGTCGGTGCCTAACCCGGTGCCACTCGAGAACTTTGCGGTGCTTCCGGTAGTCACATCAGATCCTTACGGATACGGAAAGGCGAAGTCATGAGCGTCGAGACACATGGACATTCAACCCCGCATGATGAAAATCCTAATTACCATCACGAACATCCCGATGTAGTTGGTTCACGTAATCGACTTGGTCTCATATTGATCCTGGTGGCAGACATCGCCTTCGCGTTGAGTGTGATCTTTGTTTACTTCTACCTCAAAGGCCAGAACGTCAACGATATGTGGCTTCCAAAGGCGAGTACTCATGATGGTGTAGTCAGCCCTGGAACAATCCCGGTTTCAAGTATGGGCGCCTGGTATCTCACCGTCATTGCTGCCTTCGGATTGGTGATGCATCGGTACGCACTTGCTGGAGCGAGAGCTAAGAATCAAACCCAACTTGTCCTTGGATCTGGGGTCGCCTTCATTGCAAGCTTTGTTGCCCTCATCTACCAAGGAGTTCAGTTTGGTGGCGCCCCATTCACGATCACTATGGGTGCGTACGCATCGTGCTACTTCTTGATCGCCGGGTTGAACTTTGTGCATCTCTTTATTACTGCGTTTATCGCACTAGGCAATTGGAATCGCTCCCGTCTGGGGTTATACCAAGCCGACCACTGGCATGTTGAAATCGTAAAAGTTTGGTGGATCTGGATGACCGTCTCTTCACTGCTGGGAGCCTTCGCTCTTTCCTTTACATAAGTAGAGAGTAAGTAATAGCCCGCCCGGGAATTGGGCGGGCTATTACTATTCCTAGATGAAAGATCGCGGCTGGTTACCGGCTTACATAGCTCTCGGAATTGTGTGGGGCTGCTCCTTCATCTTTATCAAACTTGGACTCGAATTTCTCACTCCAGTTGGTGTTGCTTTTGGTCGGACCGCCCTTGGGGCACTCGCATTGGTGACGATCTCGAGAGCGAGAGGAATTGCCTTGCCGCGGACTCCAAGCGTATGGCTGCATCTCTGGGTCGTCGCGATGCTGCTCAACGTTGTGCCTGGAGTTCTCTTCGGAGTCGCAGAGGAGGATGTGACATCTGTTCTTGCGGGGATTATTAACGCTGTCACTCCGCTGATGACTTTGTTGGTAATCATGACTGTCTTTCGCGAAGAGAAGATTCTGGCTCATCATGTAATTGGTCTGATTATTGGTTTCCTGGGCGTGAGTACAGTCCTGGGGATTTGGCAGGGATTGGGTAGTAATCCGCTGCCCGCGATCCTTGCTCTACTGGGAGCAGTGACCTGTTATGGATTTTCATTTCCATACTCACGCAAGTTCATCTTGCCCCATAAGTTGCAACCAGAGGCACTTGCGACTGCTCAGGTCTCTCTTGCCGCGCTCACTCTTCTCCCCTTTTATCTCATCGATGGAATTGCCAAGGACGAGTACCGATTAGGTCCAGTCGCAGCGATGCTAGCTCTGGGTGTGCTGGGTACTGGATATGCATATATCTGGAACTTCAAAATTATGGCTGCTGCTGGAAGCGCAATTGCAAGTTCGGTTACCTATGTAACTCCGGTGGTTGCAGTCATCGTAGGAATAATTTTTCTCGGTGAGAAGATAACGTGGAACGAACCTGTTGGCGGGCTCATCGTCCTACTCGGTGCAGCAATCGGCCAGGGGAGAATCAAACTTAATCGAGTTTAAATGCCTCGCGGATTGGTCCTAGTTCGACGCCCGCCTTGGCGTGATCGGTATCTTCGCCCCGCGCAAGTTGAGCTGAATGTGCGTGCTCGTGCCAGCGTTCTTCGACCCGTCCGTATTTCCAGAGAAGTAGGGCAGCGCCCCAGACAACGACGAATAGCCCAACGATGACGTAGCCGGCGGAATTCAAATTGAATGCAGCCGCATAATCCCAGAATCCACCCGTGAGATTGAGTTGGCGGGCGGCCACTTGAAGGATCTCCAAGCCGCCAACGTAGAGAGCGACTGCGACTGACAATCCTGTGATGACAATGTTGTAGTAGACCTTTCGAACCGGTTGGGAGAAAGCCCAACCGTATGCAAAATTCATAAATGAGCCATCAATCGTGTCGAGCAAGCTCATGCCGGCGGCGAAGAAGAGCGGCAAGGAAATAATTGCCCACCAAGGTAAACCGGCAATTACGGAAGATCCGGCAAGAACTAGCAACCCTATTTCAGTTGCAGTATCAAAACCCAATCCGAAAAGTATTCCCAACGGGTACATCTTCCAACTGGCATCAATCCGACGTGCGATTGGACCAAAGAATCGCATAAGTAATCCGCGCGAATTCAAGTGTTTCTCTAATTCCGCTTCGTTGTACATCCCTTTGCGCATTTCTACGAAGACTCGAACTATTGAGACGAGGATGATCAGATTCAAGATTGCGATGAGCATGAGGAAGGCGCCACTGATTGATGTTCCTATCAACCCCGTGTAGTGGTGCAGTGTGGAATCAGAGTCTTTCAATTGAGATCCAAGCGCCTTAATTCCAAAGTTGAGCAAAATGGCCAGACCGGCCACCACGGATGAATGACCCAGAGAGAAGAAGAATCCGACGGCAAGCGGGCGCTGACCCTCACTCATAAGTTTGCGAGTGGTGTTATCAATTGCCGAAATATGGTCGGCATCAAAGGCATGGCGCATTCCCAGGGAATAGGCCAGTAGGGCTGTACCCCAACCAAAGAGGGATCCATCGGAGAGTTGGTAATGCCCGCTGGTCGCCGCGAACATCAGGGCCGCCCCGGCGATATGGAGAAAGGCGATAAAGCCAAACATGGCGTAAAGACGACGCCATTCAACTCGAGTAAGGCGTGAACGGATTCCCTGGACCTGGGAGGCTATCTGGTTCACTGATACCTCCCCACGTAGATGCGAACCGTTTGCAGGTAGAGATTAAACGCTCCCTGGGTCTCTGTCCACTTGAATTTTAGGGCCGTACGAGTGAGTGTCGTCTTCTGGAGGAGCGGCTAGCACGTTCTTATCTTCGCAGATGAACTCGCCTAAGTTGAGTGGTGCTATTCCATTGTGTTATTGCCTGCATCTCGGCAGGATGAGCCGATGTCAAAGGTGCGCCCTGCGGGCTGGAACACGATTCGCGTCATTGCTTCAGCACGTGCGCTATCTATTCTCGGCGACGAACTCGCGATCTTCGCTCTTCTACTACGTGAGAAGCACCATGGCGGGGGAGCCCTCTCCATCGCTGTTATTTTGGCGGCCGGGCATCTGCCTCTGATTCTACTTTCGCCTTGGGCGGGCACTGTTGCTGACCGAGTGCCTGTTCGTCGCTTGGCTCCTTTCGTCAATATAGGTCAAGCAGTCTTTGCTGCGCTCCTGGCATTTAACACGCCGCTGTTTGTTTCACTCGGGCTCATAATTTTGATCGGAGCCGGCCAGGCATTCACCGCTCCTGCATGGTCTGCCACCTTGCCAGAAATTGTTGGCAAAGATGCCTTACCGCGCGCCATGTCACTCATACAGGCGCTTTATGCATTAGCCGGAATAGCTGGGCCGGGGATAGCCGGGCTCATGGTTAGCCAGTTCGGTTACGTAACGCCCATGCTTACCAATGCTGCGACATTCGCCCTGCTTGCCCTCGTTCCTGCATTTTTGACTCTGCCGTTTCATGCTCGGGAGAGAGGAGCACGCAAGCGAGGGGAAGTATGGGCCGGATTGCAAATCGTGCGAGATGAACCCGTCATTAGGGCTCTGACCATTCTGCAGTTCAGTCTCATCGTTGCTCTCGGAGCGTTCGCTGTGGCTGAATTATTTTTCGTGATTGATGTCCTTCATGCATCAACATTTATTTACGGTCTTACCGCCTCAGTGTTCGCAGTCGGTAGCCTCGTGGCTGCGTTTGTCAACGAACGGCGCGACGTAAGCCAGGCTCGGCTACCCGCTAATGTCATCATGGGATCTTTGATGCTTGGCCTCGGAGTGTTGCTAACTGGTTGTGCTTGGCACTGGGGGCTCCTTTTCCCAACTGTCGCACTGGCTGGTATGGGTTTGAGCACATTGTCGGCATACGCAATCGCGCTCATCCTTCAACGCGCACCGGATGCAAGTCGGGGTCGCGTTTCCTCCGCGGTGCAGGCAGTACTTTCATTCGCGCAAATCACCTCGTTCGTAATAGCGGGTTTTGTTGTTTCTCTCATCGGTCCGAGAAATGCAATTCTGCTTAGTGGCATCGCCTCCACTCTTGTGGTTGTTGTACTTTCATCTTCGTTACTCCGATCCGTGGGCCGTAATTCAGTCAAAGAAATCACTCCACCACCACTTGTTACGGATTTGCTAGGAAACGAGACGGAGTAAGGACTCGGCTCAGGTATTTCTTTCTCGTCCAATCACCCCAACGAGGTGTTCTTTTTGGATTCTGCTCGGCGCGATCCCAAGAATGCTTCGGCTCGAAGCGTCGCCAGTCCAAGTTTGGGCAGATCTGAATTCTTTCTAAAGATGAGGTAGCGCGGAATCCACTCGGGACGGAACTTGGAATTGAATCTATAGAGCGATTCCATCTGCAACCATCGAGAGAAGAAGAGGAGAATATTGCGCCAGGATCGAATGACTGGTCCAGCACCAAGTTGGGCGCCGCGCTCAAAGGCGGATCGAAAGGCAGCAAAATTGAGTGAGATTTGCTCGATACCGTTTTCGGCACCGTACCTAATAACTGCGTTAATCATCAATTCGTTGATACCCGCATCGGCTTGCGGTGAACGACGCATAAGATCTAATGAAAGGGCGCTATCTCCCCACGGGACGAATTGGAGCAGTCCCCGCACCTGACCATCTTTGAGTGCTGTAACAATAAGTAGATCTGGCTCATCGATATCGGCAATTCTTCCCAGTCCCATCATGAATCCGCGTTCGGTTGCAGCACCGCGCCACTTTTTTGAATCCTCCGTAAGTATTGTTCGCATCTCAGGCGGCATCTGCGAGGTTCGGAAAATATTGGTCGTGTAGTTCTGTTTGAGAATACGCCTGGATGTTTGTCGGACATTCCGATAGCGCGGACTCTCGGGGTCGTACTCCTTCACATGGACTACCGCCTCATCGCCAATTTCCAATGCATTCATCTGCGTTTCACGGACCCAGATTTCACCGGCATCTTCACTGCATCCGATAGATGCCGGAGTCCAGCCGTTTTTGAGACAGAGATCGATAAATGCGTGGATAACTTGGGGCCACGCATCTGGATTTCCTATTGGGTCTCCGCTGGCGAGAGCGCAGCCACCAACAACTCGGTAGGTAATCGCAGCTTTACCTGTGTTGGACCAGATGACGCTCTTATCTTCCCGAAGGGCGAAGTACCCAAGAGAGTCGCGCTCCCCAAATTCGGCTAGAAGCACCCGCAGACTTTTTTCGTCTGCATCGCTCATGTGAGGCTTGGGTGGACTCGGTTGAAGAAGGGTGAGAATGGGGACAATGATTGTGAGAAATCCAAGGCTGGGCATTGCATAATTGAAAATGTCTTGTTCCCTGTGGCTTATAAAGTAAGCGGGACCAGAAAGACCGATGAGTCCTCTCAAGACGGTTTCGAAAATATGTGAAATTGTAATTTCACCACCGAATAATCGGTCGGGGGCAAGGATGAGGATAAAACCAATTAGAAGGCTCATAAACGCCATCTGTCCAAAGACAATCAACGCACGACTTATAACGCGCCTTACCGGCTTCGCATAGAACTCCCGCCGTATGAGAAATAAGAAGATGAAGATAGTGAGCGTCGCAACTGCCTCCACCACATACAAACCCCTTAGTAAGTTCAATGAAATACTTATGAGAAGAAGGAGTTGGGTGAGCAAGTAGGCTGCCCGATTTCGTCGCGCAAGTGCAAATGAGAGCACGATCAGGAGAACGCCGATGATGATGACCCCTGCAGTCGCCAAATTTGGCCAACCTGTGGGAAAGGTGGACTCAAGGATACGTAAGCGGCGACGGAAAGGTTTCAAAGTGCTGGACGCGATGCTCGCCGCACCAATAATGAGCAGAACTCGGGCTGCCAGAACAACCTTCCAGCGCGAACCTACTGGTCTTTTCACCTTTACTCAGCCTTCCTTCAAGTTGTGAGTATAGAGTTTAGTAATGGGGAGGCGACGATGAGCGATGACGAAGAAGCGGGACAGGACGAACTCATAACAGAGGAGATGCTCTGGGATCGGATTCCGGAGGTAGAGGGCGCCGAACGAGCCAGCACTTATTACGAGTTGAGTGCACGAATTTATGCTCGTGGTCAATATGACGAGGCATTGGCGTTGGCTGAAACTGCGTGTGACATCTATTCAGGTCTCGGTGTAGGCGCATCAACTGAAGGATTGGCACAGGCTTATTCGGCAATCGGTTACAACCTCAATCAACTCAAAAGGATGGACGAAGCAGCGACCGCAATGAGCAAGGCGGTGGAGATTCTGCGTCGCAATAAGTCGCCCATCGCTTTAGAACTCGCCTGCACTCTTGGGGAGTGGTGGTATTCGTCTAAGAATTACTTCAAAGTCATTGAGACGATGCAGGAGTGTGCGCAGGAGCATTTGCTTGATGGTAATGAGATTGGTGCTGCCAACGATTTACACCTGATTGGCTGCGCATACCGCGAGATTAAGAATTATGAAGATGCGATAATTAGTTTTAATGAGGCTAGGGCATTGTTTAAGAAGAACCGCGAGGTCATTCATGTTGCTCGTTGCGATCAGAAAATTGCGGCATGCCAGATTGAACTTGGCAGGGGAGAAGAAGCCCTTATTTCTGCTCGCAAAGCTTTGGATGTTTTTGAGACTGCCCATGATCACCGTCGGGAAACCTTTGCCTTATTTGAATATGCCAAGGCTCAAATTCTCCTTGGTCGCCTCGACGAAGGATTGATTACTCTCGAACAAGTCCTCCAGGCCTCAACAGATGAAGATTCGCGGGACTTCGAATTGATTGTGGATGTTGAAACTCGCATGGCTTCCGTGATGCGCTCGCAAGGGAAAGTGGCTGAAGCCGATGAAATTATCCGGCGGTTAGCGACGGTTTCGGAAGTTCTCGACGATAAGCAGGAGGGCTCCTAAAGCTGCACCGACCGCCGCGATCATGAGCGGCCATTCGCGAACACCTGAGGTCCATAGGGCGCCTCCCCATATTCCTGCACCAAGAATTGCGAAGTTCATGCTGGCTTGGTACACGCCTTGGGCGCGTCCGCGATGATCATTTTCGCTCAGGCCAGCAATCCACGCTTTACCTACTCCGTCCGTGAGCGCTGGGAAGATTCCATAAAGAATGAGGGCGAAAATCGCAACCAGATGATTACTCGTGTATCCCAGGGTGAAATATGCGATAGCAAAGGCGACTAATCCAATTGTGTAGACCGCTTGAGGTGAAAAACGATCTGCAAAGTATCCGGCGGGGAATGCCATCAGCATCGTGACACTACTAAAAAGGACGTATGCAATGACAACCCCTTGAGTATCGAAACCAATATCGTGCAAGCGAAGTAGTAAGAGCGCGTCTGGAATATTTGTCAATTGAATTAACACGAGAATGGTAATTGCCCTCTTTAAACTCGCCGGCAGCACGCCGTGCGAGGGCTTTGGCGGCTCTAACTTAATCTGCGCCCGAGACTTGTCTTTTATGAAGAAAGTGAAAGACACAGAAATAATCGCCGGGATGATTGCCCACATTGCGACTTTGCGAACATCTCCATCAAGCAAATAGAGACCGAACAACGCAAGAAGTGGTCCGATGACAGCGCCTAAATTGTCTCCCGCCCGGTGAAATCCGAAAGCCTTCCCGAGGTGCTCCTTCGGCACTGAATCATGAATCAGGGCATCTCGCGGAGTACTCCGAAGGCCTTTTCCTACGCGGTCGATGACGCGACCAAAAAAGAAAAGCGGCCAGGCGGTTGCTGTCACAACTAAGACTTTGCCTAAGCCGGCAACTGAGTACCCAGCCATGACAAAGGGTTTGCGTCCCAGGCGATCACTCGCTCTACCTGAATACAATTTTGTAAATCCCGCAGCAGCCTCAGCACACCCTTCGATTACTCCAAGTGCAAGCGGGGCGGCACCGATAACACCAGTAAGAAGTATCGGCAAGAGTGGGTAGAGAAGTTCGCTTGCTGCGTCTTGCGCTAGCGAGACAATCGTCAAGACCATGAGGTTGCGAGAGAGCCATCCGTATTTCATGATGTCACCTTTCTCATGTGCAGCCTGGCCAGGAATTATCGCGGAAGATGTTGGAGAGCCCAGTGGTACATAGCAATTGCGCCAGCGGCTGAAGCATTCATAGATCGTGTCGAGCCGTACTGCTCGATGGCGTAGAGCACCGAGCAGACTGCGACTGCTTCCTCTGACATTCCTGAGCCCTCTTGTCCAAAGAGCAGAACACATTCCTCAGGAAGTTCTGAACTTTCCAACTTGAGCGAGCCGGGAACGTTATCTATTCCAATGATTGGGATTGAATGCTCTTTGCACCAGAGGGAGAAATCTTGCACGCTCGGGTGATGGATAACGCTTAGGTATCGATCTGTGACCATTGCGCCACGCTTGTTCCAGTCACGCTTGCCAACGATATGTACCGCTGAGACGTTGAAAGCGTTTGCGGTGCGCACGACTGAGCCGATGTTGAGGTCGTGTTGCCAGTTCTCAATTGCAATCTGCAATTTGTGACGCTTGGTATTGAGGTCCGCAACTATTGCTTCAACGCTCCAGTACCTGTACTTATCGAGGACGTTGCGGCGATCGCCGAGTTCGAGTAATTCCGGGTCAAATTGGTTACCATCAGGCCATGGCTTTGGATGAGGTCCAACGCCGACAACCGGGAAAAATTCGCCGGGGCCGATAGTTGCAGGTGGAAGCATGAGTCGCACTCTAAACTGATTGGTTTAGAAAGGCTATCCGTGCATAATCAGAACCACTAGAAGGAGAATTTGATGGGCGCTTTAAGTTTGATTAGCGATGTAGCACTAGCAATACACATTATTTCCATCATTGGACTGATGGTTTTGCTTCTTATGCAGGTTAACAAGAGCCCGCGTCGGATTCACCCTGGCACATGGCACAGCGCCCTCACCGCCCTCGCAATGGGCCTTCTCATGGTTGGCATCCGCACCCCACTTCACAATGACGATCCCGCTAAGTGGCCCGAATTAGATAACACGATTATTGGAATCAAGTTCAGCATATTGATTGTGATTTTGGTGCTTATCCATCGCAATTACAAGAAGCCTCAAGTGCGCAATTCCATCTGGGCCGCGCTTATCGGGCTCACCACAGCGAATATTCTCCTCGCTTTATTCGGGTAGTCCTACACATGAAGCTTTCCCCATTTCGGTCAACGGCACTACTAGTTATTGCAGTGCTGGGGATCAGCACGCTCCCTGCCTCTGCTGCAAATCTTGTTAGTACCGCAGAGATCTCTCGAGTTTTTAGCAAGATTTCCTTATCGCCCCACCTGGCCAATCCTTCAATGATTTTGATTGATAGGAATACGGGTGAAGTGCTTTTCCAAAAGGGGACTGGAGCTCCTCGTAAACCCGCCTCAATTTTGAAACTCCTCTCAACTACAACCGCGTTAGAGTTTTTGGATCCAAACTACAGATACGTAACCCAGGTGTCACTCGCTACTACGCCGCAGACCGTCATTATCCAAGGCGCACTCGATCCTTGGATGACAACTAGTTATAAGTTGGCTAAAACTCAAAACCGTGCTCTATTGCCTTATCTTGCGACCAAGGCAATTTACGGACTGGTAGCGAAGGAGAATGGGCCACTTACAGACATCTCGGTTAGGCACATTGGACTCTTTACGGCAGATATTAATTATTTGCGCGAGTTTTTTAAGAGCAAGGGAATAACCGCACATTTTTCGACAATCGGACCGAATTACGTTGCTATCAATACTGAACGTGTGATCGCAAGTGTGACTTCGCCAACGATAACCGAGATGGTCAAATTCGCTCTTACTTGGAGTGACAACCTTCTAGCCGATCGACTAGTAAGAGCTGCAGCGCGTGCCACGGGTTTCACAAATGATGACGTTGGTATTTCGAATGTTATTAAGAAAATGTTGACGACTCTTCAGATTAGCGATGCCGGACTTTTTGTTCTTGACGGGAGCGGGCTGTCGAAAAGTGATCGCGTGACGGTCAGGCTGGTAGCGGATTTACTTTTGAAAATCAGGGGAGATGAGAAATTTGCAGCGGTTTATGAAGGTTTGCCCGTTTCGGGAATCACCGGGACTTTGGAAGATCGCTTCTTAACAACTGCCCCACAGGCGGTCGGGCTAGTGCGTGCCAAGACAGGAACACTCAACGGCACTGTGAGCTTGGCGGGTTACGTCGAATCCGGAGATCATGAGTATGTATTTGTGGCGATTGCAGACCGCATTAAAAAAGGATATGTGGCTGCCAAGATGGCTCGGGCGACCTTGGACAAATTGCTGGGGCGTATAACCGCCCCATTCATTTTCCCGACTCAGTCGTCGTCTTCGACGCCTTCGTCATCATCATCTGAGCCACCAGTGGGCATGACAGAGATGCCTCCTGCAACTGAACTACCGATTGGCGCAGATACGACTTCGTCGTCATCGGAGCCACCCGTTGGCTTGGTGAGCGGGGCAATTTGAGATGAAGGAGTCGTGGTGAAGGAAGACGAGGCTATCCGCGCTTGAGAACCCGATGGTGCGGCCTGATTGGTAGCTGGCGTTGAATTGGAACCTTGAGTCTGTACGGGCGCCGCTGCCAGAATCGAATGTGCAGGCACTCCGGCGTTCGAGCCCTGGGCGACCATATAACTCATCCCCAAGACGAGGAGAGGGGTAGAGAGGGCAAGCATCCGCGTGACCCGATTGATACGGGGTCTAGGTTGGATTGAATCATCCTCTGTGAGCTGGAACCATTCTGGTTTTGGAATCTGGGGTGTCATGGGCTTCCCTTTCGTTGACCAAAAAGTAACTGACCAATCTGGGAGGTATCTGAGAACGCGATTTGGCGTTGCTGAGTAATCTAAGCCAGTGACAAATTTTCCTCAGTTGCCCGCAAAGATGCCCGCAAGGATGAGCGCGAACCTGAGCAGTGGGGCGGCCATTCGCGGTTACGTCGATCTGATGAAACTTCGCGTGGTAGAACTCCTACTTGTTACTACGCTGCCGGCAATGGTTCTGGCCCGCAAAGGATTACCGCCGATTGATCTCACCTTAGCCACAATCCTGGGGGGCACTCTTGCCGCTGGATCGGCGAATGCCTTCAATATGGTCATTGAGTGTGATCTAGATAAATTGATGCTACGGACGTCAAAGCGACCCTTAGTCACGGGCGTTGTTGGCAAGCGGCAGGCGACGATTTTCGCGGCCATGATTGGGGTTATCTCACTAGCCATCTTCTGGATCTTCACAACTGCGTTGGCGACATTTTTAACGTTTGTTGCCATTGCCTACTACGTCCTTGTCTACACGGTTGGCTTAAAGCCCCGAACCGTGCAGAACATCGTGTGGGGAGGCGCAGCTGGGTGCATGCCTGTCCTGATTGGATGGGCTGCGATTACAAATTCACTTTCGTGGGCCGCGGTTGCTTTTTTCTTTGTAATTTTTTTCTGGACCCCGCCTCACTTCTGGGCGCTGGCAATAAAATATAAGGACGATTATGCAGCAGCTGGTTTTCCGATGTTGCCCGTGGTCGCTCCAAAATCAAAAGTCCGCGTTGAAATGTGGTTTCACACAATAGCAATGATTATTTCTTCCATTGCTCTCATCGAAATTGCGAAGCTTCCCATCTGGTCGTTATTAATTACTCTATCTTTGGGGTTGGTTTTTGCTTACCAACTTCTCCAACTCCGTGATGATTCGGACTCCTACGGAAAAATCGCGGGAAAAATTTTCCAGTGGTCTATCAGTTACCTGAGTTTATTCTCAGTACTGCTTGTGGTCGCGCAACTTATTGCGTGAGCGCCTGCTCGATATCTTTGAGTAGGTCAGATGGATGCTCTAATCCCACCGAAAGACGCATGACGGATTCAGTAATTCCCATTTCTGCCTGAACTTCTGGGGCAAGCCGTCGATGAGTTGTTGACGCGGGATGCGTAATCAGCGATTTGCTATCGCCAAGATTGTTTGAGATATCAATAACCCGCAAGGCATTCATGAATTCAAATACGTTCTTTTTTCCGCCCGCAAATTCGATGCCAATTGTTGTCCCGCCGCCCGACATCTGCTTCTGGGCAGTTTCGTAATCCTTATGCGATTTCAATCCTGGGTACCTGACACTTTTTACTTGCGGACAGGTTTCAAGATATTGAGCCAGGGTGTGCGCGCTGTTGCTCATCTTTTCCACCCGCATCGACATGGTCTCGAGGGATTTCACCAAGACCCAGGCATTAAATGGGCTCAGTGATGGCCCGGTGTGACGAATAAATGGATTGAGGCTCTCGTGGATATACGAGAAGCTTCCGAGTATTGCGCCTGCTAATACGCGACCCTGTCCGTCAATGTGTTTGGTCGCAGAGTACATAACAACATCTGCCCCAAGTTGGAGTGGCTTTTGAAGTATGGGTGATGCCATGACGTTATCGACAATGACAACTGCGCCGACTTGATGGGCGAGATCGCTCACCATTCTTATATCGACGACATCCAGCATGGGATTGCTCGGAGTTTCGATAAAAACCGCTGCAGTTGGCTTGGAGAGTGCTTCTGCCCAGGCAACTGGATCGTTGCCTTTCACCAATTCTGTAGTAACCCCCCACTTAGGAAGAATTTCCATGAGGACCACATAGCAAGAACTAAACATTGATGCGGAGGCGACGACTCGGTCTCCGGCCTTAACTAGGCAGGCGACGGAGGCAAACATCGCTGACATTCCAGATCCTGTTGCTACGCAATATGGTGCACCTTCGATTGCTGCCAGGCGTTCTTCGAACATGGCGATCGTTGGATTGGCAAAGCGACCGTAGACAAAGTGGTCGGTTTCGTCGGTGAAGGACTCAACTGCTTGTTCTGCGCTGGCGTAGGTGAATCCGCTGGTGAGGTAGAGCGCTTCGGCAGTTTCACCGAAACCTGACCGAGCCAATCCGGCGCGAACTGCGTGCGTTTCGGGATGAAGGGACCACTGTGGATCCGGACGTTCGGGCAGAGGCTGGTATCCCCACGGGCGTTTACTCATAGCCAAAGTGTAAGGTGGTCGCCATGTCCGATCTTGCACTCTCGGTTCTGGATCTGAGCAAGAGCTACGGCGAGCAGAAGGCCGTCTCCCATGCCAGTTTTGCAGTTCCTTTCGGCACCATCTGCGGTTTTGTCGGACCCAATGGCTCTGGAAAAACGACCACCATGCGGATGCTTCTCGGTCTAATAACCCCGACGGGTGGAAATGCACACGTGCTAGGCGAGCCAATCAGCCATCCGGAGCGTTACCTAGATCGGGTGGGGGCGATGATCGAGGGTCCGGCGTTCTATCCAGCCTTGAGTGGTGCGGAGAACTTGAGAGTCCTGGCCACACTGGGAGGGCTTTCAATTGATCGAGTGCAGGGGCTCCTTGATCGCGTAGGACTGGGCGATAGAGCCAATTCAAAATACAAAACATACTCGCTCGGTATGAAACAGCGGCTTGGAATTGCGGCTGCGCTTCTGCCCACTCCGCAACTTCTCTTACTGGACGAACCAACAAATGGTTTGGATCCGGCAGGGATTCAAGAGGTTCGCGAACTGCTTCGCTCACTTGCAGATGATGGGACAACGGTATTTGTTTCTTCACATTTGCTCTCGGAAATCGAAACGATCAGTGATTCACTCGTCATGCTCCGTAAAGGCGACGTTATATTTGCAGGAAAGACTCAAGAGCTCCTCTTGCAACAACAACCAACGATTATCGCAAAGAGCGCTGATCCGAAAGATCTCTTGAGATTGCTGGAGATTGCTCATCATGCCGGGCATGAGGGGTCGATAGTTGATGGCGTCGCTCGCATTCTTGGTCCAACTGAATGGGCTGTGACGCTAAATAAATTGGCATTCGACTCAGGAATTATTCTTTCGCAACTTTCTCCTGTCCTGCCAAGCCTGGAGGCGACCTTCTTTGAAATGACGGGGGACCCGCAGTGATCAATGTATTTTTTGCCGAGTGGCGTAAGTTGCGTCGCCCCGGACTCTTTGTTGGAACAATGGTGGCGGTTGTTGGAGTGAGTGCACTTGTGACCTCACTTCTCTTTCTCATGATCGACTCAACTCAAAATAATCCACATCAAGAGCAAATGGCCAATCGAGCAACTCTGGAACTTCCGATTGGAGTGTCGGTTGGATTTGCCGCTTCCGCAGGATTGCTTGGATTGGTTGCCCTCTGTATCTTTGCTTCCCAGACCGCGCAGGAGTTCACCTACGGGACACTGCGCAATTTGTTGGTTCGTCAACCGCGCAGGCTGACACTTTTGCTCGGTAAGTTTTTTGCGATGAATCTCTTTGCACTCATTTCTGTTTTTCTTTCAGCGATTGTGAGTGTTTCACTGGCCTTCGCACTGTCAGGAAAGGCGAAAGTTGCCACGACTGCCTGGTCAACATCGGAGGCGAGGACTGCACTCCTTCACACCTTTGTTAATGTCCTTATCTCTGTGATTGCTTCCGGAACTATCGGCATGATTCTTGGACTGCTTCTACGTTCGCCTATTAGTTCAATCTCAATTGGAGTCGGATGGTTGCTCGTGGTGGAAAATATAGTCGCCGCAACCGTGGATCGTTCAGGCAGATGGCTGCCTGGGCAGTTGATCAATTCAGTTGCAGCAGGAGGCGATTTCAACGCTTCTTATTCGCATGCATTGCTCATACTTTCCGCGTATCTGGCTACCGGAGTGATTGTCGCCGCGGTGCTCTTTGGCCGACGTGACGTAGCAAATTAAAGACACAGACTCCTAGGCAGGCGCATTCTCAGGATCGGCCTTTATTATTGACCCTTCAGGAGGTTTCCCTTGCGTTTGATTCCCCGCAACCGCGTTTTAGTTATCACACTAGCCCTAGGGCTAGTGTGTAATGTCGCGCCTGCCTTCGCAAAATCTCCAAAGCCGACTTTGGCGCAGATCGAAGCCGCCAAGAAAGCAGAAGCAGCTAAACGTGCGGTCGCAAATGCGGCCGCAGCTGTACTAGCACAGGCAAACCAAACCCTCCGAACCCTTACTTCCAAATCAGATGCTGCGCGCGCGAAGTATCTGCGCTCTCTCCAGGATCTGGCCGTCGCACAGAAGATTTCCAAAGCAGCAGCACGTCACGCACTCCAAACTTCAGCTGCAGTGTTCCAAGCGCATCGAGTGATCGGGCAACTTGCAACGAATGCTTACATGATGGGTGGTGGACTCGCAGATATCGAACCATTGTTAAGTTCGACTGGACCACAGGATCTTGTGGATCAACTTTCTAATTTGAATACGCTGGGTTCTAACAATTCAACTGCGCTCGATCGATACAAGGCGGCGGAAGTAGTTGCCCGAGCGGCACAAGCCGAGGCAGATGCGGCAAAGTTGGCACAGCAGAGGGCGACCATTGCAGTTGCAAGTGCAAAAAAGAGTGCGGACGAGGCCAAGGCGGCACAGCAAGCAGAAGTTGATAAATTGCAGAAGGTGCAAGACGATTTGATGAAAGAACTTGCAAGTGCGAAGCGAGTACGTATCACTCTTGAACAGCAACGGCAGTTAGCACTTCTGGAAGAGGCGCAGGCAAATCAAGCCGCACAAACTCCTGGTCAAGCAAAAATTTGGCCAGATCGTGGATTTAGGGGCCGATCAACGCAACGGACTAATGCGGCTCAACAGTTACAGGCGGTTGCGTATGCTCGTGCTCAAGTTCTTGCCGGAAAGCCTTATGTCTGGGGGGCACAAGGTCCCAATTCCTTTGATTGCTCGGGGTTGGTTTACGCCGCCTTCAAAGCCGCAGGATTAGGGTGGCCAAACTGGGATCGTCTCAATGCCGCTTTATATGCAGGCTATGTGAAGCATGTTTCGCTCAGCGAACTTCAACCCGGTGATCTTCTCTTCTACTCGTATAAAGGATCTATTGCTACGATTCATCACATCTCAATTTACGCTGGCGATGGCATGATGTGGGAAGCGCGATCAACCAAGTCGGGTTTGAGATTCTCAAATATGTACAGCGTGAGCGGACTTATGCCATTCGGCGGTCGGGTCTAGTCTTACCTGCATGAGAGCATCCGCCACCGGTTCGATGGTGGCAATTCGCAGTGCGCTCCGCTCAGAGTTAGCGAAAATTGCCCCAGGTGAGAAAGTCATTGTGGCCTGCTCGGGCGGCGCCGATTCTCTCGCTTTAAGTTTTGCACTATCTGTTGAGGCCAAGCAGCGCGCTATCCAAGTTATCGGGGTTACGGTCGATCATCAGTTGCAGGAGGGCTCTGGTGAACAAGCCCAGAGAGTTGTTGATCAATTAGCAAGGATGGGAATCCAGCTCTGTGAAATTGCGAAGGTGAACGTCTCGCTCTCGGATGGTCTGGAAGCATCGGCCCGGCGGGCTCGGTATCTTGCCCTGGATGCCGCATGCGAGAGGCATGGTGCACGTAAAGTCTTCCTGGGCCACACCCGAGATGATCAAGCAGAAAGTGTTCTCCTCGGCCTAGCCCGTGGATCCGGGACACGATCCTTATCTGCAATGGCTACCTATTCGGGCAAGTACGTCCGCCCCCTGCTGGGGATTACTCGCGAACAGACGGTGGGCGCGTGCAAAGAAGCGGGGCTCATTGTCTGGGATGACCCGCATAATGAAGATCCCAAATTCCTCCGTTCGCGGGTTCGAACCCAAGTCCTTCCTTTCCTGGAAGAGAAGATTGGTCCGGGTATTGCCGCGGCCTTGGCCCGCAGTGCGAGCCTGCTGCGAGATGATGCCGATGCGCTGGATGAATGGGCCATGAGCGAATTTGAGAAGGTGGACCCTACTTCGATGGATATTGCCGCTCTCGCACTGCTCCCCAGAGCGGTGCGGAGTCGGGTAATCCGAGCCGCCATCTATGCCAACGGAGCCCCGCCGGGCTCGATTTCGCTCGAGCACCTCAATCCAATTGAGGCTTTGGTCACCTCGTGGAGCGGGCAAGGGGCGGTCAGCCTGCCAGGCGGTGTGAAGGTGGAGCGATTATCGGGCAGACTTTCGCTCTCACCCCCAGTTAATTAAGACCGGCGAATTAGGACAAGCGAGGAACCGTGGAGTTATCAATGATTGGCAGCGATGTCGAACGTGTGATTGTGACTGAAGAGGAGATTGCCGCCAAAATAAAAGAGTTGGCGGCCAAGGTCGAGGAGGATTACCGCGGGCGAGACCTGCTGATGGTGGGAGTGCTTAAGGGCGCTGTCATGGCAATGGCCGATCTATCACGCGCGCTGCAACGCCACGTGGATATGGATTGGATGGCAGTATCGTCATACGGTTCCGGAACGAAGTCCAGCGGCGTTGTTCGGATTCTTAAGGATTTAGATAGAGATATCACCGGCCGTGAAGTTCTTATTGTCGAAGACATTGTTGATTCGGGCCTCACGCTTTCGTGGCTGAAAGCCAATCTTGAGTCGCGTGGCGCTAAAAGTGTTGAGATACTGGCAATCTTGCGAAAGCCCGAAGCCGCCAAGGTTGATATTAAAGTCAAGTATGTTGGATTTGAAATTCCGGCAGACTTTGTTGTCGGCTACGGCCTCGATTTCAATGAGAAGTATCGCAATCTTCCGTTCGTTGGCGTACTCGCCAAGCATATGTACTCCTAAGAGAAGAGAACCTCCAAAATATGGCTCAGCAGAAGAAGGATAAGACAGAGAAGAAGATGAATAAGAAGAGCGAACGAAAGAAGCCTCAAACGCGCCCGCAGCGAATTTTGCGTGGGCCGCTTTTCTGGATCATCATCGCTATCGTCGCGGTGACGATCTTTGGTCAAGTCTCTGCAGCCAGTAATAAATATACAAAGGTCACTACCTCCCAGATAATTTCGGCCATCTCTAATGGGCAGGTTGATTCAGCTCTGCTCATTGATAAAGAGCAGCGGATCCAAGTCATTTTGAAATCCGGAATGCAGATAAATGGCTCTTCAAAAGTTGAAGCCAACTACATAACCGGTCAGGAACCGACACTTGTCGAGTTGCTGGTTGGCAATCCACCACCGCATGCATGGTCGGTAAAGATTGCCTCGCAATCTCTCTTGATCTCGCTCTTCTTCTCCTTCGGACCAATTCTTGTGATCGGCCTCCTCTTCTTCTTGATGATGGGACAAGCACAGGGCGGCAATAGGGCCTTTTCCTTCGGTCGCTCAAGGGCAAAATTGCAGAGCAATGATGTTCCTAAAACAACATTTGCGGATGTAGCTGGCTCAGATGAAGCTGTGGCTGAACTCAGTGAAATTAAGGACTTCCTGGCGAATCCTCCCAAATACGTTGCGCTGGGTGCCAAGATTCCTAAGGGTGTATTGCTTTATGGCCCACCAGGAACCGGCAAGACGCTTCTTGCGCGCGCGGTTGCGGGCGAAGCCAACGTGCCGTTCTATTCAATATCAGGTTCTGATTTTGTGGAGATGTTTGTCGGTGTCGGTGCTGCGCGCGTTCGAGATCTCTTCAATCAGGCAAAAGAGAACGCTCCGGCAATTGTCTTCGTTGATGAAATCGATGCCGTGGGTCGTCAACGTGGGGCAGGCATGGGTGGCGGTCACGATGAACGCGAGCAGACTCTCAATCAATTGCTGGTTGAGATGGATGGCTTTGAGACAAACAGTTCTGTTATCTTAATTGCCGCTACTAACCGTCCAGATATTTTAGATCCTGCACTGCTGCGTCCGGGCCGTTTTGACCGTCAGATTCCAGTAGAGCGACCTGACTTAAAGGGGCGCGAGGAAATTCTAAAAGTTCACGCCAAGGGCAAGCCCCTTGCAGATGATGTTGATCTCCTCAATTTCGCGCGTCGCACTCCGGGATTTACCGGAGCTGATTTAGCGAATGTTCTCAATGAAGCCGCACTTCTCACTGCGCGTGAAGAGAAGAAGCTCATTACCAATACTGAATTGGATGAAGCGATTGACCGTGTCATGGCGGGGCCACAGCGTAAGAGTCGTTTGATGAGCGAAGAAGAACGACGTGTCACGGCTTACCACGAAGGTGGGCACGCCCTTGTTGCTCACGCTCTGCCACACACCGATCCAGTCCACAAGATTACGATCATGCCGCGCGGTCGCGCCCTGGGTTACACCATGGTTCTGCCAGATGATGATCGGTACTCCGTGACAAGAAACCAACTGCTCGATAAATTGGCCTACTCACTTGGTGGCCGCGCTGCTGAAGAATTAATCTTCCACGATCCATCGACCGGCGCGAGTGATGACATTGATAAGGCGACAACTCTTGCACGCGCGATGGTTACTCAGTACGGAATGACAGAGTCAATAGGTGCGATCAAATTGGGCACAGATGCTTCAGAACCGTTTATGGGTCGCGATTACGGACACACTCGTGATTTCTCTGAAAGTGTCGCTGCATTGATTGACAGAGAGATCCGCACCTTCATTGAGAATGCTCACCAGGAGGCTTTCGATATTTTGGATGAAAACCGCGCCATTCTTGATGAAATGGTGGTGCAACTGCTCGAACGCGAAACTCTGAATAAAGAGGAGATTGCGGAGATTTTTGCGCAGGTTAAGCCGCGCCCTAATCGTCCGGCATGGACAGGTTCGAGCACTCGGAAGCCATCCTCTGTGCCACCCATCGCCACGCGGATAGCACTGTCGCGGGTCGCGCAAGAAGAGGGTACAAAACCTGCGAAAGTTAAGCAGAAGAGAACTCGCGCAAAACGAGTAACGTCGGCTCCAACTGTCAAACTAACGCCTGCGGAAGAGGCGCAAGATGAGTGAGATCAGTTCGGTCTCTATGGGACCGCAGGATGGTCGTGCATCCGAACCTTACGATCAAGCGCGGGCCGAGCGCGCGGTCCGCGAACTTCTTTTAGCACTTGGCGAAGACCCCGAACGTGAGGGGTTGCGAGATACTCCGAGTCGAGTAGCCCGCGCGTTTGCAGAGAACTTTGCTGGACTATGGCAATCGCCAGAAGACGTGTTAACGACGACTTTTGATATCGGTCACGAGGAACTCGTGATCATTAAAGATATCGAGGTTTACTCTCACTGCGAACATCATCTCACCCCGTTTCATGGCGTAGCTCATGTGGGTTACATTCCCTCAGGAAGAATCACCGGCCTTTCCAAAATTGCGAGATTAGTCGACCTCTTTGCTCGTAGACCGCAGGTACAAGAACGAATGACAACGCAGATTGCGGATGCGCTCGTCGAAATTCTTAAGCCAGCTGGCGTGATAGTCATTATCGAGTGCGAACACCTCTGTATGTCTATGCGCGGTGTTCGCAAAGCCGAAGCACGTACGGTGACAAGTGCGGTTAGAGGAATATTGCGCGACCCAGCTACCCGTGCAGAAGCCATTAGTCTCATTACCCGAAAGTAGACCGTGATGGCTCTGTCGGATTTGGGCCTGCCTATCGACCGGACGATTGTCATGGGTATTCTCAATGTCACTCCTGATTCTTTTGCCGATGGCGGGCGTTACTCCAATTTTGAACGAGCCGTCGCGCGCGGAACCGAATTGCTTAAGGAAGGCGCAGACATCATTGACATCGGCGGTGAATCCACCCGTCCGGGATCGACAAGGATCTCGGCTGAGGAGGAGATGGAGCGAGTTCTTTCCGTTATCGAAGAGTTAAGCGCTAGAGGTGCTTTACTGAGTATCGATACGACGCGGGCCACCGTTGCGAATGCCGCATTTGCGGCTGGTGCCCGCATAATCAATGACGTAAGTGCCGGATTAGCAGATCCAGGAATTCTCGAAGTGAGCGCTGCTTTGGATTGCCCATATATCGCGATGCATAGCAGGGGCGATTCCAAAGATATGCAGAGTCGCGCAATTTATGGCGATGTTGTTAAAGAAGTCATTGCGGAGTTGAGTCAGCGAGTAAGCGCAGCGTTGGCGGCAGGGATTAAGCCAGAAAACATAATCTTGGATCCAGGTATTGGATTTGCCAAAGATGCGGATCACAATTGGGCTCTCCTCAACAATTTGAATTCAATTGAGGCGCTGGGATTTCCCGTACTGGTGGGTGCATCGCGGAAGCGTTTTTTAGGAGCCCTTGTTGGATCAGAGGCACCTGATGACCGAGAGTCCGCAACAATCGCATTGACGGCGTTGCTTGCCCAACGAGGCACTTGGGGAGTCAGAGTCCATAACGTGAAGTCACATCTGGATGCGGTAGCTGTGGCGGGGAGATTCAAATGAGTGACGCAATAGAGATTAAGGGAATCCGTGCGTTTGGTTATCATGGAGTTTTTGATCATGAACGTGAAAATGGGCAAGAGTTCTTGGTTGATCTTTCATTGAATTTAGATCTAGGAAAAGCTTCGCGGAGCGACTTAGTGGAAGACACTGTCGATTATGGAAGTGTTTGCAATTTAGTTTTAGAGATGATTGTGGGTTCACCCGTCTCACTGATCGAAACACTCGCTTCGCAGATCGCGGACGGGCTGCTTTCAAATTTCTCACTTATCAACTCAGTTGTTGTAGTGGTGCATAAACCACAAGCACCGGTGGAAGTAAATTTTGCGGATATCGCAATCAGAATTGAACGATCCCGTTGAGAGCAGTTGTCGCGTTAGGTGCCAATTTGGCAGAGCCTGCAGAAGCCGTTGAGTTGGCCCTGGTTCTTCTAAAGGAATCAACCGACCTCGTTAGTAGGTCCCGACTCTATGTAACTCGACCAGTCGGCGGACCTTCACAACCGGATTTTGTAAATGCGGTGTGCATTCTTGAATCGAACTTACCCGCACTTGATCTGCTGGGCGTGTTGCAAGGAATTGAAAAGAGCATGGGACGAGTTCGCACAGAAAAGTGGGGACCACGTGTTATCGATTTAGATCTCATTCAGTATGGACCCATTCTTAGCCAAGACGAGACTTTGACACTGCCACACCCTCTCGCCCATGAGCGACGCTTTGTTCTAGAGCCCTGGTTGGAGATAGATCCGGAAGCGGTCCTTATTACTCACGGGAGAGTAAGTGAAATTTTGGCGCAACTACCGCCTGCCTAGTAACCTGTAATTCTTAGCCCGGTACCACGGAAGGACTGGAGCAGATGCGCGAAATAACCCATCTCAATCAACTTTTGCCTCATGAGGCCAGCAACATCGCCTTTGTTCCAACCATGGGTGCGCTCCATGCTGGCCACGCAAAGTTGATAGAGAGAGCAAGGCAGTGCTCCGCGAATGTGCTGGTGAGCGTTTTTATAAACCCCCTTCAATTCGGTGATCCCAAAGATTTGGAGAAGTATCCGCGCAATCCCGAGGCGGATGCCGTAGTAGCCGCGCAATCTGGCGCGTCGATTCTCTGGCGGCCAGAGTTTAAGGAGATTTATCCCGGCCCGATCGACTTGATCTCTGCCGGCCCACTGGGCGAACTCTTCGAGGGAGTAAGCCGAAAAGGGCACTTTGATGGAATGCTGACCGTGGTGAATCGGCTTTTCAACCTCACCCGACCTCAGTGGGCTATTTTCGGCGAGAAGGACTTCCAGCAGCTCTTCTTGGTTGAGCAGATGGTGCGCCAGCAGGGCAAAAAGATCGAAATTATCGCCGTTCCGATTGTTCGGGATGTGGATGGTCTCGCTCTTTCTTCACGGAACATACGATTAAGCGATGAGGACCGGGTCGCAGCGCGCATCATATCCAGGGCGCTTATCAATGCTTCGATGGCGAATTCGCTTAAAGAGATGCAGGAGCGATTGGACAATACTCTTGGGCAGGAGCCAAGATTTACGCGTGATTACTCCGCAATTATTGATGAGGAGAATTTCACATTGGCGAGCGAGAAGAGTATTGCTAAACGTGCCTTGGTTGCGGGCTGGATTAACGGTGTTAGGTTGATTGACAATATGGCGATACGAAATCAGTCCCGATGAAATTACTAGCTCCCAGCCCTGGTTGGACTGCGCGCGCAGACGTCATCGTGGTTGGATCTGGAGTGGCCGGACTTACCACTGCTCTGCAAGTGAGAAGTTTTGGGCTTTCAGTTTTATTAGTGACAAAAGCTCGCGTAGATGAGGGTTCGACAAAGTGGGCGCAGGGTGGAATTGCTGCCGCATTAGGCCCGGGGGATACGCCCGACCAACACGAAAAAGACACACTTGTTGCAGGTGCTGGTTTGTGCGATAAGACCGCAGTAAAGGTTTTGGTATCCGAAGGTCCGGAGGCCGTCCGAAAGTTAATCGCCCGTGGCGCTGTTTTCGACAAAGAAGCAAGTGGGGAAATTTCCCTCACTCGTGAGGGCGGGCATCATCGCAATCGAATTCTGCACGCTGGCGGGGACGCAACTGGCGCAGAGGTATCTCGCGCCTTACTTGCAGCAGTAAGAGATGATCCAGAGATTGAAGTCATGGAGCACGCGCTCGTGTTGGACGCGCTTAAGGATTCAAACGGTGCCGTTTGTGGCGTGACACTTCACGTTATTGGTGCAGGCACTAGGGATGGAGTCGGCCGCGCCATGGCACGGGCAACAGTTCTTGCCACCGGAGGACTGGGCCAAGTTTTCGCACAGACCACGAATCCATCTGTATCAACTGGTGACGGAGTTGCACTTGCGCTGCGAGCTGGAGCCGAAGTGGCCGATGTGGAATTCATTCAATTTCACCCAACCGTTCTCTGGCTGGGTGACGCATCGCAGGGACAGCAGCCGTTGATTAGTGAAGCGGTGCGCGGTGAAGGCGCATTCCTGGTTGATGACGATGGTGTTCGATTTATGGTTGGGCAACATCCCATGGCAGAGCTTGCCCCGCGCGACGTGGTTGCCAAAGCGATCATGAGACATATGAATGAAACAGGTGCGCACCACGTCTGGTTGGATGTTCGCCACATTGCTGGCTTCGTCGAACGGTTCCCGACAATCTATGCATCTTGTTTGGTCCATGGAATAGATCCACTTACGGAATTGATTCCAGTTGCGCCCGCATCGCATTACGCTTCCGGCGGAGTACGAGTCGACCTTAATGGGCATTCAAGTATTTTCGGTTTGTATGCATGCGGCGAAACTGCCTGCACGGGAGTCCACGGTGCTAATCGCCTGGCATCTAATTCTTTGTTGGAAGGACTGGTCTTTAGTGCCCGCATTGCAGCCGATATTGCCGCGAATCCGCGGGAGTTTACTGAACCTGTTGATATTGCGCAGCCCACAATTCTCCTGGACCCAAAGGCGCGAAAAACACTACAGGTGAGCATGAGCAAGGGCGCCGGAGTTCTGCGATCTGCACGTTCACTTCATAGCGCTGAGAAGGATTTGGTAGAAATTGCCGATCGAGTGAGTCTAGAACCCTGCGTAGAAGCCTGGGAAACAACCAACCTCTTCCAACTTGCGCAGGCCATTGTTCGTTCGGCTCTGACGCGCGAGGAGACGAGAGGCTCTCATTGGCGCGAAGATTTCCCAGCGCAACTTCCACGTTGGTCGCAAAGAATTCTGCAGCGGATGAGCATTGATGGTAAATGGGAAACCAGTTTTGAGGCGGTGGAAGAGTCATGAGGTATGAAGAAATCTCCGATCAAACACGGGCAGATTTGTTTGGGGCATCGCTCAACCCTGATCAAGTGATTGACCTGATTCACCGGGCATTTGAAGAGGATTTGCAGGGTGGGGAGGATGTGACATCCGTGGCTACCATCCCGGCAGATCATTTTTCCACGGGTGAATTTCGCACCCGTGCAACGGGAGTGGTTGCTGGGATTCCCATCGCGAGAGCTGTTCTTGAAACGGTAGGAATCGGAGATATTACGACTCCAATTTTGTGCGCTCATAAAGTGGAGTCCGGCGCAGTACTTATGAGCGTGCGCGCAAACACGAGAGCACTTCTCTTAGCGGAGCGAACTGCCCTGAATTTCTTGGGTCACCTCAGCGGCATCGCAACGTTGACGAGAAGATGGGTAGATGAAGTAAGCGAATTTGGAACGTTGATACGAGATACGCGTAAGACAACCCCAGGTCTACGGGAGTTGGAGAAATACGCCGTGCGAAGGGGTGGCGGCACCAATCACCGGATGTCGCTCAGCGATGCTGCCCTCATTAAGGACAACCATATTGCGGCCGTCGGTGGAGTCGTCAAAGCTTTGCAAAGTGTGCGCTCGCTTTATCCAAATATAGAAGTCGAAATTGAAGTTGATACCTTGGAACAATTACAAGAGATACTTCCTTATAATCCTGATCTGGTGCTGCTCGACAACATGAGTGTTGAGGAGTGCCGGCAGGCGGTTGAAATTACTGCTGGCCGATGTGAATTGGAAGCATCGGGAGGGCTATCTCTTAAGAACGCCCGCGCATATGCGCAAACGGGTGTGGATTATTTAGCAGTTGGTGCCCTTACTCATTCGGCACCAGTTTTTGATATCGGACTCGACCTAAAGGCGGAGATCTAAATGTTACTTGCCATTGATGTTGGAAATACAAATACCGTTCTGGGAGTTTTTGATGGCAAAGTGTTGGTTCGCTCTTGGCGAGTAAAGACTGATCCACGCAATACTTCCGATGAGCTATGGCTTCAATTCGACGCCTTGGTTGACGGATATGCCATAACCGGCCTGGCTATCTGTTCGACAGTTCCGGCCAGTCTGCGCGAGATGCGAACGATGATCAATGCATATTTACCCGAAATACGGACCACTATCGTCGAGCCGGGAATCAAGACAGGCGTCCCACTGCTGGTTGATAATCCTAAGGAGATAGGTGCCGACAGGATCGTCAACACGATGGCAGCCCACACCCTTTATCCGCACGGCCCAGCAATAGTCGTCGATTTTGGGACTTCAACGAACCTAGATGTCGTCTCTTCGAAGGGCGAATTTATGGGCGGGGCGATCGCACCCGGAATTGAGATTTCAGTCGACGCTCTGGCATCGCGCGCGGCGCAGTTGCGTAAGGTGGAGTTGGTTCGACCGCGCGCGGCAATAGGAAAGAACACGGTAGAAGCGTTGCAGTCTGGGACGATTTTTGGATTTGCAGGTCAGGTCGATGCCTTGGTCCACCGAATTTCGGCCGAACTCAAAGAATCCCAACCGGGAAAGCCGGCGGTCATTGCCACTGGTGGATTGGCTCCGCTGGTAATAGGTATTTCAGAGACCATCGAGCACCACGAACCAGATCTCACATTGATCGGTCTACGTCTGATTCACGAGAGAAATGGCTAAATCGCTAGACTCACCCCATTATGGCTGAGAATATAAAGATGGTTCCGGATGACAACCTGCCGGAGCAGTTACGCATTAGGCGTGAAAAGCGAGCCGATCTTCTCGAGCGCGGAGTGGAGCCATACCCGGTCTCGGTCCCACGGACAACGTCTCTGGCGCAAGTGCGTGCTACTTATACCGATCTTGCAATCGATGTTGCTACCGGAGATATTGAAAGTGTCACGGGACGAATTATTTTTAAGCGCGACACCGGCAAACTCTGCTTCGCAACCCTGCGCGAAGGCGATGGAACCGAACTTCAAGCAATGCTTTCTCTGAATAAGGTGGGTGAGGATTCTTTAAATTCTTGGAAGAGTGACATTGACCTGGGCGATATTGTGAGTGTGACTGGAGAAATCATCACATCTAAGCGTGGCGAACTCTCCGTGCTGGCTAATGATTGGTCCCTTGCTGCCAAAGCCCTGCGTCCGCTTCCCAACGATTACACGCCGATGTCGGAGGAGACGCGCGTGCGGATGCGTTACGTCGATCTTATAGTCCGTCCCGAGGCGCGCAGTAATGCTCGTCTGCGCCCAGCTGTCATGCGATCTCTCCGAGAGACTTTTCATTCTCGTGATTACCTCGAAGTCGAAACGCCAATGCTGCAGGTGCAAGCTGGTGGTGCGGCAGCTCGCCCCTTCAAGACTTTTAGCAACGCATATGACATGGATCTTTTCTTACGTATCGCTCCCGAACTATTTCTCAAGCGGTGCGTAGTTGGCGGCATAGAACGAGTTTTTGAAATCAATCGCAATTTCAGAAATGAAGGCGCGGATTCCAGTCACTCTCCGGAGTTTGCGATGATCGAAAGTTATGAGGCGTATGGCGACTGGCGTACCACTGCTGAGCTTGCCCGTGCGCTGGTACAGAATTCGGCCCAGGCGATTTTCGGATCACACGTTGTTATCCACCATGATGGAAAAGAATCCAACTTGGGTGGCAATTGGCGGGAGATCTCTCTCTTTGACGTCATTTCTGAAAATGTGGGCGAACCTATTACCGCACTGACTCCAATGAATGAGTTGGAGAAGTTAGCAACTAAGTTGGGAATGAAGATTGACCCTAACTGGATTGCGGGCAAACTGGCTGAAGAAATCTTTGAGCATGTTGCGACTGGCAAACTGAACGAACCAACCTTTGTCATGGGATTCCCAATTGATAATGCCCCGTTGGTTCGCGGACATCGAGAGGTACCAGGAGTTGTTGAGAAGTGGGATCTCTATGTCGATGGATTTGAATTGGCGACTGGATATTCCGAACTCATTGATCCAATCATTCAACGCGAGCGCTTGGTCGAACAGGGCCGCCTGGCCGTGAAGGGCGACTTGGAAGCAATGGGAGTCGATGAGGATTTCTTGCGCGCGATGGAATTTGGAATGCCACCGATGGGCGGATTGGGAATGGGTGTTGATCGCTTGCTGATGGCTCTGACCGGACTGGGAATTCGAGAGACGATTCTCTTTCCGCTCGTGAAGCCCGAGATTGATTAGCAATGATTGAGATTCGTCCCGCGAAATCAACCGATGTTAAGGGCATCCGCAAGCTCATTGATGCATACGCACCGCAACGTCGCTTGCTCTCCAAAGAGACAGTCACTCTTTATGAGAGCGTGCAGGAATTTACGGTGGCCATTGAAGCCGGCGAAGTAGTCGGCTGCGGTGCGCTCCATGTTCTCTGGGAAGATCTGGCAGAGGTCCGTACGGTTGCGGTTGCAGACCACCTGCGCGGACAAGGTGTTGGTGGGAAAATTCTGGAGGCAATCATCGGGCGCGCCCGCACGATTGGGGTGAAGCGGATCTTCTGCCTAACATTTGAGACCGCCTTCTTTAGTCGCTTCGGCTTTGAAGAGATTCAGGGAACTCCCGTGGAGCCGGAGGTGTATACCCAGCTTCTCCACTCGTATGACACCGGTATTGCCGAATTCCTTGATCTGGAGTCTGTGAAGCCAAATACGCTGGGAAATACCAGAATGCTCAAGGTCTTATAGGTATTTGGGCATAAATAGTCCTGATCTACGGTTACAAGAATCAAGGAAGAGATTTCGCGCCTCACCCCCGCCTGGTATTAGGCTTAGAGCGAGAAGTCCAGCGAGTAAATCAGAGAGTTCGCAGAAGAAAACCAGAGGAGTTCCCCGATGTTTGAGCGCTTTACGGATAGAGCCAGACGGGTCGTTGTCCTGGCCCAAGAAGAAGCTCGTATGCTCAACCACAATTACATCGGTACTGAGCACATCCTCCTTGGTCTCATTCACGAAGGCGAAGGCGTTGCCGCTAAAGCCCTCGAATCCCTTGGCATCTCCCTGGAGGCGGTCCGCTCCCAGGTTGAAGAGATCATCGGACAAGGCCAGCAAGCACCAAGTGGTCATATTCCATTTACGCCGCGCGCCAAGAAGGTTCTCGAACTATCGTTGCGGGAGGCGCTTCAATTGGGCCATAACTACATTGGCACCGAACATATTTTGCTTGGCCTCATCCGCGAAGGCGAAGGCGTTGCCGCGCAGGTTCTGATGAAACTCGGTGCTGACCTAGCTCGGGTTCGGCAGCAAGTGATCCAACTTCTTTCGGGATATCAGGGTAAAGAGGCGGTTACAACTGGCGGTCCTGCGGAAGGCACTCCATCGACCTCTCTCGTACTTGATCAATTCGGTCGTAATCTCACCCAAGCGGCTCGCGAGGGAAAACTCGACCCAGTTATTGGGCGCGAGAAGGAAATCGAAAGAGTGATGCAGGTTCTGTCGCGCCGTACCAAGAACAACCCAGTTCTCATTGGGGAGCCGGGTGTTGGTAAAACCGCAGTGGTTGAAGGACTCGCTCAGGCGATCGTACGCGGAGATGTTCCAGAGATGTTGAAAGACAAGCAACTTTACTCACTCGACCTGGGCGCACTCGTTGCGGGTAGTCGTTACCGCGGAGATTTTGAAGAGCGCTTGAAGAAAGTCCTCAAAGAGATTCGCACACGTGGCGACATCATTCTCTTTATCGATGAGATTCATACTCTTGTCGGCGCCGGAGCGGCTGAAGGTGCGATTGATGCCGCCAGCATTTTGAAGCCAATGCTTGCCCGTGGCGAACTCCAGACGATTGGCGCGACAACACTTGACGAGTACCGCAAGCACCTTGAGAAAGATGCTGCACTCGAGCGTCGCTTTCAGCCGATCCAAGTTGCGGAGCCAACGCTCGAACACACCATCGCAATCCTCAAAGGTCTACGTGATCGATATGAATCGCACCACCGCGTTTCGATTTCTGATGCCGCACTGGTTGCTGCTGCGACCCTCGCGGACCGATATGTCTCGGATCGATTCTTGCCAGATAAAGCAATTGACTTGATTGACGAGGCAGGATCGCGACTTCGCATCCGTCGCTTGACCGCACCTCCGGAGTTGCGTGAATTTGACGAGAAGATTGCCAATGTCCGCCGCGAGAAGGAATCGGCCATTGATAGCCAGGACTTTGAAAAGGCTGCCGCTCTTCGTGACACAGAGAAGAATCTGATCAGCGAGAAGCATGAGCGTGAAAAGAACTGGAAGGCCGGCGACTTGGACATGGTCACCGAGGTAGATGAAGAACTCATTGCCGAAGTACTCTCAACCGCAACGGGGATCCCGGTCTTTAAGTTGACCGAAGAAGAGACTGCCCGTCTGCTTCACATGGAGGACGAGTTGCACCGCCGCGTGATCGGCCAGGATCAGGCCATTAAGGCTCTTTCGCAAGCGATCCGCCGCACGCGCGCAGGATTGAAAGATCCAAAACGTCCCGG
Organism: Candidatus Paceibacterota bacterium; assembly: GCA_035530615.1. Classification (NCBI taxonomy): domain Bacteria; kingdom Bacillati; phylum Minisyncoccota; species Minisyncoccota bacterium. The sequence continues at coordinate 209,468 of DATKUL010000003.1, forward strand.
TGGCTCCTTCATTTTCGCAGGGCCATCCGGTGTCGGCAAGACCGAACTCTCCCGAACTCTTGCTGCATTCCTTTTTGGAACAGCAGATGCGCTCATCCAACTTGATATGTCCGAGTACTCCGAGCGTCATACTGCTTCACGTCTTTTCGGAGCACCTCCCGGATATGTTGGTTATGACGAGGGTGGCCAGCTCACCGAGAAAGTGCGTCGCAAGCCTTTCTCTGTCGTGCTCTTTGATGAAATTGAGAAAGCACACCCAGATATCTTCAACTCACTGCTTCAAGTTCTTGAAGACGGCCACCTGACTGACGCACAAGGACGGCTCGTTGATTTCAAAAACACCGTCATCATCATGACCACCAACCTTGGCACACGCGATATCTCAAAGGGCGCGGGTCTTGGCTTTGCCAATTCCGAAGATGAAATGTCGAACTACGAGCGGATGAAGGCGAAAGTTGGTGATGAGTTGAAGACTCATTTCCGTCCTGAATTCCTCAACCGCATCGATGACATCATCGTCTTCCACCAGTTGACGAAGTTGGAAATTATTCAAATTGTTGATCTTATGATCACCAATCTTGATGAGCGGCTCAAGGCGAAAGATATGGGCATCGAACTCACGACCGCGGCGAAGAACTTGCTGGCGGCACGTGGATACGAGCCACTCCTTGGTGCCAGACCACTTCGACGGACAATTCAGCGTGAGATTGAAGATAGTCTTTCTGAGAAGATTCTTTTTGGCGAACTTAAGGCAGGCGAAATCGTTCTGGTTGATGTCGAGGGTGAAGGCGCTGAAGCAAAATTCACTTTCGTTGGCTCTCCGAAATCGCTGCTGCCTGACACGCCTAGTGATCTGACTGAAACTGAAGCACCAACTGCCTAAGTTCTTGGGAGAACTCTCAGCCCATTCTTCTTTGCACAATTTGCGAGGCGTTTGTCATATGTGAGGAAAGTCATCTGTTGCCCCTTGACCCGTAGAGCAGAGGCAAGATGGATGGAATCTAGCGTGGCAAGGTTGTTTCCGGCGGCGACGTCACTTGCCCGCAAACTTAACTCTGAATCAAACTCCACTACATCAAATACGTTTATGTCTGTTTGAAACAGCTTGGCTGCGATTGCAAATTCAGTCGTACTCAATCTCTTTCGCAAGTTGATCAAGGTTTCAGTAATAGTGATTCGAGACGTTATCCAGTGAGAATGCACATTTAGGATTGACTGACAGTCATCTGATTCAGGTTCTTGTACATACCGTTTTAACAGGGCGCTCGTCTCAACATAAAGGGAAGCCATTAGAAGCGCTCGGCGCGAGACTCGCGCAGGAGCTCGGTAGTGGATTTTCCAGTTTTCCTTGCCTTGATCGGCTTCACTATTTGACGAGTATGCACTTTCGCTGGCGTTAGCCAACCTTCCTCAATTCCCTTTGTTAGATATGCAGGTCGTTTGACTTGAGTTACTTCTGTGGGTGAAATCTCGCAAAGAGGGCGGCCATGATGCGTAATAGTGATTTTCTCTCCAGCGTGAGCTCGGTGCAAAATTTCTGAAAGACGGTCTTTCAGTTCGCGGATGCCAATTTCCATGTGGGTACAATATCATGAAATTGTGGCCACAATTTATCTGGTGCCGTTCCATTTCACGTTGCCTAAGGCGACGAGTGCGAGGATAAGGAGCACCTGAATCGCAATTGCCCAAGGCGACGTGATCTCACGGGTGATGAGCTTTCCGAGCGAGGAGTCCTTTAGCGCGCTCGCACTTGTGACGTAGAACGAATAACTAATGAGGCGTCCGCCCGCGAAGGCAATTAATAATGGTTTCAGGTCGATCCGCTTGATTATTCCAGCTCCCTCAAAGAGTTGTGCTGATGAGAGCGGGGAAATAAAGAAAAGAGCCAAGAGTCCGAAGACTCGACTCCGGTTCTTCTCGATCTGCATCCCCATGGTTTCCATGTTGGCGACATATCCCTTTGGCAACCAATTTCGAATTGCCCGGAAGGAGTAGGCAAGGATTGTGCGCCCCATTGTTGCGCTCGCAACTCCGCAGAGGACTAGTGCGACAGGGTCCAAGTGGTATCTAATTGTGAAGAAAACAAGCAGTGACCACGTTGGTGGCGCGAATGCCGGGAGCATATTTGCGAAGGTGATTATCGCTACAACCGCCAGATAATTGGACACATCTTTAGCCTAGACATATATTGAACTGTTTCCAATGAAACTAAGGTCGGCAAAACCTTGATTTGAACGGAAGGTCTTACATGGGCGGCATTAAAGATTCATCTCTCGGCTTACTTCGCACGGAGCAGGTGAATTCCAAATTTCGGCACTTGGATCAGATGAGTGTTTCTGAACTTCTGCGTGCGATGAATGAAGGTGATGCAGAAGTCCCAAAGGCCATCGCACTTGAACTTCCCAAGATTGAACGTGCCATCGAAGCAATTGTTGAGCGAATGATGCACGGTGGGAGATTGATTTATATTGGAGCCGGAACTTCGGGCCGCCTTGGCGTGCTGGATGCGGTTGAGTGCAGACCGACATTCTCGGTTTCCGAAGACCAGGTTCTTGGATTAATGGCTGGTGGTGAACGCGCGTTGACTCATGCAGTTGAGGGCGCTGAGGATGATTTCCAAGCGGGGGAGAAGGATCTGATTTCCATCAATCTTCGCCCCGCAGATTGCGTGGTTGGAATTGCTGCCAGTGGTCGGACTCCCTACGTCAAAGGAGGGCTGGCATACGCACGACAGGTTGGAGCCCTGACGATCGGGTTGACCTCCAATCCAGATTCGCAGATTTCTAAGGATGTGGAGCACCCTCTTGAAATCGACTCCGGACCCGAATTGCTGGCCGGATCAACCCGACTGAAATCTGGGACAGCTCAGAAGTTGGTACTGAACATGATCTCTACGATCACGATGGTCCGGCTGGGCAAAACATTTGGCAATCTGATGGTGGATCTGCAGATCACCAATGAGAAACTGCGAGATAGAGCGGTTCGCATCATTATGCAGGCCACGGACGCTCCTAACGAAAGGGCCTCGGCAGCGCTAGCGGAATCTGGGAATGAAGTGAAAGTGGCGATCTTGATGCTCCTTCTGAGCGTGGATGCTCCTAGCGCACGCGCACGATTGCTGGCGGGCTCGAATCGAGTGCAGGAAGCGCTCAATTTAAATTAGTTCTGCCCTTCATCTCCCAGTAGTCCGTCCAAAAGTTATGCGAACGTTATGAGGCTCTCCGCCTAGCTCCACTTGACCAACTCCAACTTTGAGGCAATGATTTCCACGGATAGACAGGGTCTATGAAGTTTTTTTTCATGATGCCGCTACCGATGTCTTTCACCTTGAAAGGGGAAATAAGTGAAATTAGGAAAGAAGATTGCAGTCGTGGGTGTCTCTGCCGCCCTTGTGGCTGGAGTTGCTTTCGTGGCGCCTGCACAGGCCGCGAGCAAAGATCTCGTCATCGGTATCACTCTTGATATCGACAAACTAGATCCGCAGGGCGCAACCGGTTTCGGAACCGTCCGTGTACTTGGCCTGGTTTATGGCAGTTTGGTTGAAGTGGGACCCAAGCTTGATATTCGCTCTGGACTGGCAACATCCTGGGCTTTTAACGCTGCTGGCACTGCGTTGCGTCTGCACCTTCGCAAGAATGTGAAATTCCAAGATGGATCTACCTTCGATGCAACAGATGTGAAGGCATCTATCGAGAGAATTCTTGACCCCGCCAATAAGGCGGCTGCGCGCGCTAACTTGCTAACCATCAAGTCGGTCACTGTCGTCAGTAAGTACGACGTCAATTTGGACCTGACGACCCCTAATTCAGCGATTTTGGCTTCGCTAGATGGCGTCAACATTGCGATGCTTTCCAGTGATGACATCAAAGCCGGCAACGTTGGAAAGGTCGTCAACGGAACTGGGCCATTCGAGTATGTTTCTTGGGAGCCAGGTCAGTCGGTTAAGTTGGTAAAGAATTCAACCTATTGGGGTAAGACTCCCAAGTTGGATACCGTCACTTTCCGAATAATTCCAAGTGAGTCATCAGTTCTTTCTGCTCTCAATGCTGGAACAGTGCAGTTTGCAGTCATCACTGATCCATTGATTGCCAAGCAGGTTGGCAAGAATCTAAGAATGTATAAGACTCCTGCCCTTGCTTACATGGCACTTCAATTGAATGCTAGGAAAGCCCCTTTGGACAATGTAAATGTTCGCTTAGCAATTCAATGCGCGATTGATCGGGCTGAAGTTGTTAAGACCGCTCAATCTGGTGAGGGAACCGTCATCGGACCGATCACCAGCCCAGCCTACAAATCAAACCCAAATGATCGTCCATGTCCAAAGGCCAACATTGCCAAGGCCAAGCAGTATCTAACAACGGCGGGCTATCCAAACGGTCTCACCATTAAGACAATGGTTGCTCCTACCCAATTCGCAACCGCATCTGCAGTTGCACAGAGCCTGAAGGCCCAGTTGGCAAAGGCTGGCATCACCATGGATCTCGAATTGGTCGATGACTCGACTTTCGTATCTCGTTGGTTGGCTGCCGATTTCGTTACTTCCATTGCAAATAACGGTGGACGCATCGATCCAGACACGATGTACACCCGCTACTTCACCTCAACCGGCAACCTCAACAAGGTTGCAGGTTACTCATCAGCGACACTTGATGCGCTCATGGCAAAGGGCAAGTCCACCGGCAACGTCACTCAGAGGAGAGCTGCTTACAAAGCAGTTTCTGAGGAACTTGAAAATAATGCAGTTTGGATTTGGCTCTTCTCGCCATACGAGTACCGCGTTACTTCAAAGTCGTTGACTGGATTCATTCCGCTAGCGACTGGTTCACTTCTCGAACTTCGCAAAGCAAACCTGAACTAAATAAGTAGGGAACGGTGTGTAGATTTCTATCTCCACACCGTTCCCATTTCTTAGCATTTCGCAGGCAAGTCTCGTAATTAATTCGAAGAATTCTTAAAGAGGGGAGTAACCGGAGATGCAGGGCGTAACTAAACTGCAACGGTTCCTCTTTTCTGCTATTACCTTACGTATCTTCAGCATCATCACCACACTCTTTGGTATCTCCATCTTTGTCTTCCTGGTTCTTCGGGTCATTCCAGGCGACACGATTACCGGCTCTTTCGGGATTGAGACTGGAGTATTAACACCAGGTCAAATTTCCGAACTGCGCCATTATTACGGCATCGATCAATCCCTCTTTCTCCAGTACATCTCTTGGATGGGGAGCTTTCTGACCGGGCACTTTGGATATTCTTTCTCAACTGGCGTCTCTGTCATGGCGTTGACCAAGTCAGCGCTACCGGTGACGATCGAACTTGCACTCATCGGCACCATTTTGGGTGTCATCATGGGTATTGCCATCGGAATGTTCAGTGCTCGTAAACCCGGCAGTTTCCGCGACTTCGGTGGACAGTTATTTGGTTTGCTGGCATTGGCGATTCCGGGATTTGTATTGAGCACTGCAATGGTGACAATCATGGCCAATGTTTTTCATTATTTTCCAAATGGTTTGGAGTACATGACACCATGGGAAGACCCCTGGGTTAATTTTCAACAGATGATGTTTCCGGGCCTAGTCCTCGGTATCGCCGTGGCTGCTCCCATTATGCGGACCACTCGTTCAGCTCTATTGGAGACGGTAGATAAAGATTTCATACGAACCGCCCACGGCAAGGGTGTCCCGCCACGTAAGGTGCAATTTCGCCACGTCCTTAGAAATTCTTTGATTCCTATTGTCACAATGACGGGAATTCAATTCGGGTACTTGCTAGGTGGCGCCGTAATTGTTGAGAAGATATTTGCCCTGCCAGGAATGGGCCGACAAGTCTTGGATGCGATCACCAAACGTGAGTACGCAACCGTACAGAGCAGCGTCATGATCTTTGCGATTATGTTCGTGACTATCAACGTTCTGACCGACGTCATTTATCGAAAGATCGATCCGAGGATTAAGTGATGAAGCGAAAAGAGGCAGGGACCAAGGGCGGACTGCACTACTACTTGCAGAGTACAAGTGGAATTATTGGGGCGATCTTGGTTTTCATTATGGTCATTGGAGCACTCTGCTCTGCTTTTGGTTGGCTGCCGCACGATCCCTTGAACCAGAATGTCAATGATGTTTTGAAGGGACCGTCAGGGAAATATTGGTTTGGCACTGATCAATTTGGCCGAGATATTTTCTCTCGAACCTTGGATGGACTTCGTCGTTCATTAACCGTCTCCATAGTGGCGGTCTCAATAGCGGCCTTTGTCGGCGTCACCCTGGGGATCTTGGGTGGTTATCTGGGTCGGTGGTTCGACATGCTCATTACGCGTCTGAGCGATGTTATTTTTGCCTTCCCTGCCATTCTCTTGGCTCTGGCGATCGTAAATAGCTTGGGTAACTCTTGGGTTGATACTGCGCTCTCCATTGCCATTGTTTACACGCCAATCTTCATTCGAGTAGCGCGCGGGCCGGTCTTGGCCGTGAAGGAGATGGATTACGTCAAAGTCTCGCGAATTCTTGGATATTCCTCGCCGCGAATTCTCCTCAAACATATTCTCCCTAACGTCACTGCCCCAATTGTCGTCCAGACTGCACTCTCACTCTCTTGGGCGATCCTGACTGAGTCTGGTCTGAGCTTTCTGGGCTTGGGCACGCAACCACCTGATGCCTCGTTAGGTCTCATGGTCGCTGACGCACAGTCACTGGCGGCATTTGCGTGGTGGACTCTCGTCTTCCCATCCCTCTTCATCACCATGGTCGTAGTAGGACTTAACCTTGTAGGCGATGGACTCCGTGACGCATGGGATCCGGCGCGGAGGAGTTCATGAGTACTCCGCTTCTGTCGGTAGAGAATCTCGCGATCTCCACTATTCAAGATCCACGCATCCTCATCAACGATGTCACCTTCGAGATTCGCGAAGGCGAAGCCGTTGGCGTAGTGGGTGAGAGCGGTTCTGGTAAGACGCTTACCGCGCTTTCGATACTTGGACTTCTGCCGCGCGGCGTTGCAGTGACACAAGGGTCGATAAAGTACAACGGGATTGATCTCAACGCCATCTCAGCGGAGGAGATGCGCAAGATAAGAGGATCTGATATTTCCATGGTCTATCAAGATCCTATGACGGCGTTGAACCCCGTTATGAAACTTGGCAAGCAGCTGCGAGAGGTCATTGAGTCCCATGAAAAGGTGGATAGCAATACGGAGCAGCGGGTACGTGATGCTTTGATGGAAGTTGGCATTCCCGATGTCGCTCGCGCTATGGAGAGTTATCCTCATGAATTTTCGGGAGGGATGCGTCAACGAGTGATGATTGCGATGGCTCTCATTCTCTCTCCCAAATTACTTATTGCCGATGAGCCGACAACGGCCCTCGATGTCACGATTCAACAACAAATTTTGGCATTGGTAGCCGAAGAGAGACGCAAGCGGAACATGTCCATGCTCTGGATTACCCATGATCTCGGAGTCGTTGCTAACTTGGTCGACAGACTCATAGTCATGTATGCCGGCCGCATTGTGGAAGCGGGTACCGTGAAAGAGATCTTTACCCATCCGCAACATCCATATACCTATGGACTTCTCTCCTCTCTTCCAACGACCGCTGATAAAGAGCGTAAACGTCTCACCTCCATTGCTGGGGTTCCGCAGAAGCCCTGGCTCGTAGGTCAATCTTGTTCCTTTGCACCGCGTTGCTTCAAAGCCACACCTGAGTGCCGCAGCACGATCCCCCAACTCGTCGGGACTCTTGAAAAGAGTGTCTCCTGCTTTCATCCCATAGGGGCCAAAATATGAGCCTAAATATTGAAAAAGTCGAGAAGCAGTACAAGATTCTTGCAACTGGCACCCTCATTAATGCTCTCAATGGCATCTCCATTTCTTTAGAGAACGGTCAAACCCTTGGCATCGTTGGGGAGAGCGGTTGTGGAAAATCCACCCTGGCTCGTGTGATTTCTGGCCTGGAGAGGCCAACAGTTGGAAAAATCACGTGGGAGGGTGGCGAAATTGCTGACAAGGCGAAGAATCATATGCGTCCACTTCGCTCCAGGGTCCAATTAGTTTTTCAAGACCCGTACTCATCGCTAGACCCACGCCAGCAGATTGGTGCCGCGATTTCTGAAGTGCTTACCGTGCATAAATTGGTTCCGAAGAATCAAATCGTGGCACGCGTGGAGGAGCTTCTCTCAATCGTCGGTCTTACATCGGATCTAAAAAATCGCTACCCTCATCAACTTTCGGGCGGACAGAGACAACGAGTGAGTATTGCGCGAGCTCTGGCATCTGAGCCAGATCTTCTCATTCTGGACGAGCCAGTGTCTGCCTTGGATGTTTCGGTACGCGCAGAAGTCATGAATCTCTTAATTGATTTGCGTGCCAAATATGGACTCACTTACATTTTTATCAGTCACGACCTAGCAATGGTGCGCTATGTAAGCGATGTAATTGCCGTGATGTACTTAGGAAAAATAGTGGAGTTTGGTAGTTGGGATCAGATTATTGAAAGGCCGCTGCACCCTTACACCCGAGCTCTTATCGCTGCTATGCCCGATCACAGCATTATTGGAAACCCCGAGACTCTTTCAAAGACACTTCAAGGTGAAGTACCAGATCCGGCACACTTGCCAACTGGCTGTGCCTTTCATGCGCGTTGTCCGATTTCAGTGCCGGAGTGCAGCACTCGAGTGCCTCTCTTACTAGAAGTTTCGCCGAAACACTACGTTGCATGTCCGGAGGTTAGTGAATGAAAGTAATTGGAATGATTTCCGGAACGTCCTACGATGGGATAGATGTCGCCTGCTGCGAATTCACACAGGTGGGCGACGTGATCGAAGTCAAGCAAGTAGGTTTTTCATCCCTTGAGTATTCAGATGAACTTCATCAATTGATCGCTGATTCAATGCCTCCTCGTTCGATTGATATGGAGCGAGTATGCGTCCTGGATACCTTGATCGGCCAAGCTTTTTCACGTGCCGCTCAGAAGGCAATTGCAGAAAATTCCTTTGAGCCCGATCTCATAGTTTCACACGGACAGACACTCTTTCATTGGATTGATGCCAGCCACAAAGCCAAGGGGACGTTACAACTCGGAGAGGCTTCATGGATTGCCGAAGAAACGGGAGTGCAGGTGCTCTCTAACATCCGCTCCCGCGACATAGCCGCGGGTGGGCATGGGGCGCCACTGGTGAGTGTTTTGGATCAATTGCTTCTGGGCCACAGTGAAAGTCCAGAAGGTGCCCTTAACTTGGGCGGAATTTCGAATATAACAATTGCTGGAAAATCGGTCCTTCCGATTGCCTATGACATCGGTCCGGCAAATGGATTACTTGATGCGGCAATCTCCGCCCATTCGCAAGGTCGCGTCTCCTTTGATGAGGATGGGAAAGTTGCAGGCGCAGGAACTGTTGATACCGAACTCCTCAACTCATTTCTTGCGGAGCCTTATTATGCTTTGCCCGCCCCAAAAACCACTGGCAAAGAACTATTTCATCTTCCGTATCTCATCACTCATGCAGGTCCTGTGGATTCGTGGAATATCGAAAACCTGATGGCCACATTATTGGAGCTCACCGTCGAAACGGTGGCACGTGAAGTGGAGAGAAACTCCCTCTCAAAACTATTCATTGCAGGTGGCGGAAGTGCGAATCCGGTCATGATGAAGCGACTGCAGGATCGCTTAACACAATGTAAAGTCTTATCGATCTCCGAATTAGGAATAGATCCACGAGCAAAAGAGTCAATCACCTTCGCGCTGATTGGATATCTCACTCTTCATGGGTTGCCTGGCCAGATACCGAGTTGCACCGGGGCGGATGGCGAGAGACTCCTTGGTTCACTGACACCCGGCTCAGGGCCTTTTGTCGTGCCAACACCGCTTGATGTTAAGCCGGCAAGAATTAGAGTTGTGAAGTAACTTGGCTGCGAAGCAGTTCCATTTCCAGAGTGCGCCAACGAGGATCTGTGCGCTCTCTGCCAGTAGGTGCAAAGCCCAATTTCTTGTAGAGGCCGATTGCGCCAGGATTAGCTTTGAAAACCCAGAGTGAGATTTCACTAAATTTACGCACTGATAATTTATCTAGTGCAGCGGTGAGGAGCGCCTGTCCAAAGCCCTTTCCGGCACTTTTTGGGTCTACATATAAAGAAAATAGGTGTCCTCGAGACGGAAAATCAGGATCGGAGCCTATGCGAGCAATTCCGATGGGAGCATCATCAATACAGGCAACGAGAGTCTCCCGATCAGCATGTGTAGATAAAGACGGTAACCAAAGTTCGTATGCTCTCTCTTCCGTCATGGCATTTCGAACTTCCTCATTCAGTACATCACGGTATGACTTCGTCCAGCAAGAACGAAAAATCCGGACGATGGCATCAATGTCTTCCGCTGCGCCAGTGCGAATTGTGAATTCCATGGAAGTTAGCCTACTCAATTTTTGGAGGTTCGATGAATTCGGTTAGTCGCATCTCTATTCAAACTAAGTTGCGCCAACTGAAGGAACCTTTCCGAACATCCTTGCGCACTGTCACAAACTTTGAAGTAATTGAATTCAAGATTGAAACAGATGATGGATTTATTGCATACGGTGAGGCAGTTGAGACACCAGCAATTACCGGCGATACCCTGGAGATGATACTTGTTGATTTAAATGGGCCCATAAAGGAATTTCTTAGTGGTTCTACATTCTCCTCTGCACGTGAACTGTGCGCCGGTATTGCAGAGTTGTCGGTCGTATCGAGTACAAAAGCTGCTGCTGACGTAGCACTCTTCAATCTCTCCGCGGTGATGGAAAATCTATCCTTACCTGCATTTCTTGGTTGCCGAGCGCAATCTATTGCTACCGATGTGACGATTCCGATCTCCGAGTTGGCTGACCTGTCTGCAATAATCCAGAACCGCATTGCAGAGGGATTTCATTCGTACAAAGTGAAACTTGCCATGGAGTCAATCGAGTTATCTGTTCAAAAACTTCAGTTGATCGATCATATGGTTGGGGATCTATCGAGCATTAGGGTGGATCCAAATCAAGCGTGGACAGTAGGGCACACCCTTGACTTTTTGAAAAGGGTTGAGTCGGCAGGGCTCATCATTGAATATTTGGAACAGCCAACTCCTGCGAAGGATAAGACGGCGTTAGCGCAGATTCGCCGTAATACTGATGTGCCGATCATGGCCGATGAATCATGTTTTACCATGCAAGACCTTCATGAACTCATTGAGTTGGATGCGGTGGATTTCGTAAATCTCAAACTTCTTAAATCTGGCGGGATTTCTCCGACACTTGAAATGGCTGAGATAGCCAAAGAAGCCGGAGTAAAAGCCCTGGTTGGAAGCATGATGGAGGGTGATCGAGGCGTGTATGCCGCCGCAGCATTGGCGGCCACCATTGCGCCTGATGCGGTTCATGACCTGGATGCATCTTGGTGGGCGACAGATTCCCAGATCAAGTATGCCAATGGAGAGGTGAGCCTGACATGAAGCATTTGATTGATCAGACGCTTACCCAAGTCCCGGGAATGGTGCTGGGGCTCTCCGTCGGCGGAGTCAGAACAATTGATGCCTATGGAGATAGGCAAATCTTCGGACTCGATTCCCCTTTGCCCATGACAGTGGAGACATCTTTTGATGCAGGTTCGATTACCAAAGTTCTCGCAACCACGGCTTCGATAATGCGATTGGTCGATGTAGGTGAAATTTCCTTAGATGCTAAAGCATCGAAATATTTAAGTGCATGGTCAAATTCCGATAAATACGAAATAACGGTGCGTGACCTACTTCTCCACAGAAGCGGATTATGGGAATGGCGACCACTTTACATTTCGGTGCACGACCCTGCGATGATAGTTGAGGAAATTGCCCGGATGCCCTTGAGATATCCAATAGGTGAAGGCCGGCATTACTCTGATCTTGGCTTCATTTCACTCGGGCAAATTCTCATCTCAATAGTCGGTGCAGATTTGCCTACCTTGGTGAAGAATCTGGTTCTACAACCTCTTGGCATGAATGCAACATGGTATGCAAGGCCACGGCCGGGTGTCCCCGTGGCTGCTACATCCCTTGGGGATGTAATTGAAAAGCAGATGGTTGTTTCCAAGATTCCATTTCCAGTTCCGGAGGAAGCCACGCAATTCAATCGGTGGCGAACTCACGTGTTAGTCGGCGAAGTCAATGATGGAAATGCATTTCACCTCTTCGGAGGAGTCTCCGGACACGCTGGACTTTTCACGGATGCCGAAGATATGTTGACATTTGGCGAAGTGATGAATGCAAGTGCGCGAGATGAGGGGAGTTACTCTGGAAAAGTCACAAGTGAGTTCCTCACAACTGGCCCTGATTCTGGCCAGCAACTTGGTTTGAGGAGCTGGACTGATACTTACGAGGGGTGTACCTCTGAATTTTTTGGGCACACCGGCTTCCCCGGTGTTGTCCTTGCTTTCTCTCCGGAGCATGATTGCGTGGCTACTCTCCTGACAAACCGCCTTCACTGTGAAGGAGAAATACCCGTCACGGAACTGCTCTGGCAACCTTTTTTGAGGGCAATTCACCAGAAGATTCACGGCTAAGGGGACACTATGGTTATGGATGATGGTACGAGGCAGATATCCAAAAATTACCAAGATCTTTTAGGAGATATTGCCAATTCATTCTCTTCATTTCACGCAAGCGAGGCGGCGATTGCGCATGCGGTCCTCGATCATCCTGACGAGGTGGCTGGGATGAATATCTCTCAACTGGCGACATTTAGCGAAACTTCAGCTGCCTCTGTTGTTCGCTTTAGCAAGGCCATGGGTTTTAAGGGGTTTCCAGATTTTCGCATGGCTCTTGTCGGCGATTTGAGTCGGAGAGAGCACCTCGGAATTCATGGAAGTGAACTTGATGGTGGTATCACCATTCAGGATTCACCAGAGGAAGTCATTCGCAAGATTTCGCAAGCGGATGCAAGAGCCATTCAATCTACAGCTGAGCGCCTCGATGTAGATAGTTTTGTGGCCACCGTTGATGCTTGGGAGAAAGCGGATGTAATTGGGTTGATCGGCGTGGCATCCAGTGGTTATGTGGTGATGGATTTGCAGTTGAAGTTGAATCGACTGGGTAAGAAGGCGATTGCATGGAGGGATGCCCATTCTGCCCTTACTTCGATCTCATTGCTCAAACCCAATGATGTTCTGGTGGCCGTTAGCCATAGTGGAACAACCGTTGATATTGTCGATGTTATTACTGAATTCAAAGCACGTGGTGTGAAGATTGTTCTGATTACCAATGGTCTGCGCAGTCCTTCTACCGCTCTTGCAGATGTTGTCCTCTATACATCGGCCCGAGAAACCACTTTTCGAAGTGGAGCGACAGCCAGTCGCATCGCACAATTAACTGTTGTGGATTGTCTCTGCGTCGCACTGGCCCAGCGAAACTGGAGAGATACGAAGGCGGCTTTGGATCTCTCGAGAGAGGCGGTTGGAGCCCGCTCGGGTAAGAAGTAAGGAGTTCATTCCCCAGTGATCTTCACCCTCTGAAGTGCCTGGTCAAGTCTGGAAACTTCAACAATTTCCATACCATCTATCTTTGTGTCGCTTCCCGTTGGCACGAGAGCGCGCTTGAATCCCAGACGAAATGCCTCCGCCAATCTCCGATCGACACCGCTCACTTTTCGTATTTCGCCCGCAAGTCCGACTTCACCGATTGCAACCAGATCTCCAGGAAGTGCTAATCCTTTTGCTGCGGATGCGACTGCTAGGGCGAGGGCCAAGTCGGCCGCTGGCTCGGTTATCTTCATTCCGCCGACGGTTGCGGCGTAAACATCGCGGCCAGCAATCCTAATATTGGCGCGGAGCTCAAGGACGGCCAATGTCATTGATGTACGTGCAGAATCAAGTCCACTCGTGACTCGGCGGGCATTTCCGTAATCGTTCTCGCGACCGGCCCCGACGAGTGCTTGTATTTCTGCAAGTAGTGGGCGACGGCCTTCTAATGTCACCGTCACACACGTGCCTGGTACCGGTTCGGTGTGTCGTGAAGTGAATAGTCCAGTTGGATCCGCAACGCTTTCAATGCCACCGTCATGTAAGTCAAAGCAGCCAACTTCATCGCTTGTCCCGAAGCGATTCTTCGTTGCACGGATAAGTCGCAGTCGTGAATGGCGTTCGCCTTCGAATTGGAGTACGACATCGACAATGTGTTCGAGCAAGCGGGGACCGGCGATTGAACCGTCCTTCGTAACATGACCGACAAGTAAGAGCGTGATGTCGCGCTCTTTTGTAAGCCGGATGAGTGCGGCTGCGACTTCGCGCACTTGAGTTACTCCGCCGGCGGCGCCTTCGGCGGCTCCACTGCTCATTGTCTGGATGCTGTCGATAATAAGTAGGTCCGGCTTTACCGAATCAATGTGCGAGATAACCGCACCGAGATCATTTTCAGAAGCAATCCAGAGAAGGGGATCGACCGCACCGATTCGCTCGGCGCGAAGCCGCACCTGTGAAGCTGATTCCTCACCACTTATGTAGAGCGCGCGCATTCCGCGCGACGCGCTCTTTGCGCAAACACTGAGGAGAAGCGTCGACTTTCCAACACCTGGTTCGCCCGCGAGAAGGATCGCTGCACCTGGAACCAACCCCCCACCAAGGACGCGGTCTAACTCCGATACACCAGTTGAACGAGCAGCAGCGCTGGAGAGGTCAACTTCACCGATAGGGGAGGCATCTTTTGTCACCGCACCGGGCACGAGCGAGAGGCGTTTTGGTGCGGCAATCTCTTCGACACTGCCCCACACCTGGCACTCTCCGCATCGACCAACCCATTTGTTGGTTGTCCATCCGCATTCGGAACAGCGGTATGGGTCCTTCTCGGGTTTTGCCATGGGGACAGCCTAGAGCGAAGGTCTGACTAGATCCGCCCGGATGCGATTGAGGCGGGGTGGGAAAGCACGAATAGGGGGAGTTGGCGCTTTGAGAGTTCTTTGACTGCGGCGACTCTCTCATCACAGTACTTCACCAAAATGTCATAGACATCCTGGCCCAAGAGTGCGATGAGTTCGCTCCGGTTGGAGATATACACAGGTTTGAGGCCAACATGCGCCTCGGTATTACTCGTGCAGTACCAGTCGAAGTCGTCTCCGCCGTCGCCCCAGGCAAGACGTTCGTACTCGCCAATGACCGTTATTGAGTATTCGCGCTCGCCGACTTCGCGAGTTTCAAAACTTCTACGGAGTGGAAGTTGCCAACAGACATCCGGTTTTGTATCAACGAAGTGTTTTCCTTCTTTCTGTGCGAGGTGGTGAAGTACGCATCCGAAAGTTCCAGTGAATCCTTCCGCCTCAAAACCTTTGCGATTGAGGAAGATGCATGATCCATCGACCGTTCGTGTCTTGCGTTCATTTTCTTCATCTGTCTCTGAGATTTGCAGAGAACCACCTGAGAGATCGGTATGTGCGCGGTCATAGAACTGCCACATATCGCGAGTAAGTAAATTGGCTGCCTTCTGAACTCGAACTTCGTCGTCTTCGTCTGAGTACATTGCACCCTCAGTACAGCAACCATCATTGGGGCGATCGGCGAAAACTCCCTTACAGCCATCTCCGTAAATACAGGTCCAATATGAAGTAAGCCAAGTTAAGTCGCACTTGTATATTTCAAGTTCGTCTTTAGGATCGGTAAATTCGATCCAATCACGAGCGAAGCCTGGCTTTATTTCGGACATAGTCTCAGAGCCTACGGGCTATGGCTTCATAACGCACATCAGTTGCGGGTAGCCTTGAGACATGACGAGCATCGACAAACCTGGACACATTGGTGTGATTGGCGCGGGCATTATGGGTGAAGCGCTTATCAGCGCCATGATCTCAGCGGGTGTCAGACCCGAGGCCATCACCATTTCGGAGAAGCGCGAAGAACGTGCGGCCGAATTGACTGATACTTATGGGGTAGGAGTCGCTGACTTGGAGAGCAATGTCGCAATGAGCGAAGTAATGCTCCTTGTCGTTAAACCGCAGGATATGGCATCTCTCTTATCTGAGATGAAGGGTCTAATTCGCCCAACGACGTTGCTCGTTTCATTTGTCGCCGGAAAGCGCATTGAGTTCATTTCACATCTTCTAGATTCGGCAAATCCGGTAATTCGCGTGATGCCAAACACGCCTGCACTGGTTGGCGAGGGAATGGCAGCAATTTCAATTGGCCCAAATGTAACGCCCGAACAATCTCAATTTGTCCGCGACTTTCTTTCCGCCACGGGCCGAGTTGTCGAAGTTGATGAGAGTTTGCAGGATGCGGTCACGGCGGTTAGTGGTTCAGGTCCGGCCTATTTCTTTTATTTTGTGGAGTCAATGATCAAAGCTGGGGTAGACCTTGGACTCTCCGAAGCGATTGCAACCGAGTTGACGATCCAGACAATAGTTGGGTCGGCAAAATTGCTGTCTGCTTCTGAGAAAAGCCCCGCAACCCTTCGTCAGAATGTGACAAGTCCAAATGGAACGACGGCTGCTGCGATTGCTTCCTTCTCGCAATCTGATCTGCCGGCAATAGTGAAAAAGGCGATGGTCGCAGCACGTGATCGTTCGCAAGAATTGGCCTAACGAGGCGATCATGAAGAAAGCTTCCCTATTTTTGGTCTCCGTAATACTCCTAGTTGCTCTTCCAATGGCTGCCCAGGGCGTGACTCCTGCCGTTGCTATTCAACCTATGTCACTCATCACGAAACTTTCCGGTGCAGATCAAACGTACGGAATGCTCGTGAGAGGCAGAAACATCTACCTGTTTGGAAACGTGACTGGGGTGGTTAGCACCGACGGATATGTGCAGGCGCTCGACGAAACTGGACAAGTTCAGTGGTCTCTCGCACTCGATTCAGGGCAGAATGAAATCGCGACTGCTGCGACGATAGATGCACGGGGAAGTATTTGGGTTCTTGGCTCCTCAGCCACTGCGACCCTCCCGAGTCCTTCTGACACTGCCACAGCCACTTCTGCTCCTTCGACCACTCCAACTCCCATCGCGCTCAATCCTGATTCGGTTCAGGTTGAACCTGCGTTGCCGCAACGCCTCGATCTCACAAACGTGATTGCCTGGAAGGTTTCACGAAGTGGAAACTTGTTGGGGACTTTCACCCTGGCGATGAGTCGACCAGTTCTGGTACGAGCCGCGATCGGTACTTCTTCTGGAGTTGCCTTTGCTGGAATCACGTCCACCACGTCGGGCAGCGCTGGTTTTTATGCCACATCCGATTTGAGTGGAGTAATGAGCAAACCCATGAACCTCGGGAGGGTGGACACTGAATTAAACGCCCTGGTGAAAATGGCAAAGAACACAGTTGGTATTTTTGGGGCTAGTTCTGAATCAATTTCAGGAACAAAATTGATGGGTCGGAGAGATGGAATCATCTCCTCAGTTTTGGAGACAGGAAAACTCGGCAAGGTCATCCGGAGTTCGAATGCGAAAAGTACCCGATCATGGCAGAGTGCAACCAACTCGTTATTCCTTGGTGGTGACGCAATAACGGCTGGGAAAATGGAAGCCGTCGTCACGAAGTTCTCTTCCACCTTTGTGCCAACCTGGACTACCCGCTACCCGTCATCCTCACCAGCGATGACGGCCGATGGAGTCATCTCCCGCTTTGCCCTCTTCTCATCTACCTCCCTCATCCAAGGGGTAAAAGGTTGGAAGCCAGCCAGCCAGACCTCTGTAATGATTGCATTTGACGCTAAAGGGGCTATTACTGGTGCATATCGAGTTGCTGGCACGCCAGTCTCCATTGGATATACCCGAGACCTGGGAGTTGTGGTCCTAGGCAGGGGCGCTTTGGGCGTTTCCATCTTTCATACCTTGACCAGGTAATGTAACCCCCTTAGAGGGTCAAGCATTAAATCAAAAGGAGAAAGTGGCGTATGGGTTCAGTTATTAAGAAGCGACGTAAACGGATGGCCAAGAAGAAGCATAAGAAACTTCTGAAGAAAACCCGTATTCAGCGTCGCAACGCCAAGTAATACATCTTCTCTCCTTATTCCTAGGGTCTAACTAGGCTTATTTTACCTGCGACCGAAACCACCGCATAGCGCACCTTATTGACTCTCACCCAAGCACTATCTTGGGTGAGAGTGCCTCGTACATTTGAAATAAGGTGAATAGAGTTTTTAGCTCCGGCGGAACTGAGATCGGCAGCGCATAGCCGACTCTGACATCCAAAAATTAAGGTTCGAGTATCAATACTGAGTTGGGCGTTTGGGAGTCCATAATTCTCGGTTGTGAGTGTCACGGGAAGCGTCGGGTCGGAAACATTGTCCCATCGGATTTGAGTCGGTTGTGGAATTGAGATTCGGCTGGCGGTAAGCCAACTCGCAATGACACCCGCAGCCGTCTTATTGAGGGAGACTCCATAACCTGCAACAGCAATCGCGCCGTTAGAGGCATCCAAAGTTCGGTAGTTCCACTGTGGCGAATTTCCTGCTCTAGTTGCAAGTCGGACTTCACCAGCGATGACCTGTTTCTGTTGATTGACTTGGAGTACCGAGTCGTAGAGGACACTTACTTTAGAGCCTACGGCGACGGCACTTAAATGAGTACCAACATCGCCAGTGGTTCGATTGTCAGTCTTTCTATCGCCGTCAACTAGCTCGTATGCCCATTTTCCAGTCACCCCTTTGAACGCACCAAGCAGAATTCCTTGCGTTTCATCGCGATAGAAAACCTGTAGGCCAATTGCAGTACTCGCACACGCATTGCTAATGCTTACATCGCTTGCGGTCCTAACTCTGTTTGGCTGATCGTATGGTTGAACGATGGGTCCATTTCCATCGACGATCTCAAACTTGAATTTGTTGCCGTCGTATGTTGCATGGCGCAAATCATCATCTACGAGATCGGAATAGAAAATGTGTAATGTCTGATTTCGATTGCTCCCACTTACACAAACTGAGACGGGCCCAGATGTGTCGTGAACCGTTCTCCCGAGTGTGCCACCTCGCCCATCAACCGTGATCTTTCTCCAGATTTTGCCAGTCCAGAGGGCCAATTTGAGATTCTTCCTTGTGCTCGATGTATAAACAATTGCGGGTTGAGATCTAAAAAGTGTGGAAGCTATGTGCTTTCCGTCAGAACCTGCATCCAAAATAGTCGCCTTCCACGCGGTTTGTGGTGTGACTGGATTTGTCTGGACCGTTTCGGATTGTCCTAGATCGTTCTTTGCGAAGATGGAGAAGCTGTAGGTAACGCCATTTTTTAGCCCAGAGACAAAAACCGGACTTGATGTGGTGGTAATTTGCTCGCCCGTTTTCTCGTTTCTGATCCCGTATTCGGCTATTTGGGCGCGACGCACATTGGCGGGCAGATCGAAAGTTATGATCGTCGAACGGTCTCCAACCAACGCAGAGGGATTTTGTGGAGGAAGCGGAATTGCGCTGGGGATACCGGCGGGTGGTTTATTTCTTAAGTCCGTGAGCATGGCGACTAACAATGGACCAGGATCGTGAAAGACCTCACCCGATCCTAAATCGGGAGTCATGATTGCATTTTGCGAGGAGGCAAAAGTTGCTTCATCAAGATGGCTAACAGAAGATCCGACTTCATACCGAGATGGAGTGTAAAGAAGCGGCTTCACACCATTATTCGCCGCGATTCCTAACGGTCCAGACCACACGAGAGTATTCGTAAGTGCGATTCCTAAGTCATGCGAGGGGGATTGGAAGTCGGAAAGCCGTTGGCCGTCCAGGGTTTGCGCGTAGGCATCAAAGGCAGTTGGCTGATCGAGGATTCCATACTTGAAATATGGATCGAACGCATTCGTGGAGAGGAAACCTAGCCCGTGGCCAAGTTCGTGGATAAAGACGGATTCCAAGTCATATTCAGTTTTCGTTGGTGCGCCATCGTTGCGCATGTCCCAAGCCGCATCTGAGTTTGCCTGGATGACTATCTCTGGGTTTGCTGGGTCCAAATCTTTGCCCGCAATTGCATTTGCTAGAGCTGAGGGATACCAGAGGGTTGCATCCGGTGTGTTTTCAAAATTCGAGAAATAGTTGCCGGGACGCGCGCTCCCCAGAATTCCAGAAGAGGACGAGCGACCCCAAGTTGCGTCCACCAAAATTGGGACACTTGATGCGAAATTCGCCGACCAGGTATCGATTGCGGCTTGTACATCTCTCTTAGCCCACTCAGGGAAATTGTTGTAGGTGACGACGAAATTGCTCTGCTTCTCCAGGTTGGTACTTGAAGTTTTCGCTGCGGTTGCATATGTGGTTGCAGATCCTGCGTACGTGTGCCCCCAAATAGTGGATGGGATTTCATGAAAGGCAGACAGCGCAGGAGCAGAGGGGGCGCTTACGAACCCAGCAAGTACCGCCACAAGAGCAAAGCTGATGCGGATTCGGTTACGTAGGTCAGTTTTCATATTGGGAAAAGGTATCAGGATGAGAGGGTGCCGCGATCGTGGGCTACAGTGCTATTAGTGGTGCTATTAGAGGCGGCGTTGGTCGCTCAGAAAGGTCGATGATGCGTCCTCTCGTAACTGTTTACGGCCGGCATGGCTGCCATCTCTGTGAAGTTGCTGTCAGTACGCTGGAATTACTACAAAATGAAAGAGAATTTGATATAGAAGAGCGGTTCATTGACGGGGATGTTGCTCTGGAGAAAGCCTATGGCGAGCAAGTACCGGTGATTCATATTGACGGCGAGCATCACGATTTTTTCCGAGTCGACCCAGATAGATTCAAATCTTCCCTTGATAAACGTCGTCGGCATCAATAATTCGATACGAGTATCCCTGCTCGGAGAGAAAGCGTTGACGATTCTGGGCAAAGTCTTGATCGATAGTGTCACGTGAAACCAGGGAGTAAAATCGTGCGGTCCGCCCATCTGGCTTAGGACGCAGAATTCTGCCAAGGCGTTGTGCCTCTTCTTGTCTTGATCCAAATGCACCGGAGACTTGAATAGCCACCGTTGCATCCGGTAAGTCGATGGAAAAGTTTGCTACTTTCGAAACGACAAGGCATTTGATTTCGCCTTTCCGAAATAGGTTAAAAAGTCGTTCACGCTCTTTAATAGGTGTCTCACCCTTAATGAGTGGTACGTCAAGTACCTCTGCGAGCTCATCAAGTTGGTCGATGTACTGCCCGATAACAAGTACTTGGTCATTGGCGTGGTGCTTGGCCAATTCTTCGACAACCTTCCTTTTGGTCACGGTTGTCGAGCAGCGACGGTATCGATTCTCCGGTTCGGATGTTGCGTAGGCAATTCGTTCAGCTTCAGTCAGTGTCACTCGAACTTCAATACATTCGGCCGGCGCGATGTACCCTTGAGCTTCGATCTCTTTCCAAGGTACGTCATATCTCTTTGGTCCGATCAGTGAAAATACTTCACCTTCTAGTCCATCTTCGCGAACGAGGGTCGCCGTAAGTCCAAGGCGGCGACGCGACTGGATATCGGCGGTGAAACGGAAAATAGGGGCGGGCAGAAGGTGGACTTCGTCATAAATAATTAGTCCCCAGTCGTGAGTATCGAAAAGATCAAGGTGGGCGTAGACGCCATTCTTTTTCTTCGTCATCACTTGGTAAGTGGCAATTGTGACTGGGCGGATTTCCTTTTTGGATCCGGAATACTCTCCGATTTCATCGTCGTTCAGGGTGGTTCGCAGAAGAAGCTCTTCGCGCCATTGACGAGCCGCGATCGTATTGGTGACAAGAATAAGAGTGGTTGCTTTTGCATGCGCCATGGCGGCAGCGCCAACAATGGTCTTTCCTGCACCGCAGGGGAGTACAACTACGCCTGAACCGCCGTGCCAGAAGCCTTCTGCCGCGAGCATTTGGTATGGACGAACTTTCCATCCGTCTTCGACGAGTGCAATCTCATGGGCCTGCCCATCGACGTATCCTGCGAAATCCTCGGCTGGCCATCCAAGTCGCAAGAGCGCCTGCTTGATATGACCGCGCTGACTGGCATGTACGCAGGTTGTTTGCGGGTCAATTCTGGCGCCCAGCAAAGGGGCAATCTTCTTTGCGCGGATCACTTCTTCTAGTACCGCGGTGTCCGTGGTTACGAGAATAAGTCCATGTACTGGGTCTGCTTCCAGACGCAAACGGCCATATCGCGACATTGTCTCTGCAACATCGACAAGAATGGAATGAGGCACCGCGTAGCGAGAGTACTTAATGAGAGTGTCGATCACTTGTTCTGCGTCATGCCCAGCTGCACGGGCATTCCACAATCCAAGCGAAGTTAGCCGATACGTATGAATGTGCTCGGGCGAACGTTCTAACTCTGCAAATGGTGCGATAGCGCGGCGGCACTCAGTGCTTAAAGGATGATCGATATCAAGGAGAAGAGTTTTATCGCTCTGGACGATTAGTGGTCCATCACTCATGAAGCAACACTTTAATAAATTGGTGGAGGAATTCGCTCCGTGTCGAAAATTCTTTGACGCTAGCCCACTCGTCCTTGGCGTGCGCCCCCGACCCCACAGCACCTAAACCATCGAGTACATTGGCACCAGCAGCTGCGGCGAAGTTTCCATCGCTGGCACCACCAACACTCGCAGCTCCGAGTTCGAAGCCCATCTCCTTGGCAACTTTTGCGGCAAGTTCATACAAAGATTTAGTGGAAGCTGGCTCAAGAGGCGGACGATTGAGGCCGCCGGAAATCTCAATCCGCGCGTTCGAATTCTGGGGCGTAAGTGTGCGGATAGCTTGGTCGATGCGGATTAATTCTGCATTTGAGTAGGACCTAATATCGACATCGAGGGTTGCTAGATCAGGGACGGTATTTGTGGTGTTGCCCGCGCGAAGGACAGTAGGTACAACCGTTGTTCCGTGTGACGGGTTTTCTAGAGCTGCCATCTGCAGAACAATCGAGGCCATTTCGGTAGTGGCGTTAATTCCCTTTTCCGGTTCGAGACCGGCGTGCGCTGCCCTGCCATGCACGGATATTTGGTACATAGACGTGCCTTTTCGGCCAATTTTGACCTTTCCATCAACTGAGGCCTCCAGCACGAGTACCGCTTGTGCTGATCGAGAGATTTCCTCAATCATTTCTCGAGATGTCGCACTGCCCGTTTCTTCATCCGTTGTCGCAACGAGGGCAATCGAGCCGTCCACTCCGCGCAGTGCAAAGAGCGCCTGGATAAATCCCGCTTTCATATCGAAAATTCCCGGACCCCGCGCGACATCCCCGGTTACGTCCCAGAGTGGTTGGAAAGAGCCCTTGGGCCAGACGGTATCCAGGTGTCCCAGTAGGACAACTTGTGGCTTTTCATTCCCCCACCAGAAGACAGGACGTCCTTTTACGCTGCGAATTCGGGCGGGCTTGCCGAGAACTCGCAAGGCAATATCGCTGGCGACTTGTACTACTTCAGAACAGGCCGCAAGATCTTCGCTGGGGGACTCGCAGCGCACCAATGTTTCTAGTTCGGTCAGCATGGAAGCACTACTCATGGGCGCCATTCTTCCCTATCTTGGCTGGAATTGAAGACTCGACTGGGGTACTCAAAGTGGGGCAACGCCAGTTATGCGCGGAATTCGAAAGGTTTGAATCTCGCCGGTGCCGTGATCGCGCGCAATAAGGGAGCCGGCGCTGATGCTCAGCGGATCAATGATCCGGTGCGTCACAGCTCCGTTGTTATCGGCATATCCGATGGAGAGAGTTCGAGTTTCCTTTATAAATGTGTTGAGGAGATCCAAGGTCTCATTTGCGCTCGTTCTTGGAAGCGAGCCGAGGGCGTCGGCCGCAATTTTCCGAAGTGAATTCTGCTTATGACTTGATCGCTCTCCTGCACGCAGTGAGCGGAGCGCTGCTAGGAGTGCCTCCTCCGCGGGATTTTCGATATCCCCCATCACTCTTGGTGGACGAGGTTTTGACTTGGCGCGATTGAGGCGCTGGCCAGTGAGAAGAATTCCCGAACCAGATTCCGCAGCTGGTAAATACCCTGCCAGACGAAGAGCTGGAACTATTTCATTTGCTTCAAGATCACAGACCAGAACTTCGGGTGCAATCCGACGAAGTGGTAATCCTTCGAGTTTCTTGTCGCTAAGAATTTGCGTGATGAGAGTCGGGTCTTCGCAGCGCAGGTATGCACTTGTATTGCCGACACGGAGACGACCATGTCGTTTAGAGACATCTGTAATGAGGTAATCAAGTGGTTGTGGAAGGGGAGTTTTCGAGCATTTCCTTAGGAAGTCTTTGATTTCTTCCCCAGTCCGGCCATGATCTAGTCCTCGCCTAATCGACGTTTCGCTAAATCGATAGACGGTGGCGCCGCCGCGACTTTCAATATCAGCGATGGAATCGAGAATTCGCGCGATCTCAATTTCCAGGCGGCCAGGCGCTATTGCGGTGTTGTCTGCCTGGATGAGAATGTGATCAATGGATTTTGGTAAATCTTTATCAATCTCAAGTTCGCTATCTGCTTGGAGAAGTCGCACGCCATATCGTGAAATGACGCCTTGTCCAGTTATTCCGAGCCACTCAGCTTCACGAACTGTCCATCGAACCAAATCGGCCTGTATGGAGGAATTTCGGCGCGAAGGTGCCAACCATTTGGCCAGAGCGAGGAGACTTTCCATGTCGGGAGATATGCCGGGATGATCGTTTAGGATCCCAAGAGTAGTTCTCCGAGCACTTGCCGCATTGATGCGATCTAGTTCTGGACCGAGTGCAGCGATGTTCTTTGACTCCACCCTCCCAATGAGTCCGCTGACCCGTGAGGTTAGTAGCCAGAGTGAAATCAGATTGCGCCAACGACTTTGTGGACTCTGCGTGAGCCAGAGATCAAAAGCGTGAGTGGGGAGTATTCGATCGTCTGTGTCGATAACAACAAGTCCACCGAGATAGACGAGTTCTGCGACGAACGCAGCGCAATCTTCATCAACTCCCAGGTGCTGTGCTGTTGCTCTGAGGTCACGGACGCCCAAGCCTCCGGCACGCAATGCACTAGGTGGCTCCTCCGACCAGAAATTGAGAATCTCTTCGCACCAGCGAAGCAGAGTTGCAATATTGGCGATTGCCGCACGATCAACCGCTTTCTGTTCGATCTTCTTTCCGTTGAGAATCGGTGGATTTGGCACGGGGTTCTTATGGATTTTCCCACCGCGTAAATAGAGGGCCACATTACGAGGGAGCACAACGGTGCGTTGGTCCAGCGGTATGAGGAAATTCTCTTTTAACAACCAGGCAATACCCGGCCCTGGGTTGCGAATGTCACCCACGCTTCCGCGTGGTGGCCCCCAGGTCAGTCGTTCTAGAACCTTTTTCGATGCCTCTGGCGCTTCATCCAACTTCTTCATCGATAGTTTCGCCATGGAAGCGGGACCGAGTCCAGCAGGTTCGTTGCCTAGTACATCTCTTAAAGTGCTGGGTAGACGCAGACCGTCCTTGGATTTGTAGATAAGGCCCATTGCGATGAGGTGAGGAATGACAAATTTGGCAGAGGTATCTGTGAGAGAGAGTATTTCTTTCTCGGTCATTGGTTCATTAAGGGCGGTGCACGCTTCCAGAACTTGGAACTGCCACTCATTGAGACTTTCAACTGCACGAGAAAGGCTTGGTGCAGAGTTCGCGCGGATAGCCAATGAAGAGAGTTCAGGGGGGACTGGCGAGACAATGTCTGGCCGCAGGGCAAACATGGAGAGGAGCGCCGTGTCATCTAGCCCACGGAGGTAGTCAGTAAAGGAGCGCGTTTCCATAACCGCTCTACATTAGTGCTTGGGAGAGGTCAGTGTTTACCGATCCTTCTCGCGTTTGCCGCGGGGTAGCAGCAAGATGGCGACAGAGGCGACGCGACTAAAGAAAGGACCGCAGATTCGGTTGATGACGCGTGCCCGTCTGAAATCGTGGATTGGCCACTTTTCGCGGAGGGCGCGAATTCTCAGCACGGCATCAGGATTAATGGCGCTCGGGTGTCCGACTGCAAGTAGGAGTGGGAGGTCATTATGGCTATCTGAGTAGGCGTAACAATTCGCCAGATCAAATTCACGCTTGATGGCCAACTCTGCAATCGCGATTGCCTTCTCTTTGCCGTGTAGAAGATTGCCGGACATTGCACCGGTGTAGACCCCATCCTTAATTTCAGCCCGGCTTCCCAATGCACCAGTGAAACCAAGTCTTTCCGATATTAGATGGGCTAAGTCTTGCGGCGCTGCTGTTACGAGCCAGACTTCTTCGTCGTTGCGCAGATGTCTCTGAGCAATATCTATGGTTCCTTGCCACAAAGCGGGTGAAACGTACTCGTCATAGACCGCTTGGGCCACGAGTGCGATGTCATCAACCTTATGACCGCCAATGAAATCTGTAGCCGCCTTCTGCCAGCGCTTCATTTCCTCAGGATTCTCTTTACCTGTCATTCGAAAGCGCAGGTTGGCCAGAACAAAGCGTGAGATGTCCGATTTACTGAAGAAGCCGCGCTGATACATACCGCGACCAAGGAAGTAGAGACTAGATCCCCGTATGAGCGTGTTATCGACATCGAAGAATGCTGCTCTTTTGGGGGTGGGAGCCATGTGCCTAGCCTAGCGATTTGGAGAAGACGCCAACGCTTTATGCTTTCCCTATGATCTCAAGTGGGGCTTCAAAGGTTCATGTCATTCGTCACGGTGAAGTAGAAAATCCAAAAAAGATTCTCTATGGTCGCCAATCAGGTTGGCGATTATCTGAGCGCGGTCAGGAAATGGCGCAAACTTTGGGCGAATGGTCCAAAAGCCTTGATCTTGGCGCGCTCCACGTCTCGCCGCTGGAGCGAGCACAAGAGACCGCGCTACCGATTTCGCAAGCCCACAATCTGCCAATTTCTACGGATGAAAGATTGATTGAAGCGTCTAATATTTTTGAAGGAGAGCCATTCGGAGTAGGTGATGGCGCGCTGCTGCACCCCAGGGCTTGGCGACATCTCTGGAACCCCTGGAAACCTTCATGGGGTGAACCCTATGTTGAGCAAGTAAATCGGATGCTGGCCGCTGTTTTCGCTGCCCGCGAAGCTGCCGGCGGGAAAGATGCAATCTGTGTTTCTCATCAGCTTCCTATTTGGATCCTTCGCAGTTCAATTGAGGGAAGACACATGATCCATGATCCCCGAAAAAGGGAGTGCTCACTTGCCTCCGTCACAACCATACATTTCGATGACCAGGACATGATTGCGGGAATTAGTTATTCAGAACCAGCGCGTCATCTAGTGAAGAAGTAATGAAAGGGATTTGGCGCTTATCCCTTGTCGGGGTCGTGGCCGCACTATTCCTATCTGGTTGCGCCGGTAGAAGTTCTTCAACCGGATCACGAAGTTTTATTGCAGGCAACGGCGCTGTTACTACTGTCGATGTCAAAGATCGAATCTCCGCTCCGAAAATTGAAGGAAAGACTCTGGATGGCGCCTATTACCGGCTCGAAAAGGGGCGTGTTGGAGTCCTTAATGTCTGGGCTTCATGGTGTGCACCGTGCCGTGCGGAAGCACCATCACTTGCTTCCCTCTCCGAAACTTTCCCTGAGGTGAGTTTCGTTGGCGTCCTGACGAGAGACAACCTCTCGACTGCGCGCGCTTTTGTCAGACGGTTCGCGATCCCATACCCAACCCTTGTCGATGACTCGCTTTTACTGGGCTTTCACAATTCCCTCATAGCCAATGCAATTCCTACAACCCTAGTGATAGATAAAAATGGCAAAGTTGCGGCGAGAATATCGGGCGAAATCACGATCGCTTCGTTGACCGATTTGATTGAGCGGGTCTCCAAAGGATGAAAGATCTTTTTGTAAATCAGATATTGGATGGCGCACTATTAGTCGCCTTCCCATTTGCAATGGTTGCCGGCCTCATCTCTTTTCTTTCGCCGTGCGTGCTTCCACTTGTGCCGGGCTATCTGTCATATGCCGCGGGTATGTCAAAGAGTCGTGGGAGGGTACTGCTCGGTTCGATTTTGTTTATTTCTGGATTTACCGTTCTCTTTGTCTCCTATGGTGCACTCTTCGGCGGACTGGGTTCGAAGATTCTCAGTCACCAAAGTGGCATCACCAGAATTCTCGGTTTCTTCACCATCGCACTTGGCATTATTTTTATGGGAGTTTTCCCGATGATGCCTACATATAGACCAAAAATGTCGACCGTAGGAGGACTGGCAGGCGCGCCGGTTCTTGGCTTCTTATTCGGCGTCGGTTGGACACCCTGCATCGGTCCAGCCCTAGCGGCAGTTGAGACGCTGGCCTTTGAGCAGGCAAGCGCGCTCCGAGGTGCGATCTTGTCGCTGGGTTACTCCATTGGCCTTGGTATCCCATTCATCCTCTCCGGGCTGTATCTGGATAAGTCCGAGAGGCTGCGACGGTTCATGAGTCGACATGGCAATGTGATTAGCAACGTCGGAGGAGCGTTCTTAATCTTTATTGGATTGTTGCAAGTCTTTGGAGTTTGGAACGAAGTCATGAATTCTCTTCGTGCGATGATCTCAAATTTTATTCCGGTGGTTTAAATGAGCGATCATACCGATCTTCCCGAATTAGGAATTGTCAGTTTATTTAGGTTTGCGTGGAGACAACTGACAAGTATGCGCACGGCTTTGATGTTACTCCTCCTATTAGCGGTTGCTTCTGTGCCAGGTTCCTTAGTCCCGCAGAGAACACAGAACCCAATGAAAGTTCAGGAATATTTTACAAACGATCCTGCCTTGGCGAAACTGATGGACCGCTTCTCTCTCTTTGACGTTTATGGGTCTCCCTGGTTTAGTGCTATTTATATTCTGCTTTTCATCTCGCTCATCGGCTGCGTTCTGCCGCGCACGTTCGAGCACCTTCGTGCCGCGCGTGCTCTTCCCCCGCTGACCCCGCAGTATTTGGATCGGATGGAGTTCTTTCAATCATGGGATGGAACCGGCACTGAAATCGAGAGTGCAAAAAAGTGGCTGAAAGGAAAGCGATTTCGCATTCGCGAAGTCGATGGATCCATATCGGCAGAGAAAGGCTATTTGAGAGAGACGGGAAACCTCCTTTTTCACCTAGCGCTTATTCTGATTCTCATTGGAGTAAGCCTGGGAGCGCTTTTTGGTATGCGCGGAGAGGCAATAGTCAACGTCGGAGAACGATTTACGAATACACCAACAACCTATGACAGTTTGAGTTATGGCAAATTATTCGGAGATCGATCGCTCTCTCCCTTTATGTTGAGGATGGACAATTTCGTGGCCAAGTACAACCCGGTTACAAACGCTCCGGAGGATTACACCCTCAAGGTCACAGTGACTGCAAAGCCTGGTGCGCCTAAGGTGCAACGGACCATCAAAGTGAATTCTCCCTTGACGCTGGGAAACACCAATGTTTATTTGCAGGCAAATGGCTACTCGCCCATTGTCACAGTCAGAGATAAGTCAGGTGCCATAGTTCTACAGGGTCCGATTCCTTTCCTTCCGCAGGATGCAAATCTGTCCTCAATCGGGGCGATCAAAGTTCCAGATTCCACTCCACAACTTGGTTTTGTAGCTTCGTTCTTGCCCACAGCTGCCAGAGACAGGATACGTGGAGGATTTTCATCTTTTCCAGAAGCCCTTGATCCGAAACTGCTTCTCTCTGCTTGGAAGGGTGACCTCGGATTAGATCGAGGGATTCCACAATCTGTTTATCGAATTGATACTTCGAAAATGGAGAAGATTGGTTTGAAGTCCCTCAACCTTGGTGAAACATTCACATTTGCTGGGGGGAGCATCACTTTTGACGCAATAGTTCCGTGGGTCAACCTGCAGGTGGTGAGGGATCCCGGGAAGTTGTATGCGCTTCTTGGGGGTATTCTTGCCATCCTTGGTCTGCTTGGATCCCTTTTCACTCGCCGTCGCCGAATTTGGATTCGTCAGCGTGATGGCGTAGTCGAGGTGGCGGGACTGGCAAAAAATGGCGCCCCAGGTTTAGAGAATGAGATAGTTGCCTTGGTAGATGTATTGAAGAAGGTGGGCGAATGACAAATTCATCATGGGCGTTCCTTTCCAATTATTTTGTTTATTCGTCTATGGCAGTTTTCACCTTGGCATTTTTTACTCACGCATATGAGACCGCCTGGGCTGTCCGCGCACCCCAGGGTGAGGCCACATCCGAAGCGGACGCCTCTTCCGAGAACCTTCTCGTTAAGACTTTGGATTACAAACGGACGGAAAAAGCCGGGCGAGTTGCGACCGCATTTATGATCTTAGGTTTCCTACTTCTCCTTGTCGGCGTGGCTGCCAGAGGAGTCTCTGCTGGTCGGGTGCCGTGGGGAAATATGTACGAATTCTCAATTACCGGTGCCCTCGCCTTCTGCGGTGCTTACCTTTTTACACTTCGCAAATATGACCTGCGCTGGATGGGTCTTTTGGTTGCGATATTTGTATTGCTTACTCTCGGAACCGCCGTCGCGGTCCTTTACCGCCCCAGCGCCCCTTTAGTGCCTGCCCTTAAGTCCACGTGGTTGGTTATCCACGTCTCCGCAGCGATTATCTCGGGAGGTGTCTTTCTTCTAGCAAACACAATTGCGGCGACCTACCTTTACCTGGATGCGATGGAGCAGAAGGGCGAGCGGAAGACCTGGGCGAAGCGGCTCCCTTCCCTCGAAGTCCTCGATCAACTTTCGTACCGCCTGGTTGCCTTTGTTTTCCCACTGTGGACCTTTGCCGTAATCGCCGGAGCTATTTGGGCCGAACACGCATGGGGCAGATATTGGGGTTGGGATCCAAAAGAGACCTGGGCTTTTATTACTTGGGTTGCGTATGCCGCATACCTGCATGCCCGAGTCACCGTAGGTTGGAGAGGACGTAAGGCTGCCTGGCTCTGTCTTTTTGCGGGTTCGACTTTCTTATTTAATTACGTATACATAAATATTTGGGGTACGGGAAAGCACACGTACTCGGGTCTTTAATTGCCCGACTTTAAGTGATTGAGGTTTTTAAAGGTTTCGCAGAAAATCAGGATTGTCATCCGGTGGAAGGGTTCGGCGGTATCTGCCACCAGAATTTCCCAGCCGACGCGGCCGACCAGCGATCCAATAAGCAATTGCGCCAATAAGCCCTACGAAAATAATTATGAGTAGCCATCCCCATTTTGGAAGGTTACGAATTTCCGATGTCTCAGTACCTGCGCAATCAACCAGGGTATAAATGGTGAAAATAATGGGCAGGATGAACAATAGGAAACGCATACCGAAAGTGTAACCCTAGATTATGCGAGCCACAGTGCCAGTGCTAACAGCCCCGCAAAAAGTAGTTGAAGTTCTCCGGTCCTGGCCAAACTGGGGATAAGTGCACTTCCGTGAATCTGTGATTTTACCGAGTGGGCCAGTTGGAAGGTCAGCGGAGCGAGAATGAGCGTGAGCAACGCCCAGGGAGTAATGAGCAGTGAGGAAAGATGGGCAAGCAGAAGTAATCCCACAAAAAAATTGCGACTCCCTTGATCTCCTAAACGCACCGCTACAGTGCGTTTGCCCGCGGCTTGGTCTTTCTCTCGATCGCGAATGTTATTGATTGCCAGAATTGCACAGGCGAGCGCACCCACAGGAATTGCCGTTAGAAAACTCTTAAGAGTGATTTCTTCCGTCTGGACAAAATACGAACCCATTGTCGCGACGAGTCCGAAGAAGAGAAAGACGGCAATCTCACCTAGACCGCTATATCCGTAAGGTTTCTTTCCCCCTGTGTAATACCAAGCTGCAAGGATGGCAGTGGCACCCACTGCTATTAGCCACCACGATGTGAGGATGGCCAGGACTAAACCAGCAATCGCACCGACCAAAAAGGAGATGATCGCCGCCGTTTTTACGGAATTGGGGGTTGCCAGACCACTCGCCACGATTCGAATGGGCCCAACCCGATCTGAGTCGGTTCCGCGGATTCCATCTGAGTAATCATTGGAGTAGTTGACACCTATTTGAAGAGAGAGACTGACTAAGAGCGCAAGGGCAGCGCGCGATGCCATCGCCTCACTTCCGGCCAAAGCGGTTGCGACGATAACGGGGGCAAGCGCCGCCGCAAGGGTTCGTGGTCGCGCGCCCTTCACCCAGGTATCAAGTGTCGTCAATTTATTAAACCTCTCTGGGCCAGTTGGACAAGTGCGCTTCGATCAATTTTGCCGATACCGATAAGCGGTAACTCCAATAGTCTATGAAATCCCTTAGGTTTTCCTACTTCGCCAAAAGTTTGAGCCAGAAGTGAGGAAATCTCTGCATCGGAGATTAATGTATCGGCTGCAATCGCAATATGAAGCGTGGATCCCCATTCTGGGTCGGGAACTGCGAAGGCGGCTAATTCAACCCCCGCGAAGTGGGCTTTCAGAGTTTCCTCGACCGCGCTTATAGAGACTTTCTCCCCTCCGCTGACGATGACATCGTCTGCTCTTCCCAAGATTTCTAATCTGCCATTTACATAAGTCCCGCGATCGTGTGTAATGAGCCAACCGTCTTGCAATGACTCTTGCCATCCGGGTTCGTCATTGATGTAGGTGCTGGCAAGCGTCGTTCCCTTTATCGCCACGGTACCTTCAATAATCCTCACTTCAACGCCCGATAGTGGCCTGCCGTTGTATACGCAGCCGCCAGAAGTTTCACTCATGCCATATGTCGTAACAAGGTTGATGCCGGCTGCTTTGGCGCGCGTCGCAAGTGCAGGAGCGAGGGCAGCACCACCCACGAGAACTGCTCTGCACGTCTTCAGATGTTCCAAGAGCTCAGTTTCTCCATTTAAGGCACGAAAAAGTTGAGTCGGCACGATTGCGGTGAAATCAGTTTTTTTATATCTCTGCTTCTGTCTCCGCTTATGCGATGAATCTCGCAGATCAACGGGCATAGTGCCAAGTTCGAGTGAGCGGACCAAGACGTTGATGCCCGCAATATGGCTCAGAGGAAGCAGGAGCGACCAGACCTGTCCGAAAGTTGCCCCAAGGAATGCATGAGATGCTCGAGCCGACGAGAGTAGAGCCGAGGCACTTAGTCCTACCTCCTTGGGCGTCCTTGTCGATCCGGATGTCGCCGTGACAACAGCTACCCCCTCGGGGACGCGGGTAGTTCTGATATCCCCAAAGCCGAGGGCGGGACCTTTTCCGGCTAGTGCCCTTGCCAACTCGACCATCAGAGTGGGTAGGTCGTTGGATGCGGGTATCAGCGGGCGCAGAGTTCGTTGTGACGAGTTTTCCATTGCCACCGTAGGCTATCGGTCGTAACCGCGTAGGAGGAAATATGAGCAAACCGATTAAGCGTGAATTTGGCGGTCGATCTATCCCGACATGGGAGGTCGGCCCGGGTGGTGAATCTTTCCTTGATGTCGTCTATGAAATCGCCGAAGGAATGGCGAAGATAACAATCAACCGCCCACAGGTGCGTAACGCTTTTCGTCCGCAGACGATTATTGAATTGCAGCAAGCGTTCTCGCTAGCCAGAGATGAAGAGGAAGTTGGCGTCATTATTCTCACGGGTGCCGGCACGGAAGCATTCTGCTCTGGCGGCGATATCTCCTCTCGCGGAGACGATGGATATTTAGGCGATGATGCGCTCGCAAAGAAGGGGATTGGACGACTTAACGTACTTGATCTACAAGTGCAGATTCGTCGCACACCAAAACCGGTTGTGGCGATGGTTGCCGGATGGGCTGTCGGTGGTGGTCATGTTCTCCACGTCGTCTGTGATCTGACAATCGCCGCTGACAATGCAAAGTTCGGACAGACGGGACCAATGGTTGGCTCATTTGACGGCGGTTATGGTGCAGGACTTCTCGCCGCACACGTCGGTCAGAAGAAGGCTCGCGAGATCTGGTTCTTAACTCGTGAATATGACGCGCAAGAGGCGCTGGAAATGGGATTGGTTAACACAGTGGTTCCTCTTGCCGAGCTTGAGGCTGAGACAGTTTCGTGGGCCCGAGAGATGCTTCGGCAATCGCCGCTGGCACTTCGACTATTGAAGGCGAGTTTGAACGCAGCAGATGACGGATTGGCGGGAGTCCAACAACTTGCAGGAGATGCCACGCTTCTCTTTTACATGACCGAAGAAGGTCAAGAGGGGCGAGACGCGTATAAAGAGAAGCGCCTTCCTAACTTTGGAAAATTTCCCAGGCGCCCGTAAATGCTTGATTCAATTTTTGAATCCTTACGTGTTGTTTCGGTCCCAACCAAGACTAATTTTCGCTCTGTGCAACATCGTGAGTTTGCACTCTTCGAAGGTCCGCAAGGATGGGGAGAATTTTCTCCATTTCTTGAATACGACCCACGTGAGTGCGTTCCGTGGCTGGTGAGTGGAATTGAAGCAGCCATTGTTGCAGCACCATCGGTGAAGCGAACTGAGATCGATATCAATGCAACTCTGCCTTGCGTCAACGGTCGAGAGGAAATCGCGAGGATACTCTCCTGGTTTTCTGGCTGCAAAACCGTGAAAATCAAGGTAGGCAATGACCTGCAAGCAGACCTCACCCGTATTGCAACGGTGCGAGAGATTTTGCCAGAGGCAAGAATTCGCATTGATGTAAACGGTTCGTGGACGCTCACAGAGGCATTACGCGCCCTGCGAGCTATCCATGCTCAGGGTGATATCGAGTATGTCGAGCAACCTTGTGTGACTGTCGAGGAATTGCGCGCACTCAAAAAAGAGTTGGATGTTCCAGTGCAGATAGCAGGAGATGAGATAGTACGAAAATCCCCAAACCCATTGGCTATCGATTTGAATGGCGCTATTGACGTCCTTCTGTTGAAAGTCGCCCCACTAGGCGGGATCAAGCGATCCATGGAAATTGCAAGTACTCATCATCTTCCGGTTGTCGTGTCCAGCGCACTCGATTCTGCGGTTGGGATTTCCTACGGATTGAAACTTGCCGCCGCACTTGCGCATCTCGACTTTGCCTGCGGATTGGGAACGGGACAGTTGCTCGCCGATGACATTGGGGTATTGCCGATTAAGAATGGAAAGATTGAAGTTCAAACGGTTGTTCCGAGTCCGTCTGCTTTGAGAAAGCACGAAGTATCCTCAGATCGCCTCCACTGGTGGCGTGATCGAATTCGCCAGACGTGGGATGCTGGTGCCTCACAATGGGTTGCTTCAGAGGGGTGGCATTGGTGAACGCTTCGACGCAGCTCGCGCGGGGAATAGTTCGTCAGATCATTGAAGTCGGAATCACTGACGTGGTTCTCTCACCTGGATCACGCAATGCTCCTATCTCAATTGCTCTGTACTCTGCCAAGAAACTCGGATTCCTCAATTTACATGTACGAATTGACGAGCGGACGGCTGGATTTCTTGCCCTTGGAATATCAAAAGCGTCTAAACGCCCCGTTGCACTTCTATGCACCAGTGGAACAGCGGTGGCCAACTACCACCCAGCCGTTTTAGAGGCGCACCACTGTCAAATTCCACTGCTCGTAATATCAGCAGACCGCCCTGCTTATCTTCGACAGACTGGTGCCAATCAAACAACACTCCAGGCAGGGTTATTTGGCACTGCTGTCTCATTTTCGGCCGATATTTCAGCGCCCGATTCGAATTTGGATGCAGTGATTTCCCATTTGCATTCTGGTCCCGTTCATCTCAACGTTCAATTGGACGAACCCTTATTGCCCGATGATGAGAGCGATTGGTTAGCGGGAGTAAGGCCAGGGCATTGGATAAATGGGGAATTGAAAGAGTCAGAAGAGCTGACGCTCTCTCTTTCACGTGGAGTGATCGTCGTGGGTCATGACCGCGCTGGGCTCAGCGTTGAGGAAATTGAGAACTTCGCAATTGAGATTGGCTGGCCACTTGTTGTCGAAGACCCACTCTCATTCTCGAGAGCCGTTCCACATGCCTCACTCTTCTTGTCATCGCAAAGGATCAGAGATCTTTTACGTCCCGAGACCGCAATTGTCGTTGGTCGCACGACGCTGTCGCGATCGATTAATGCGCTTGTGAAATCAGCGGCTCAGGAGTTCGTAGTCGACCCCAGAGCTGAGAGCATTGATGTAAAACGAAATGCGACGCAGGTCTTCTTCTCCTTGCCAAAGGTCGAGAAGAGATTCGAGCAGGATTCAACGTGGGAAGCGACGTGGAATTCCTTCGGCGAACAAACCGCGGCACTCATATCGGGAATTCCTAATTGGTCCGAACAGAATATTGCGCGAACACTCGGTGCAAGCTTGGTACCGGGCACAACACTCTTCGTGTCGTCTTCTCGACCTATAAGAGATCTTGAAGGCTTTGCATCCCCGCGAACCGGTGTTGAAACCTTTGCCAATCGCGGACTTGCTGGCATAGATGGAAATATTTCCATGACTCTCGGTATAGCGAGTCAACGTGAGTCCACGGTCGCGCTCCTGGGAGATCTCTCCTTCTTGCATGACATTACCGGACTCGTCGGTTTAATGGGTCAGAAGCGTATAAACCTGCGCCTTGTCATAGTGAACAATGACGGCGGCGGAATTTTCTCAACCCTTCCTCAAAATGGGGTCCCAGGGTTTGAAGAGATATTCGGAACCCCACATGGGCTTGATTTAGCAGCGATTTCCGCCTCTTTTGGTCTAGATACGATGATTGTTACCAGCATTGATCAGTTAAGTGGAAAACTGCTGCAGCCGATCGTTGGCGTCTCCGTGGTTATCGCGAATGTTCCAAGCCGTGATGAGAATGCTCGTGCTTTACGAGAACTAAACATCAAAATAAGTTCGCTTTAGTTTCTTCCCAATGCACTCATCATGGGTGCAAACTTTGCTTGGCTCTCTGCCAGTTCACGTTGAGGATCTGATCCAGCCACGATCCCACAGCCCGCAAAAAGTCTGATTTCGTTATGCGATATCTGGCCACAGCGAAGAGCGATACCCAACTCGCCATCACCTCGGGCATCGATCCAACCAACAGGTCCGGCATAACGACCTCGTGGCATACCCTCTAACTCGGCAATTGCCTTCGTTGCCATTTCCGTGGGGGTTCCACAAACCGCGGCTGAGGGATGGAGTTTTTCCAGTATCGAAAATGTGTCCACATGTTGTGGGAACTCAGAAATCGCTCCAGTTACGTCCGTTGCTAAATGCATGACATTGGCAAGGTGAAGAACAAAGGGGGAGTCTGGAACGTTTGTTGATGTGCAGAACGGTGCTAAAGATTCTGCCACGGAGCGAACTGCGTACATATGTTCTTCGAGATCTTTTGAAGATCGCGCAAGAGATGCTGCGAGCGCCAAGTCCTTTTCGTCATCACCAGTTCGACTGATCGTCCCTGCTAACACTCTTGACGTGACCATGGCACGGTTGAGGCGCAGTAAGAGTTCTGGGGTTGCGCCAACTAGTCCTGCGATTGAGAAGCACCACGTTGCGGGATATTCCACTGCCAAGTTTCGCAAAATGGAGCGTGGATCGATCTGATCTGTTGTGGATCCATTTAAGTCGCGTGCAAGCACGACTTTGTCGATTGTTTTTGATTGAATCGACTCGATCGCCTTCGCGACCTGGCCTTGCCATTCATCCACGGTGATCGTGCCGTTTCGCCACGAATAATTTCCGGGAACTACAGAATCCGCGATATCGAGAAGTTCAGGTTGAGGTCCCTCTCCAATCCAGGTGATCCATGACTGCCCTGCCCGCATACCAACAACGACTTTCGGGATAGTGAGGACGGACTCCTCATCTGGTGAGAAGGAGAAAGAAGTGAAGAGGATGGGGCCAGTGCCGGATAAGTGGACCGAGTCCGTGACGGCCAATTTTTCGAGTTCTTGATGCCACCACTGCCGTGCCTGGTGAAACCTTTCTGGGCCGCTCACGGTGGTGCTGGCATGAACACCCCAGCCGACTAACCCCTCTCCGCGCCGAACCCACGTGAGGGGATGTGCGTCCGGGAGGAGTTCGAGGAGTGGAAGGTGCTCGCCGAGGCGCGCGGTGGTGACAGGTGTCAGTTGGGGCATCGCAAATTATCTCTGGACGAATCGCCAGACGAGAGGCAGCGAAGTGCCCGCGATGGCGATTTTAATTACCTCTCCAAGGATAAAGGGTGTAAATCCAGCTGAAATAGTCCATCCCCAGCTCTTATCCGTGAAGGAATGAAGCCAGATAAGGCCAAAGGAGAAGATGATCGCGTTGCCCAGAAGCATGCTGGGTAGCGCAGTGCTCAATCGATGATCCCAACGACGACCGGCCAGGGCTCCAACGACAAGGGAGGCAACGAGCATTCCAATGAGATACCCACCCGTAGCACCGGTGAGTCGGGCAACGCCGTGTCCACCATCAGCAAAAACAGGTACCCCGGCCATGCCAACGAGTAAATATGTCAGCACGGTCGAGAACCCCAGGACTGAGCCATAACTACTTCCGATAAGAAGAATTCCGAGCGTCTGCCCAGTTACCGGGACGGGAGAGCCAGGGATCGGGAGGGCAATTTGGGCGAGAGCGGCGAGAAAAAGTGTCCCACCAGATACGAGAAGTACGTTATTGAGGGCGCTTGAGCGTGGGAATACGGCACTTCGTAAAGTGGTGATCGTCGACATGACAGCTCCTTAGGTTGGTCACATATGTGGTCAAAGGTAGGTCTGGGTTAATTATCGTGACAAATATTTTGATTTGTAGGTGAAGCCTATCCTGCACGAGAATAAGTACATGTCCCGCGCCAATCTTGATAAGAATCCAGATGAGGTGGCGGCCATGTTTGACGGTGTAGCCAAACGCTATGACCTGGTCAATGATCTCCTCAGCCTGGGGCGAGCAAAGGTTTGGCGAAAGGCGGCCACCGCCATTATCGACCCAAAGCCCGGGATGAAGATCTTGGATTTAGCGGCGGGGACGGGGTCTTCCAGCGAACCATTGGCCCGAGCCGGAGCCGAGGTTATCCCGGCAGATTTTTCGGAGGGGATGTTGGCGGCCGGGCGAAAAGCCCGTCCCGACCTGCCTTTTACCAAGGCCGATGCCCTCAATCTGCCCTTTGCGGATGGACATTTCGATTGTGTGACCATCTCTTTTGGTCTTCGAAATACCGCGGATATTGATAAAGCCCTGCGTGAGATGCTCAGAGTCACCAAAGGCGGCGGTCAGCTGGTTGTCGTTGAATTTTCTTCCCTGGTCTGGCGACCCTTTAGGTTTGTCTACCGCAATTATTTGATGCGAATACTCCCCTCTATCGCCCGAATTACCTCAAGCAATCCGCAGGCCTATATCTATCTGGCCCAATCCATTAGAGCCTGGCCAGATCAGGCCGCCCTTGCTCACAGAATTGCCGATGCTGGCTGGCAACAGGTTGGATGGACGAATCTCACTGGTGGAGTTGTCGCAGTTCACAGGGCAATGAAGGCAAAGTGATTAGAGGTATGGGGCTGACGAGCCTAGGATTTCATTCATTATGACAACTGCATCGAACCCGTATATTCCAATCTTTGTTATCGGCGCAATCGGTTTTGGCTTTGCAGCAATCTCGGTGATAGTCACATCTGTCACTGGTCCCAAGCGTTACAACCGTGCGAAATCAGCAGCGTATGAATGCGGAATCGAACCAAGTCCGCAAGCAGCTGAAGGCGGGCGCTTTCCCGTCAAATACTTCTTGACCGCAATGCTTTTTATCATTTTCGATATTGAAATTGTTTTTCTCTATCCGTGGGCCGTCACCTTCGACAAGTTAGGGCTCTTTGGATTGGTTGAGATGGGAATCTTCGTTGCAACCGTCTTTGTTGCGTATGCCTATGTTTGGCGCCGCGGCGGACTGGAGTGGGATTAAAAATGGGCCTAGAAGAAAAATTACCAAGCGGAGTTGTCCTAACTAGCGTTGAGAAACTTGCTGGCTACATGCGCAAGAACTCACTTTGGCCGGCTACTTTTGGACTCGCATGCTGTGCAATCGAGATGATGGCCGCTGGCGGAGGTCGATACGACCTCGCACGTTTCGGGATGGAAGTTTTTCGAGCATCCCCACGCCAAGCTGATCTCATGATTGTTGCCGGCCGGGTTTCAAACAAGATGGCGCCCGTTCTTCGACAGATTTACGATCAAATGGCGGCTCCAAAATGGGTTATCGCGATGGGGGCGTGTGCTTCCTCTGGCGGGATGTTCAACAATTACGCCATTGTGCAAGGTGTCGACCACATTGTGCCCGTAGATATTTACTTACCGGGATGTCCACCGCGTCCAGAAATGTTGATGGATGCGATTTTGAAACTCCACGCTCAAATCTTTGATGAGAAGCTCGGCTCGAATCGTCAGCAAATCATTCAAGAAGTTGAAGCAGCAGCGATGGCTGCCAAGCCAACTCATCAATTGAAGGGTTTGCTTGCGTGAAAAAAGAGAAGAATTTATCTGTGGGACATGGGGCGTTTGGGTCCGGAGACACTGGTGATACCTCAGGCTATGGAGGCTTGGTGCGTGCCGCCACATCACCTGGTTCAGGTGAGCGACCCTACGGCTCTTATTTTGATGAAGTTGTCGACGATTTAGAGCGTGCATATCCAGATTTTGCAGATGCGATTGAACATATCGTTGTCTATCGCGGCGAACTTACTTTGCATGTGAAACGTGAGAAATTAGTTGAAGTTGCCCTCATTCTGCGTAACAAACTTCTATTTGAGATGTGTCTTGGTGTCAGTGGGGTTCACTATCCAACCGATACCAATCGCGAACTTCATGCGGTGTATCCGCTTCTTTCCATGACACACAATCGTCGTATTCGACTCGAAGTGTCCGTATCTGATTCTGATCCACACATTCCCTCGTTGGTAGAAGTCTGGGGCGGCAATAACTGGAACGAACGTGAAACCTTTGACATGTTCGGAATTATTTTTGATGCTCACCCAGGTTTAACTCGTATCTTGATGCCAGATGATTGGCGCGGACATCCCCAACGTAAGGATTATCCGTTGGGTGGAATTCCCGTGGAGTACAAAGGCGCGACCGTGCCACCTCCGAATGAGCGAAGGTCATATAGATGAGTACTTCTTCAGGTTCAATTGTGGACCCATACGCATCCTCACTCGAGACAACCGAAGGACGCGTTTTCTCGGTTACTGGCGGTGATTGGGATTCACTCGTCACTGAAATTGGTGCGACGAAGGAAGAGCGCGTTGTCGTCAACATGGGACCGCAGCACCCCTCAACGCACGGAGTCCTTCGACTGGTCCTTGAACTCGAAGGTGAAACCATCACGGAGCTCCGTGCTGGAGTCGGATACTTGCACACAGGTATTGAGAAGAATGCCGAGTATCGCAGTTGGACGCAGGGTGTCACCTTCGTTACTCGGATGGACTATCTAGCACCACTCTTCAATGAGACTGCCTATTGCCTGGGTGTTGAGAAACTCCTTGGTATTACCGAGGATGTGCCAGAGCGCGCAAGCGTCATTCGCGTCATGATGATGGAACTCAATAGAATTTCCTCTCACATGGTGGCACTCGGAACTGGAGCGCTCGAGCTCGGAGCGCTCTCGCCGATGATCTTCTGTTTTAGAGAGCGCGAGAAAGTGCTTGACGTTTTTGAATTGATAGCGGGCTTACGCATGAATATGGCTTATGTGCGTCCAGGTGGGGTAGCACAGGATCTGCCTCCAAATGCACTGACGAAGATCCGCGAGACGGTCAAGGAATTGCGTCGCGATTTCAAAGACAATGAGAAGCTGCTTATCGGCAACACAATTTGGATGAAACGAACCGAAGGGGTTGGCTATCTAGATCTGGCGGGTGCGACCACTTTGGGTATCACCGGACCCGTTCTTCGCTCCACAGGTATGCCATGGGACCTTCGCAAAATGGAGCCTTACTGTGGTTATGAGAATTACGAATTTGAAGTTGTGACTGCAAATACTTGTGACGTGTACGGCCGCTTCTTAATCCGGATGAATGAGTTGGAGCAGTCCCTTCGAATTATCGAACAGTGTGTCGATAAGTTGGAGGCGCTTGTTGGCGCTCCAGTCATGGTTGCGGATAAGAAGATCGCTTGGCCGTCTCAATTGGCTATTGGTGGAGATGGAATGGGCAACTCGCTGGACCATATTCGCGAGATCATGGGCACCTCGATGGAGTCCCTCATTCACCACTTCAAATTGGTGACCGAAGGGTTCCGTGTTCCAGCAGGTCAGGTTTACACCGCAGTCGAATCACCACGAGGAGAACTTGGCGTGCATCTAGTTTCTGATGGAGGGACTCGCCCTTATCGAGTTCATTTCCGCGAACCATCCTTCAACAATCTGCAGGCAACATCGGCAATGTGCGAAGGAAGTTTGATCGCAGATGTCGTTGCCGCAGTGGCCTCTATAGATCCGGTGATGGGTGGTGTTGATCGATAATGGCATTTAGCAGCGAAAACCTCGTCGTCATGGACTCAATCATCGGTCGCTATCCACGGATCCGCTCGGCAATTATGCCACTGCTTCACTACGTCCAATCAATAGATGGATACGTAACGAGCGAAGGTATTGAGACAATTGCCGGAAAACTTGATCTAACAACGGCTGAAGTCTCGGCGGTTGCGACCTTTTATACCCAGTACAAACGCAAACCTGTGGGCGAGTATCACGTTGGCGTCTGCACCAACACCCTCTGCGCAGTCATGGGCGGAGATGCAATATTTGAAGGCCTCAAAGAGCATTTAGGTATTGAAAATGACGGCGTGACTGCCGATGGGAAAGTCTCACTCGAACATATCGAATGTAACGCCGCTTGCGATTACGCCCCCGTAGTCATGGCCAACTGGGAGTTCTACGACAACCAGAGCGTTCAATCTGCTAAGGATCTAGTCGATGGCGCTCGCGCGGGAAATCCGCCCGCACCGACTCGTGGCCCTAACAAACTTCCCACGTGGAAAGAGAATTCAGCCGTGCTTGCTGGTCTAAATGATGGGCGAGCACATGAGGGTGTTCAAGCGGGAGCACCTTCTTTGTTGGGACTTGATATTTCCAAAAAGGGAGCACCGGCATGACAACGTTGACGCCAGTTCTCTCGGCACACTGGGATGAAAAAGACTCTTTCACTATGACGGGTTATAAGCGTCACGGTGGGTACAAGGCTGCTGAAAAAGCGCTCGCCATGGAACCGGACGCAGTTATTCAGTTGGTTAAGGATTCGGGGCTGCGCGGAAGAGGCGGAGCGGGCTTCCCAACTGGCATGAAGTGGGGCTTTATTCCGCAAGGCGACAACAAGGATCACTACCTAGTTGTCAACGCAGATGAATCTGAGCCCGGCACTTGCAAGGACATGCCACTACTTCTCGCCAACCCACACGTACTTGTCGAAGGCATCATCATCGCTTCATACGCGATCCGCGCGAAGCGGGCTTTTATCTATGTCCGGGGTGAAGTCACACATGTGGTTCGTCGCGTTACGCAGGCAATTGAAGATGCTTATGCAGCGGGCTATTTAGGAAAGAATATTTTTGGAACCGAAGTCGAGTTGGAGTTAGTACTCCATGTTGGGGCCGGTGCCTATATCTGTGGCGAGGAAACCGCCCTTCTCGATTCCCTCGAAGGATTCCGCGGCCAACCACGACTCCGCCCGCCATTTCCAGCGATCGCCGGTCTTTATGCGCGTCCAACAGTAGTAAATAACGTTGAATCCATCTCATCAGTTCCAGCGATTATCGCCAATGGCCCCGAGTGGTTCTCTTTCATGGGAACCGAGAAAAGCAAGGGAATGACTCTTTATTCTCTCTCTGGACATGTCGCCAATCCAGGACAGTTCGAAGCGCCGCTGGGAATCACCCTCCGCGAACTTCTGGAGATGTCCGGCGGAGTTCGCGCGGGACACCAACTTAAATTCTGGACTCCTGGCGGCTCCTCTACGCCGATCTTCACTGCAGCTCAATTGGATACGCCGCTGGATTACGAAGGTGTTGCGGCAGCGGGCTCGATGCTTGGCACTAAAGCACTGCAGATTTTCGACGAAACGACCTGCGTAGTCCGTGCTGTTTTGCGTTGGAGTGAGTTCTACAAGCACGAGTCATGCGGCAAGTGCACGCCATGTCGTGAAGGAACCTGGTGGTTGGTGCAGATACTTCGCGATCTTGAAAACGGAAAGGGCACCGCCGCAGATCTCGAGAAGTTGTTGGATATTTGCGACAACATTCTGGGTCGCGCGTTCTGCGCTCTAGGTGATGGCGCAACTAGCCCAATCACTTCTTCAATCAAGCATTTCCGCGATGAATACATTGCGCACCTGACTCACGGAGGATGTCCATTTGACTCTCACGCTTCCACCCTCTTTGCGAGTGCGAAAGCGGGTGCATAGTTATGACGACGCAAACAACTGAACAAACAACTGAAGTGGTTGACATGATCACTCTCGTCATAGATGGATTTGATGTCACCGTGCCGAAGGGAACTTTGGTAATTCGCGCTGCCGAGAAACTCGGAATCATGATTCCTCGGTTCTGCGATCACCCGCTTTTGGATCCAGTCGGAGCGTGCCGACAGTGTCTGGTTGATATTGAAATCAACGGTCGGGCATTTCCAAAGCCGCAAGCTTCCTGCACCATCCCTGTAGAGCCAGGAATGATCGTAAAAACACAATTGACTTCGGCGGTTGCCGAAAAGGCACAGAA
This sequence comes from Candidatus Paceibacterota bacterium, assembly GCA_035530615.1. NCBI lineage: Bacteria > Bacillati > Minisyncoccota > Minisyncoccota bacterium. The sequence goes on from DATKUL010000003.1 coordinate 253,835, forward strand.
GGGCGTGATGGAGTTCTTGCTCATCAACCACCCGCTCGATTGCCCGGTTTGTGACAAGGGGGGTGAGTGCCCACTCCAGAATCAGGCGATGAGCACAGGTCAGGCAGAGTCCCGCTACTCCGGGAAGAAGCGGACATTTGAGAAGCCGATCAACATTTCATCCCAGGTGCTTTTGGATCGCGAGCGTTGCATTCTCTGCGCGCGTTGCACTCGATTCTCCGAACAAATAGCGGGGGATCCATTTATCACGATGAATGAGCGTGGCGCGCTCCAACAAGTGGGCATCTATGAGAAGCAGCCCTTTGAGTCATATTTCTCGGGTAATACCGTGCAGATCTGCCCAGTTGGTGCTCTCACGGGTGCCTCTTATCGATTCCGCGCCCGTCCATTTGATCTTGTTTCGACACCAAGTGCCTGCGAACACTGCGCATCTGGTTGCTCACTTCGCACCGATGTTCGCCGCGGAAAAACTCTGCGCCGACTTGCCGGAGAAGATGCCGAAGTAAACGAAGAGTGGAACTGCGACAAGGGTCGTTGGGCCTTTAAGTACGCCACCGCCGCCGATCGTCTCACCTCTCCAATGGTTCGTGATGCAGCGGGAGATCTCCAAGTTGCGTCATGGCCAGAAGCAATGGCTGCCATCGTCGCAGGTTTAAGTGGAAAGAAAGCCGGCGTTCTTGTTGGCGGCCGCGCAACTTTGGAAGATGCCTATGGCTACAGCAAATTTGCGCGAGTTGTTCTCGGAACCAATAACATAGATTTCCGCTCCCGAGTTTCTTCAGAAGAGGAGCGCTCCTTCCTTGCATCGAAGGTTGTTGGAACAGTTGTTACTTATGCGGATATCGACCATGCTGATTCGATTCTTCTGGTTGGTCTTGAGCCGGAAGAAGAGTCGCCCATTGTTTTCTTGCGATTGAAGAAGCAAGTTCGCAAGCGTGGTTTGAAAGTTACTGCGATCGCGAGCAAACTCTCGATTGGCAATGAGAAATTGCAGGCGAATTTTGTCTGCGTCGCACCTGGTGCAGAGGCCTCAGTTATCGCAACCCAAGAACTCACCGATAAATCGCTGATTCTCGTCGGAGAACGTGCTTGCGAGAGTTCCGGTGCGCTGTCTGCCGTTGTTGCACTCGCAGATAAGACGGGTGCAAAGGTTGCTTGGATTCCGCGCCGTGCCGGTGAGCGAGGTGCACTTGAAGCCGGTGCTATTGGAAACCTGCTTCCTGGTGGGCGTTCGGTCAATGACGGCGCGGCACGTGTTGATCTGGCAGCGGCATGGGATGTCGATTCTCTTCCCAGCGAAATCGGATTAAGCAGCGATGAGATCTTTGCTGCAGTCAATGCGGGTGAGATTGAAGTCCTTGTGATTGGAGGCGTTGACCCACTTGATGCCGCCGCCAATCATGCGGCGCAACTTGCCCTCAAGAATGCATTTGTCGTTAGCCTAGAAATTCGACCAAGTTTCGTAACCAAAGTGGCAGATGTCGTGCTTCCGGTCGCAACCGTCGCGGAAAAATCGGGTTCGTTCATCAATTGGGAGGGTCGTGCACGTGCTTTTGAAGCAGCCGCCACTGACTCTTTGCACCGCTCTGATTTACGGATTCTTTCGATGATTGCCGATGAAATGTCGCGCCCAATCGGACTTGAGAGCGTCAAGGCTGCTGCGAAGGAGTTCGCAGCAATCGGTTCATGGGACGGGTCGAAAGCCAACTTTGTACCGGTGTCACAATCCACTCTTCCCGCACTCAAAGAGAACGAAGCCCGGTTGACTTCATGGCGTCGTCTGCTCGATGCGGGCACCCTTCAAGAGGGCGAAGCGAACTTGGCGGGTACAGCCAGAAAGCCAGTCGCCGTTATTTCGCCAAAACGTGCCCTTGCTCTGGGAGTTGTCAACGGTGATTCGATCTGTGTTTCCACTACGCACGGCACCGTCGTGCTCCCCGCACTCGTTGAAGAAATTCATGATGACGCGATTTGGTTGCCACGAAACTCTCGTGGTTCACATTTGCTTGCCACTCTAGGTATCGCCAGTGGCGCTGTCGTAACGGTGGTGAAGGAGTAATGACAATCGCAACGTTGATCGGGCAAGATCCAGGATGGCTAATTCTCGTCAAGGGTCTACTTGTTTTTATTATTTCCGTCCTCCTAGTCCTAGTAGCTATCTGGGGCGAGCGCAGGATCGTGGCTCGGATGCAGATGCGCCTTGGTCCCAACCGGGTCGGTCCTTTCGGACTCGTCCAGGGTCTGGCAGATGGTGTGAAATTGGCGCTGAAGGAAGATTTGATTCCTGCTGCGGCCGACAAGGTCGTTTTTATTATCGCTCCGATTATTAGCGCGACAACGTGCTTCATGTCATTTGCGGTGATTCCAATTACTGGTCCTGTCACGCTCTTCGGGCATAAAACCGCGATGCAGATGACTGATCTACCAGTTGGTGTGCTCTATGTTCTGGCAATCGCATCCGTAGGTGTTTACGGAATTGTTCTTGCGGGCTGGTCTTCGGGATCCACCTACCCACTACTAGGCGGATTGCGTTCAAGTGCACAGGTCATTTCGTACGAAGTTGCGATGGGACTCTCACTTGTTGCGGTCTTCATTTACGCCGGGTCGATGTCTACCTCAGATATCGTCGCTGCTCAACAACAGTGGTGGTACTCGGTTGTTCTCTTTCCGTCCTTCGTAATTTATGCGATCTCAATGGTGGGCGAAACAAACCGTGCTCCATTCGACTTGGCAGAAGCCGAAGGCGAACTCGTAGGTGGCTTCCATACTGAGTATTCCTCGCTTAAATTCGCGCTCTTCTTCCTCGCTGAGTACGTCAACATTGTGGCGGTTTCCGCGCTCGCAACTACCCTTTTCCTTGGTGGCTACCACGCTCTTCCTGGACTTACTTTCACCGAGAATTGGCTAGGTGGCTGGTTCGCGCTGGTCTGGTTCATGGTGAAAGTCATTGGATTCTTCTTCATCTTTGTCTGGCTGCGCGGAACCCTTCCCCGGCTGCGTTATGACCAATTTATGAAGTTTGGCTGGAAAGTACTAATACCCGCAAGCTTGTTCTGGATTATGGTCGTTGCCACGATGCGAGTCCTCTCGCTACGTGGAGCATCTCGAGTTTCAGTTTTGATTTTTGCTAGCGTCGTCGTTTTGATCGTGCTGGCTGCCAACATCGCCTTTGAGGCATCACGAAAGCGTGTAAAACCAGTGTCTGATGTAGAAATACCAGAGCCGAATTTCCCGGTTCCTCAAATACCGGCGCCACGATTGGAGGTGCCACGTGTCTGAGATGCGTGAGTATCCAGTAGAGCCTGCAATAGAACGAGTCAATTCTGAAATTGGAATCGATGCGGTTCCAACTGCTCCAGTAACTGAAGAAGGAACAAAGAGTTTCGGTGCGCAACTTCTTGGATTTTGGGTGACCTTCCGGACCATGTTTAAGAAAGTGAACACGGTTGAGTACCCAGAGGTGAAAGAGCCCACAGCTGCCCGCTTCCACGGACGTCATCAACTCAACCGGCACGCTGACGGACTGGAAAAGTGCATCGGTTGCGAACTCTGCGCCTGGGCGTGTCCGGCAGATGCAATTTATGTTGAGGGTGCATCAAACACTGAAGAACATCGGATGTCGCCAGGGGAGCGGTATGGAAAGGTTTATCAGATCAATTACCTGCGTTGCATTTTCTGCGGACTCTGCATCGAAGCCTGTCCAACTCGTGCCCTAACTATGACAAACGAATATGAGTTGGCTGATGACTCTCGGTCAAAATTGATTTTTGAAAAGGCTGATCTTCTCGCTCCTCTTAGAGATGGAATGTTGATGCCCCCTCACCCGATGTATCCAGATATGGATGACACCAATTACTACAAGGGCGATGTCCTGGGATTTCATCCATCGCAGGAGGTGAAACCTTGATAAATCTGGCACTGGAAGTTGGAAGAACCCCCGCACCAGAAGCAACTCTTTTCTGGATTCTTGGGCCGCTGGCAGTGCTTGCCGCTCTTGGGATGTTGCTTGCAAAAAAAGCAGTCCACTCCGCGATTTTGATGGCCTGGGTCATGATTACTCTGGCGATTTTCTACATCGCCCAAGATGCATTATTCCTTGGCATCGTGCAGATAGTTGTTTACACCGGCGCAGTCATGATGCTCTTCCTCTTTATCTTGATGCTGGTTGGGATTGATTCCAAGGATTCTTTAACTGAGACAATTCGCGGCCTGCGTCCTATCGCAATCCTTGCTGCATTTGGCTTTGGCGGGCTTCTTGTCTCTCTTGTAGGTCGGGCGACTTTGGGTCACGACGCGGTTGGCTTGGATACGGCAAATGCGCAAGGAAATGTTCCAGCGCTCGCCCAACTCCTCTTCTCCCGATATGTCTGGGCCTTTGAAGTGGTTTCTGCCCTGCTTATCACCGCTGCCCTAGGTGCCATGGTTCTCGCCCACAGCCACAGAGTCACCTCGCGCCCGACTCAGCGAGATCTATCGATCATGCGTTTTCGTACCGGTTCCCTTGCCAATGCGGCGGGGCTTCCCAACCCTGGTGTCTACGCACTTCATAATGCAGTCGATGTTCCAGCACTGCTTCCCGATGGAACTCCTGCCCCCAACTCAATTTCGGCAACACTCGAAGCACGTGGCGATGTTATTGATTCGCGCCAGTTCCAACTAGGTGAAGCGGAGGAGGAGAAATGAATCCAGCAAATTACTTATACGTCTCCACCATGCTCTTCACAATCGGCGCCATTGGCGTGGTTGTCAGGCGTAATGCCATTGTGGTTTTTATGTGCATTGAGTTGATGCTTAACGCCGCTAACTTGGCATTCGTAACATTTGCCAGAATAAATGGAAACCTTGATGGTCAAGTGATGGCTTTCTTCACAATGGTCGTCGCGGCATGCGAAGTTGTTGTAGGCCTGGCGATTATCGTCACGATTTATCGTTCGCGTCGATCCGCATCAGTTGATGATGCCAGTTTGTTGAGACGGTGATTTGATGACCAGTAATTCGCTTGTTTATTTAATCGCACTGCCACTCTTTGGGGCGGCTCTTCTATTGCTGACCGGAAGAAGATCTGATCGTTGGGGCCATATCCTTGCGACGCTTCTCTCGGGTGGCTCTTTTGCAGTGGGGCTCTATGAGTTCTCACAGATGCTCTCTCGCTCAACTGAGAACCGGGCCGTTACCCAGAAGTTATTTAGCTGGATTTCCGTAGGTAGTTTCAATGTTGATGCTGGCTTGATGCTGGATCAACTGTCGATCTGTTTCGTTCTGCTCATCACAGGCGTTGGCACCCTGATTCATATTTATTCCATCGCCTATATGTCGCATGATCTTGACCGGCGTCGATTCTTCGCCTACCTCAACTTCTTTATCGCGGCGATGCTCCTGCTCGTCCTCGGCGATTCATATCTCAACCTTTACGTTGGTTGGGAAGGCGTGGGTCTAGCCTCCTACTTACTTATTGGATTCTGGAATCAGAAACCCGCTTATGCGACTGCGGCGAAGAAAGCCTTCGTCGCCAACCGCGTTGGTGACCTGGGACTTTCGCTGGCCATCATGATCGCCTTCGCCACTCTGGGAACCGTCTCGTTTTCTGGAGTAAAAGAGCATGCCAGCCAAGCCTCAACTGGAGCCCTCACCGCAATTGGAATCATGCTTCTGGTTGCCGCAACCGGCAAGTCGGCGCAATTCCCATTGCAGGCCTGGCTCGGAGATGCCATGGCAGGTCCTACTCCGGTCTCGGCTCTCATCCATGCTGCGACGATGGTGACTGCCGGCGTTTACTTAATTACGCGCTCTAACTTTATTTTTGATGCTGCACCAACCGCCCAACTCGCGGTAGCAATTGTCGGCGCGATCACGCTTCTTTTTGGCGCTGTAATCGGTATGGCTAAAGACGACATTAAGAAAGCACTTGCGGCTTCGACGATGTCGCAGATTGGCTACATGGTCTTGGGTGCGGGCCTTGGACCAGCTGGTTATGCCTTCGCGATCATGCACTTGCTGACGCATGGTTTCTTCAAAGCTGGAATGTTCCTCGGTGCCGGATCGGTCATGCATGGCATGAATGATGAAGTGAATATGCGCAGATACGGCGGGCTCCGAAAGTTTATGCCAATCACTTTTGCAACATTTGGTTTGGGCTATCTGGCGATTATCGGTGTCCCACCTTTTGCAGGCTTCTACTCCAAAGACAAGATTATTGAAGTTGCTTTTAATGCGGGCGGAATCAAGGGCGTTACTTTGGGAATTGCGGCTCTTCTTGGTGCAGCAATTACCGCGTTCTATATGACCCGCGTTGTCGTTATGACTTTTGCTGGAAAAGCACGCTGGGAAGACGAGGCTCATCCACACGAGTCGCCAATTCTTATGTGGGCTCCGATGGCCTTGCTTGCGGTTGGCTCAGTGGTCTCCGGATTCCTCTTTACTCAAGGAGATGCCCTACGTAATTGGCTTTCCCCCGTCGTCGAACCCGTTGAAGTGCACGAGAGCGAACTTTTAAGTCCTGCACTTGTGTCAGTACTGGCGCTGGTACTTGTTCTCCTGGGCGTTGGATTAGCAGTATTGAAGTATTTGCGAAACGATGTTCCGGCCGTGGCGCCGGAGAAAGTTTCGATCTTCACCAAACTCGCACGTCGCGATCTCTGGCAAGATGATTTCAACGAAGCGGTCTTTATGCGCCCTGGTCAGAAACTGACTCATGCTCTGGTTGAGACAGACCGAGTTCTTATTGACGGCGCAGTCCGTGGTGTTGCGCGATTGGCAATCGGTTCTGGAGGCGCCCTTCGCGCAACCCAGACGGGTTTTGTTCGTAGTTATGCAATGTGGATTCTGCTCGGCGCGATTGGCTTAATAGCCGCGATTTGGATGGTCACCCTGTGATGAACAGTTCTAATTGGTTGACAATACTGGGCATCCTGCCACTTGTGGGAGCTCTCCTTATTAGCGCTCTGCCTAAGAAGAGTGAACTCAATGCGAAGCGAATTGCGTTCATTACGACATTGGTTGTTGCCGCAGTCACGGTGGCGATGGCTACTCAGTTCCAACGCGATAACGTCGAAATGCAATTCGTGTTAAATCGATCTTGGATTCCTTCTTTAGGAATTAATTTTGCTTTAGGCGTGGATGCAATTGCACTAGTTTTGATCCTGCTCTCGACACTCCTTGCGCCAATTGTTGTGCTGGCCGGCTGGAATGAATCAGCAGGTGGTCGATGGAGCACAAAGACCTTCTACATCCTGCTTCTCGTACTTGAGACGATGATGATTGGTGTCTTTGCCGCAACTGATGTCTTCCTCTTCTACGTATTCTTCGAAGCCATGTTGATCCCTGTTTACTTCCTTATCGGGGGATATGGCACGGGAGCTCGAGCCGCAGCGGCCGTAAAGTTCCTTATTTACAGTCTTTTTGGTGGATTGCTCATGCTTGCCTCCATAATCGCGCTCTACGTTATTTCTGGCGAGCAAGGTGGACACACCTTCGATATTGGTGCGCTCTCACGGCTTCATATGAGTTCGACGACTCAGAACTTCCTCTTTCTAGGATTCTTTATTGCCTTCGCGATCAAGGCGCCGCTCTGGCCATTCCATACTTGGCTGCCGGATGCGGCCGATGCTGCGACTCCGGGCACTTCCGTTCTACTTCTAGGTGTACTCGATAAAGTCGGCACCTTTGGAATGATCCGTTATTGCCTCACCCTCTTTCCCGAGGCATCCAAGACATTTACACCCGTAATCATTGTTCTCGCCGTGATCTCGATTATTTACGGAGCTTTCTTGGCGATCGGCCAGACTGATTTCAAGAGACTGATTGCCTTTACATCTATTTCCCACTTCGGATTTATCACTATGGGTATCTTCGCGATGACTTCCCAAGGGCAATCTGGGGCAACTCTTTACATGTTCAACCACGGCTTCTCGACTGCGGCACTCTTCCTCGTCGCGGGTTGGATGGCTTCGCGGCGTGGTTCGTCGAAGATTGCTGATTTCGGCGGATTACAACGAGTCACACCAGTTATGGCTTGGGTCTTCTTCTTTGCGGGAATGTCGAGTTTGGCACTTCCTGGCCTGTCGAGTTTTGTAAGCGAATTCTTGGTTCTCGTCGGCACGTACACTCGATATCCAGTCGCTGCGGTAATTGGAGCATTCGGAATTGTGCTGGCATCGCTCTATATCTTGATACCTATCCAACGTTCGCTGCACGGACCAACGACGCCCGGCAATGAGTCGCTCACAGATCTCAACCTGCGAGAGAAAATAGCGATCGCACCGGTAGTAGCCGTCATTCTCGTCCTGGGCTTCTATCCTTCTCCATTGCTCAACGTTATTAACCCGGCCTCTGAACACATTATTGCTAAGGCTGGTTTTAGTGATCCACTTCCTACAATCGATGCAAAGGTAGGCAAGTAATGCTCACTTTTACCTCGCCAGCTCTTTCTTATCTCCTTCTATCGCCGATGCTTATCGTCCTGGGCGGCGGAGTTATTGGGGTATTAATTGAGGCATTTCTCTCTCGCAAAGTGCGCCCTGCCGCGCAATTGACGCTCGCTCTGGGAACTCTCGGTCTTGCCCTGGTGCAAGTCTGGAGGATTCGCCACGAATCATCAATCTCCGCAGCGATGGGCTCTGTGGCCATTGATGGACCCGCGGTCCTCTTGCAAGCATCCGTTCTTATCATCGCAATTTTGGGAGTTTTTCTGATTGCCGATCAAGGGCATTTCACTGCTCAAGCGGCAGCCATTCCAGGTTCCCCAGAGGAGAAGGAATCAATTCAACTGGGTGAGAAATTGACCGAGGTCTACCCGCTCACTCTCTTCGCAGTCGCCGGCATGATGCTCTTTCCCGTTGCCACAGACTTGCTGACTCTTTTCGTAGCACTTGAAGTTCTTTCATTGCCGCTTTACTTAATGGCAGGACTCTCTCGCCGCAGAAGGCTCCTCTCACAGGAGGCGGCATTGAAGTACTTCTTACTAGGAGCATTCTCTTCGGCATTCTTCCTTTTTGGGGCAGCTTTTCTTTACGGATACTCTGGAACACTCTCGTTCGCGGGAATCTACGAAGCGGTCATTGGTGGCACTGCCAACTCGGTTTTCTTGTTGATTGGAATCTCCTTCCTCTCCGTGGGATTGCTCTTTAAAGTTAGTGCGGTCCCATTCCATGCATGGACACCCGATGTCTATCAAGGTGCACCCACCCCCGTTACGGCATTTATGGCCGCTGCAACCAAGGTCGCCGCGTTCGGTGCAATGTTGCGAATTTTCTATACTGCATTCCCAAATGCATACTGGGATTGGCGTCCATTCCTCACGGTCATCGCAATTATCACTATGGCTTTTGGTTCACTTGTTGCAATTGCACAGCGCGACATCAAGCGGATGCTGGCTTACTCCTCGATTGCGCATGCCGGCTTCTTGCTTACCGGTGTTTTGGCTCTCAATAAATCTGGTCTAGACGCGACGATCTTCTATCTCTTCGCCTATGGCATTGCGACAGTTGGAGCATTCGGAATTGTCACTCTGGTACGCGATTCCTCCGGTGAGGTTACGGATCTCAATCGTTGGGCTGGGTTGGGCAAGCGTTCGCCCTTCATCGCAACTGTTTTCGCAACCCTCCTCCTTGCCTTCGCCGGCATTCCACTTACCAGCGGCTTCATTGGAAAATTCTCCATATTCTCCGCAGCATATGAGAGTGGTAACAAGAGCGTCGTTATCGTGGGCGTGCTCTCCAGCGCTATTGCCGCTTATTTCTATATCCGGGTCATCGTACTGATGTTCTTCACAGACCCTGCGGAAGATGGAACGGTTGTGGTGATTCCGGCGCTCCTTACGCGAATTACGATCCTTCTCTCTTTTGTTATCACGATCTTCCTTGGCGTATTTCCAACACCGCTCCTTAATTTCATTACCTCCACGGCAACCTTTATCCGCTGATGACGGCGTTTGGTATTCCAAATCTTTCTCCGACACTTGAGCAAGATCTAGTCGTTGGCTTGTCTCAAGTTGAAGACTTATTGCGTAGTCATATCAAAGGTAAATACCCACTCGTAGAGGAGACCGCTGGGCATTTAGCAGCAGCTGGAGGTAAGCGACTGCGACCTTTGCTCACGTTGATTGCGGCGCAATACGGAGATCCAACGCGGTATGAAGTTATCCAAGCTGCGGTGGTCGCAGAACTCACGCACCTGGCGACGCTTTATCACGACGATGTAATGGATGATGCATCCCTTCGTCGGGGTGTGGAGAGTGCCAACAACCGCTGGGGAAATACGGTTGCCATTTTGACGGGGGACTATCTTTTTGCGAAGTGCTCAGCACTTTTGGCAGACCTGGGTCCTGAGGCAGTGCGGTTGCAGGCGCAGACTTTTGAAAGGCTTGTCATTGGTCAGATCATGGAAACTCAGGGTCCAGATGCTGGAGAAGATCCACTTGCACATTATTTGCAGGTAGTTGCAAACAAGACTGGTTCCCTCATTGCCACCAGTGCCAGATATGGCGCGCTTGTCTCTGGTGCAAATAATGAGATCATGGAGAACGTGACCATTTTCGGGGAGAAGATAGGTATCGCATTCCAATTGGCAGATGACATCATCGATATTTCGAGTGAGTCAAAAGATTCTGGAAAGACTCCTGGAACAGATTTACGCGAAGGTGTACCCACTTTGGTCACGCTTCGAGTCCTTGCTTCAACCAAGGAGAGCGACCGCGAATTGCAGAAGTTGTTATCGGCACCAATCGAGTCTGAGACCATGGTTGCCGAAGTTCTAGTTGCATTGCGATCGCACTCGGCCCTTGTTGAGTCTCGTGCACAACTGTTCGCGATAGCGGAACAAGCCAGAAATGCCCTGAAACCACTGCCAATGTGCGACGCGACCTCCGCCTTTTTCTCACTATGTGACGCGGTGATAGAGCGCTCGCATTAATTGGAAGTAGGAGTGACTTTTCCTCCGATAGGATAATTGCAGTATCTGCCTAAAGGAATGGATCGCTATGACAGCGCAACTAATTCACCCATTCACCTTTGGTGACCGAACTCAATCTGATTTATTGGGCGGTAAAGGCGCAAATCTTGCAGAGATGGTGCGCATTGGGTTGCCAGTTCCTCCAGGATTTACGATTACGACCCAGGCATGTCGTGAGTTTCTTACATCTGGTCAAATGCCTGCTGGACTTCCGGGAGAGATTTCCACTTCGCTCGAACTACTTGAGAAAAGTTTGGGTAAAGAATTTGGAAATCCTGACAAACCACTTTTAGTCTCTGTTCGTTCGGGTGCGAAGTTCTCTATGCCGGGCATGATGGAGACAGTGCTCAATGTGGGCATGACTACGGATGTTGCCCAGAGCATGGCCGACCAGACTGGTAATCCAAGATTTGCATGGGATTCATACCGACGATTTATTGACATGTACGGCCGTACTGTTTGCGGAGTTGCTCTATCTGAGTTCCATAGAGTGGAAGCGCGCGTACTTGCAGCATCGAATGCACATAGTATTCAAGAACTTGATGTTGCCGGATTGCAAATGCTTGCCGACTCATACATTAAGGAAATTGAGGCAGTCACGGGGGAGTCTTTCCCGATTGATCCACATGTTCATCTCATCCGATCCGTTGAGGCCGTGTTCCGATCTTGGAATTCAGACCGCGCGCAGGTTTATCGTCAAAGAGAGCGAATTCCATCGGATTTAGGAACCGCGGTAAACATTCAAAGTATGGTCTTTGGAAACCTGAGCGATGATTCCGGAACGGGTGTTGCCTTCACTCGCGATCCCGCAACCGGCGCAACTGGAAGTTATGGCGATTACCTGGAGCGAGCTCAAGGTGAAGATGTCGTAGCTGGTATTAGAAATACTATGTCACTTGCAGAATTTGCTGAGAGCTCACCTGTCGTCGCGACCGAATTAGAGCGCGTCATGAAACTCCTCGAGGATCACTATCGGGATCTCTGTGATATTGAATTCACCGTCGAAAAAGGAAAACTCTGGATTCTCCAAACCCGCGTGGGTAAGCGAACCGCAGAAGCCGCCTTCCGAATCGCCACGCAATTGGTGGACGAAGGGAAGATTTCAATGGATGAGGCGTTGGTTCGCACATCAGGGGATCAACTCGCACAATTGATGTTCCCGCAATTTGATCTTTCAGCCTCCGTCAGGGAAATCGCGCGTGGAATTCCCGCATCTCCGGGTGCCGCAGTGGGAGAAGTGGTCTTCGACTCACGACGGGCTTTTGACTTAGCCCGGAGCGGAAAGAAAGTAATTCTGGTTCGCCGCGAAACCAGTCCTGATGACCTGGTAGGAATGGTTGCATCGGAAGGCATTTTGACTAGCCGGGGCGGCAAAACCTCGCACGCGGCAGTTGTTGCCCGTGGAATGGGAAAGACTGCAGTGTGCGGTACGGAGAGCATTTCTGTTGACGAGCGCGCCTCCTTATTCACGGTGGGAAGTTTGACCGTTTACGAAGGGGAGACAATCTCCATCGATGGCACTACAGGCAAGGTGTATCAGGGAATTGTTCCAGTCATCGCATCACCTGTGACTTCGTATTTGGAAGGCCGTCTCGCTGCCTCTAGTGACGAAGCATCTGCTGTCGTGAAAGCGGTCGACAGGATTCTTTCTTATGCCGATGAAATTCGAATATTGCACGTGCGCACAAATGCGGACACGCCGGAGGATGCTATCCGTGCGCGAATTCTGGGCGCCGAAGGAGTGGGTCTTTGCCGCACCGAGCACATGTTCCTTGGAACGCGCCGAATGTATGTCGAGCGGTTGGTTCTTGCCGAGAACGAAGATGTCCAACGTGGAGTAATTGCAGAGATGGAGCCGCTACAGAGAGCTGACTTCGTGGGCATCATGATGGCGATGTCAGGGTTGCCGGTGACGATCCGTCTGCTGGATCCGCCGCTGCATGAATTTCTTCCGCCCCTGGCGGAATTATCTGCGCATATGGCTCGCGCCGAGGCGTTGGGAGAGGATATTCCAGCCCGTGATCAGGCTATTTTTGCCGCAGTAAAGCGCCTACACGAGTCCAATCCAATGCTGGGCTTGCGCGGCGTGCGTCTGGGTATTTTGATTCCAGATCTCTACAAGATGCAGGTTCGAGCCCTGGTTCACGCCTACCTTGAGGTTCGCCGACTCGGTCACAATCCGCAGCCAGAGGTGATGATTCCGTTGGTATCCACGCAGCGCGAGTTGCTCTACTTACGGGAAACTTTAGAAGCAGAAATTAAGAAGACATTTATAGGTACCGGTCAAAATCTCGACATTCCAATCGGGACGATGATTGAAACTCCGAGAGCGGCTATTACAGCTGATCGCCTAGCCAACTATGCAGACTTTTTCTCCTTCGGCACAAATGATCTCACGCAGTTAACGTGGGGATTTAGTCGCGATGATGTGGAGTCTACGTTCTTGCCGAGATATTTGGATCTCGAACTCCTTCCCTTTAGCCCATTTGAGTCTCTGGATCAGGCCGGAGTTGGCATCTTGGTACGAAAGGCGACAGAACTTGCACGCACTGTCCGTTCTGATTTCAAACTCGGCATTTGCGGCGAGCATGGTGGCGATCCACGCAGTATCCATTTTTTCCACGAACTGGGTCTGGATTATGTTTCCTGTTCACCCTTCCGTGTTCCTGTTGCTCGGCTTGAGTCGGGACGTGCAACCGTGCTGAATAGTGCAGCTGGATCGAGTAGTTCTTAATCTGATTCAGTGGTGTTTCGAGTGGATCTCACTAGGTCCGTGCCAAGAAATGCCAGAGCCAGCCAGATAAGTCCGAATCCGAACGCGCGCGCAAGGGGCATTGATTCATGATTGACGAATATACCTATGAGGAACATGATGCCGGGCGTGAGGTACTGCAGTAGCCCGGTCGTGGAGAGTGGCAAACGCGTAGTGGCGCCGTTAAATAGTAGAAGTGGTACGACGGTGATGATTCCTGCTCCTGCGAGCAGCAACGAAATGCCAATACTGGTTCCGAAGTGACCGCGTGAGTGTTCGCCTAACCAAATCAAGTAGAAGAGATTGGGAATAAGGGCCACCGTTGTCTCTATGGAAAGCCCCTCTAAAGCCCCTACTTTCAATGATTTTTTGAAGAGACTGTAGGAACTCCAGGAGATGGCCAAGGCAAGGGCGATGAAAGGAATGGCTCCGTATTGAACTGTCAGAGTCACAACTCCGACGCCAGCCAATCCCACTGCTACCCACTGCAATGGGCGGAGGCGTTCGCGAAATCCCAGGATGCCAAATGCCACACTGACTAATGGGGTAATGAAATATCCCAATGACGCTTCGACGATTCGGTTGACGGTGACGGACCAAATGTAAACGCCCCAGTTGATGGTGAGGAATAGAGAAGTCAGTGACAAAAGTGCAAAGGTGCGGCGATCACGAAATATCGCCAGAGTGGCTTTGAGTTGTTTCCTGAGTGCGAGCAAGATGATGCAGAACAGAAGGGACCACACGCTGCGGCTTGCCAGAATTTCAAAGGCGCTCGCCTCTTCTAAGTACTTCCAATAGAGCGGTAGTAGTCCCCAGAGTGTGTATGCGCTGATTCCGTAAATCAGTCCTGTTCGGTGGTTGTCAGAATTCTTAATTCAGACTCACCGGTAATTCGTAAATTGGACGGCGAACTCCCACTTGGCTTCTTTGATCATCGTGATTGCGGTCTGCAAGTCATCCCTACTTTTACTTGTGACACGTAACTCATCGCCTTGAATCTGAGTCTTAATGCTCTTTGGACCCTCGTCCCGAAGGAACTTGGCAACTTTCTTGGCATTCTCGGTTGTAATGCCCTCTTTGAGAGGGCAGGCCAATTTGTAAATCTTGCCACTCAATGCCGGTTTGCCTGGGTCAATGTGCTTGAGAGAGACCCCGCGCTTGACCAGCTTGTCCTTTAAGACATCCAGAGTGGCGTTTGCTCGCTCCTCAGTGCCTGCCTCAATAGATATCTTCTCACCTTCTAGCTCGATCTTGGCTCCGGTATTTTTGAAGTCGAACCGGGTGTCAATCTCGCGAATTGCCTGATTAACGGCGTTGTCGAGTTCCATCCGATCGATCTTGGAAACAACGTCAAAACTGCTATCTGCTGCCATGTGAGATCCTTCCCTGCGCGACCCAAAAAAGCGGTATTCGCGCCTACTTGCCTACGGTATCCTTTCACCTCACAAGTTCCATAATTGCCGCACTTTGTACAACCTTGGCGGGTTGCCCGAGCGGCCAATGGGAGCGGACTGTAAATCCGCCGGCTACGCCTTCCAAGGTTCGAATCCTTGACCCGCCACCAAAGATTGAGCGTGATTTTAGCTTAAGAATCGGATCCGCTCTTAAATCGTTTGCCACTGGTTGCAACCAATTGCCAGCGCCAGTGGTGCGAGATTAATTTTTCACTAGGGTAAGCCGTATGAGGACTTCAGTGATTGTGGCGGGTGCACGTACTCCTATTGGGCGATTGAATGGAAGTTTAAGTGGTTTGAGTTCGACTGACTTGGGCGGGATCGCAATCAAGTCGGCAGTTGAACGTGCAGGTATCTCCCCAGATCAAGTTCAATATGTCGTCATGGGCCAGGTCCTTCAAGCTGGTGTCGGACAAGGGCCGGCAAGACAAGCCGCCATTAAAGGTGGTTTGCCAATGGATGTTCCCTCTGTCGTCGTGAATAAGGTTTGCCTCTCAGGGCTGAATGCGATCGCTTTAGCAGATCAACTTATTCGAGCGGGCGAGTACGAAGTGATTGTTGCGGGTGGCATGGAGTCAATGACAAATGCGCCACACATACTGATGAATTCTCGAGTTGGTTTCAAACTTGGCGACGCCACCTTAAAGGATTCAATGATCTTTGATGGTCTTTTTTGCAGTGTGGAGCAAATTGGAATGGGCGAAAGTACGGAGAAATACAACCCGAAGTTTTCGATGACTCGGGAAGTTCAGGATGAGTTTGCATTTCAGTCTCAACAGCGTGCGGCAAAGGCGCAATCTAGTGGCGTATTCGAAGCGGAAATCGTTCCGGTAGAACTCAAGGATCGCAAAGGAAATGTAACGCGCTTCGCCATGGATGAGGGCATCCGCGGGGAGACTTCATTAGAAGAATTGTCAAAACTCAAGCCGGTTTTCTCGCCAACTGGCACCATCACTGCCGGATCCTCATCCCAGATTTCAGATGGTGCTGCGGCGGTGGTCGTGATGTTGAAAGAAAGAGCCATCGAACTGGGCCTTAGTTGGCTCTGTGAAATCGGGGCGCAAGGCATGGTTGCCGGACCAGATGCGTCCCTGCATGAGCAACCTGCAAATGCGATCAAGTTGGCTGCGAAAAAAGAGGGAATCGGCCTAGATCAATTTGATTTTGTCGAGATAAATGAAGCCTTCGCGGCAGTCGGGATTGTTTCATCGAATGCCTTGGGATTCACATCGGATTCGGTAAATGTCCATGGCGGAGCCATTGCAGTCGGACACCCCCTTGGGATGTCCGGGGCACGGCTAGTCTTGCATCTGGCTTATCAGCTCCGTAACAAGGGCAGCGGTTACGCAGTTGCGGCACTTTGCGGCGGCGGGGGTCAGGGAGACGCCTTAATCCTCAAGCGTTAAACCTTTAGTTTTAGAGTTGCTCGACAGTAAAGTCCGACTCTGTTCTCTGTCGAGTTCTTCAAGGGTCACTCCGGGTGCTCGGCGAGGTCCATGTCGACGAGTCCAGTCACATTAGTGATAGGAGCCAGGGGTTGCCAGAGTTAGGATGAGGTATGAGTAAGTCATTGGCTGTCGTTTGCACGCTGGAAAATCCCTATCAGTTAGTTGCAGCGGAGGGTGGGCGTTATTTCGCAATACCAGGACTGAACACCCTTACTGATGCGTTACACCTTCGTTTATCTGAACTACGTGGTTTTGTGAACGGCACGCTTGGAGTAGAAGTAAACGGGATATTGCAAGCGCCAATGGCAACGGAGACTGAAATTTGGGGTGCGGGGGTTACATACCTGCGCTCGCGTGATGCGCGCAAAGAAGAAAGTGGTGTTCCTGATGTTTATCAACGCGTCTATGAAGCCGATCGCCCAGAATTATTTTATAAAGGTAATGCGCGGAGAACTGTTGGCGACGGAGCAGATATTGGAATCCGTGCTGATTCGGGTTCATCTGTACCCGAACCTGAAGTGGCGATCGTTATTAATCGTTTCCAGGAAGTTATTGGATTGACCATTTGTAATGATATGACTGCCAGAACTATTGAGGGTGAGAACCCACTCTATTTATCACAAGCAAAGATTTACGTGGGGTCAACTTCACTAGGGCCCACCATTAAACCTTTCTGGGATATTAGCGAACCAAAAGGAATTGGGATCTCTGCCAATATTCAACGAGGAGCGGATGTAGTTTGGCTGGCACAGACTTCTTTAGCCGCTCTGCACCGCAGTTTTGACGATCTCGTTTCCTATCTGTTCAGGTGCCAGGTATTTCCTGATGGGGTAATTCTTTCTACAGGTACCGGAATTGTTCCGCCACTGGATGTTTCTCTTGAAGTGGGGGATATCGTATCTATTTCCGTTGACGAAGTTGGAACTTTGACCAATGAGGTTGCGCTTATTCCATTAGATATACATAAGGTTACTTTAGATATTTAAGTCAGATGTTTGACCTGCCACCTCAAGTCGTAACCCGATTTCTGGGTGTGATTATGTTAAAGTTTCATGCATGATTGATCTTGCCATTCGCAATGGTTGGATCATCGATGGGACAACAAGAGAGCGGTTTCGAGCAGATCTTGGGGTAGTTGACGGGAAGATCATCGAGATTGGCAGGGTGTCGGCCGCAGATCGAGAGATTGATGCGGAAGGATTAATTGTTTCACCTGGTTTTGTTGACCCGCATAGCCATTCAGATTTCACACTCCATACAAATCGCGATTCCCATAGCACAATTCGTCAAGGTGTCACGACCGAAGTTGTTGGCAATTGTGGATTTTCGAATGCTCCGGTGACGGATCAATCCGTGTCCTCCACGGTCGCCAGGATGCGAGCCTATGCTTATACCGGTGATGTTGATTGGCGTACATTTGGAGAATATTTAGTAAGCCTCGAGACTGGTGGTATTACTGCGAACGTCGCCTGTTTTGTCGGACATAATTCTGTCCGAGCTGCAGCAGGATTGATAGGAGACGAGCCGGTCACCGATACTCACCTAAAGAGAATGGCGGGATTTATTGCAGAAGCTATGGAGTCGGGTGCACTGGGTCTCTCAACCGGATTGGAGTTTACCCCCGGACTTTTTTGCAAGACGAACGAACTCGAGTATTTGGTAAAGGAAGTTGGACGTCATAATGGGATCTACACCAGCCATGTGCGGAATCGTGATTCAGCAATATTCGAATCTATACAAGAATTTCTCGACCTTGCCAAAATAGGCAATGTTGCAGCGCAAATATCGCATTTTAATGTACGACATGATACGAATGCGCCTAAGGATGCTTGGAATCGTGCAGTTGGAATGATGATGAAAGCAAGAGCCGAAGGAATGGATGTTGAAGCAGACACGACCCCGTTCCGAACCGGCATCGGTGTAATGACCGCGATTTTGCCGGAGTGGCTAGTTAATGATGGTTATGAGGAGGTCGCTCGAGCATTAAAAAATAATTTGGTTCGGGATCGACTCCGTGGTGAGTGTGATCGTTACTGGCGTTTTATTCATAAGGGTCAGTGGGATCGCGTGCGATTGTCCAGTAGCCCCAGTTTTCCGGAGTTAGGTGGTTTGGCGTTCCCTGACATAGCAAAAATCATGAAGAAAGATGAATGGGAATGTTACTTCGATATCTTGATGGCGGCAGGACCCGCCATGGATGAGTTAATTCTGGTAGGTGAACTCTTTACGGAGGAACATTTAGCGGAGATGACCTCTCACCCGGAATTCAGTCTGGGGGTCGATGGGTACACGAGTGTTGACCATGGCCCACTGAGCGAGGTAACAGTAAGTCAGCATCCATACTGTGGTCATATTGAGTATCTTGCACATCATGTCCGTGATATGAAAACACTAACGCTTGAAAATGCGATCCATAAGATGACGGCTAAACCTGCTGCCAGATTCGGACTGGCTAATCGCGGGGAAATACGAAAAGGGAATTTTGCAGATCTAGTTATTTTTGATGCTGCAAATGTGAGGAGTAGATCAACTATTGAAGAGCCGCGTGTCTATCCCGAGGGAATCCGCCTTGTGGTCGTGAATGGCGTGGTTGTCGTTGATAATGGCATTCATACGGGCAAACGACCAGGGCAAGTCTTAAGACGCGTCTCTTAACATCTATCATTTCCATTGTGAGTCGAAGTTTTCTAAAATTACCAAGAAACTAATTTTGCCACTCATTCTGTATGAGAGAGGATTGAGGAAAGGAAATCCCGAGTTCTTTGCTGCTTAGGTGCATCAAAAAGTGCATTAGGTTCGCCTTGTTCGATAATTTTCCCATAATCCATAAAAATTACTCGATCGGCAGCTTGTCTCACGAAACCCATTTCATGGGTGACGACGAGCATTGTCATGCCTGCAATAGCGAGGTTTCGCATAACGGCGAGTACCTCTCCGACAATCTCTGGGTCAAGCGCGCTAGTTGCTTCATCAAAGAGCATCACCTTTGGATTCATTGCTAGGGCTCTAGCAATTGCCACACGCTGTTGCTGCCCACCAGACAGTTCTTCAGGGTATTGGTCAGCTTTCTCTGATAGTCCTACTTGTTGGAGGAGCCGGATAGCCTTTTCTTCGTAGATCTCCGGTTTCTCTTTTAGCACGAATTTTGGGCCAGCCACAATATTTTGTCGTGCAGTCATATGGGGGAACAAATTGAATTGTTGGAAGACCATTCCGACTTGCGTTCGCAGATGTGCGATCTTTGTGGTGGAAATCTTTGACGAATCTCTGTCATCAACAGAAACTTGCTCTCCATTAATCGTTATTGATCCATGGTCAGGTATTTCTAAGTAATTTATACAACGCAGAAGAGTTGATTTGCCACTTCCAGATGGGCCAATAATTCCAATGACTTCTCCCTGCTTAACAGTCATTGAAAAGGAATCCAAAACTAAATTGTCTCCAAAACTTTTGGAGAGATTCTGGACCTCAATCATTGGAGTTGTCACGATGCCACCTTCTGAGAGGTAATTTTATTAGTTGGCTTCTTCCGTGTGTACCCGTTCTTCATTCGTTTCTCCAAGTAGGTCACAAGCAGGATTGCCGGATATCCAACAAGAAAGTACAGTATAAAAACCATGGTGTAGATAGTCATATAGTCATAGGTGCCAGCTGCAATTATCTGTCCTTTAAACATCAACTCTTGAATGGTCAGAACTGAAGCGAGGGAGGTGTCCTTGAACAGGGAAACTACATAGTTACCTAGGCTGGGTATAAGGGTTCTAAAAGCTTGCGGAAATATCACACGCGCCATTGCAACCGACGGCTTCATGCCTATGGCCGCAGCCGCATCGCGCTGGCCCTTTGGCACGGCTTCAATTCCTCCTCGGTAAACCTCAGAGAGATATGCACTCACATTTAACGAGAGCCCAATATAGGCCGCGGCTAACGGAGAAAGTCGAATACCTACAAACGGCAGAGCGTAGTAGATAAAAATCAATTGAACCAAGAGGGGGGTGGATCGGATCACAGTCACATACGCTCCTACAAAGAAACGTAAGACTCGACGCTTCGACATTCTCGAGAGGGCGACGATCACTCCAAATACTAAACTTGTCGCGCCACAGATGATAGTTAAAAAGATCGTCATTAAAAGCCCGATGGATAAACCACCTAAGGCGGCTCGCGCATTTTCAATATTAAAGAGCACCAAATTCCTTCCCGAACACAAATAATGCGTGTGGCAAGCCTGTGAAAAGACTTGCCACACTCATTATTTCTCGATTTACGGTTTGTAAGCAGGCATAAATAGGTTGTCGCCGTCGCCCAGCCCATATTTTGAAAGGATCGCGGTGACGATGCCATGGTCACGCAGTTCCGCTAGCGCACGCGAATACGCACCAATCAAGGTGCAATCTGCAGGGCGCATCGCAAACTTTGCATCTCCATCTTGGAACTCCGCTGGAGGATTTGTCCCCTTGCTGAGAACCTTTATCGCATTCTTGGGATTAGCAACGTTGTAGGCGCCAATTTTTGGACCATCCTCTACTAGAACATCGACTTTTTCTGACACCAATCCTTGGAACTCTGTTTCAGAGCTTTCGAAAACAGTTAAAGCAACTTTTGGAGTCAGTTTGGCTAAGAATTCAGCCGTATAGGATCCATTAATAGCTCCGACCCTTACGCCACTCTTTTGCAGATCAGCCCAGGTCTTAATATTCTTAGGGTTATCTTTGGTCACTCCGAGAGTTGTGCCATACCACCAGGCTGGTGTCGTGAACGCGATGCTTTTTAGCCTGCCAGGATTTTCATGGATATCGCCCGCGATTACGTCAATTCTTTTAGAGAGGAGCGCAGGAATCATTGCAGGCCATTGCAACATCACATTCGTAATTTTTTTGATGCCAATATATTTAAGAACGGCAATGTTGATGTCATAGTCGATACCAGTTAATTTGCCATTTTCTGTGTACATATAAGGTGCCGCGTTATAGACACCCAGTTTGATACCAGAATCGACAGCTCTCTGATACGAGCCATCTCGGCACGCTAGATTGGGAAGTGAGCCGGCTAAGGGCGTCCATCCCATAGCGGTAAAGAAGTCATAATCAATGTCGGCTCTGGTGGCAGAAGTAGCAGGACCAACGCCATTAAAAATCATTGAAGCACCGATCAAGATTGTTGAGCCGATTAACGCAAACTTTGATTTCTTTGAACTTAATCTTTTGGAGAACATCTGATCCTCTCTCTGTTGATGAAGAAGTGACCCAAAGCACGATGACGGGAAGTTTCGCCTTTCTTCCCTGAGGGGTGTCATCGAAACCGCGGGAGTTGCTAAACGCTGACAGATTATCTATAATCTGTCAAGGGATTCTCGAAGGATTCAAATACCGTCTTCTTAGGTTGGAGTACGACTTGTGAAAATCGTCCAAGTTGAGATTGCTGGGCTACGTGGAGCCACGCCTAAGGGTGGATGGAGCGCCGAACTTGAACCGGAGAACGTTGTTCACACTTTGCTTGCCATTAAAACTGAGGGAGGAGTCGTTGGCGTTGGCAGTATCTTTACGAGCGATTCACTCGTTCGAAGTTCGCTAGAAGTTCTCCAGCCGCTCCTCATCGGCGAAACTGCCCTCGAACCGGAGAGAGTGAGCGAGAAACTTCATCAAAATACTTTCTGGCTAGGGCGCGGTGGCGCGATAACTCATACCATTAGCGGAATAGATACAGCATTATGGGATCTATTTGGAAAAATAACAGGTCAGCCTATTGGTCGTTTATTAGGCGGACGTGTGCGCGAAAAAGTCATGCCTTATGCATCACTCTTAATGGAAGAACCTAAGAGCATGACCGAAAAGTTGCTCGGTTTGCGGAGTCAAGGGTTTCGAGCCTTCAAGATCGGCTGGGGAACATTTGGGCGAATTGATTCCTCTAATGATGAGTTACTTGTGAAGACAGCCAGGGAGGCAATTGGCGACGAATGCTTCCTAGCAGTCGATGCCGGAGGCAGTGACGCATATTGGCGCGGGAACCTAAATTGGGCGATTAATACCTCAAAAATGTTAAATGAGTACGCCGTTGACTGGTTTGAAGAAGCTCTGCGTCCGGACGACCTCCAGGACTTTAGGCAATTGCGAATTCAATCATCAGTTCCAATCTCAGGGGGCGAAGTATTGACTCGTCGACAGAGTTTTACTCCATTTCTAGTTTCCGGTGCTTTCGATATTATTCAACCAGATGTGACTAAAGTGGGTGGGATCAGCGAATTCCGGAGAATTGCACATACGGCGGATGAATTTGGTGTGCGAGTTATTCCTCATGGCTGGAACACAGCCATTGGTTTGGCCGTTGATCTACAACTTGCGTCAGCAATTCTGAGTGCAGATAAAGTGGAATATTGCACGGGCTCGGCTTATGTGGACGATCTGTCTGAGATGCCATGGAGGTTGGATGAGGACGGATTATTGGAAATCCCAACGCATCCAGGCATTGGATTTAGTCTAGATCCTGAGAAAGTAGAGAGATACAGTGGCGTCCGCGGTTTTCTTGACTAAGACATTACAATAATTAAGTTAGTTGACTTATCACCTGAGTAGATGTTTCGAAAGGTAGTTGATTCTGGAAGTGACGACAAATTTTTTTGACGATGACACCAACTTAGATTTGTCCAGGAGTAGCCCACAAATACCTTCGCAAAGAAACCATGTGGCTCAAGTGTTGCGCGAAACGATAATTTCGGGCGTTTTGAAATCTGGAACGCAGCTCAAGCAAGATGAGGTCAGTAGAAAATTCCGCTGTAGTCCAGGACCGGTGAGGGAGGCATTGCGCGATTTAGAAAGTGAAGGATTGGTGGCGCATTTCCAAAATCGCGGAGTCTTTGTGACGGAAATTTCTAATCGGGAATTTTTAGAAATGCTTTTGCCAATCCGCTTAGTCCTAGAAAAATTTGCATTGAGAGATGCGACGGAAAAGTTTACACCTCAGGTGGTGGAGGCTCTTAAAACTCAAATCGAAATAATGAGACAAGGCGCAAAACTCAAGAATAAACAGATGGTGAATGAAGCTGATATTAAGTTTCATTACATAACAATGGAAGTTGCGGCCAGCGATCAAACGTTGCAACTATGGGAGAGTGTGCTTTCGAGAGTTCGTCTACAGTTCTATCGCTTAGGTCCAACTCCTGGTATTTCAAAACAAGCAGCCCATCATCAAGGTCTCCTTGATATATTGCTTGCCGGTGACGCTGAAGCGATTGATTCTGCGTTGGAGACACATATAATTGGAACGGTTAGTAAAAGATTGAAAAACTAAGACCCTTTTATTCGGACCGTAGTCCCGAACTAACTTCTAGGAAGAGGAGCCAGCCTTGGGAAGTCTTGTTATAGCGGATATAGTGTGCAATCGAATCATTCCAGTTATCACCTTGAATCGCGTGGAAGATGCTCAACCTCTGGCCGGCGCCCTTAAGGATGCTGGCATGAATGTTCTCGAAATTACTTTACGAACGAAGTCGGCTATGGACGCTCTTGAGATCTTGGCACAAGATCCCGAGCTTCTTGTGGGGGTCGGATCTGTCACTAACGTCAACCAATTAGAGAAGGCTCATTCACTAGGCGCAAAATTTGCAGTTTCACCCGGTATCCGAAGCAATTTAGTGATGGCAGCGCAGGAGTTGGGTCTTATTTATATTCCAGGTGTGGCGACTGCAAGTGAGATTATGTTGGGCATAGATTGTGGTTTGAGCACATTGAAGTTTTTCCCCAGTGAAACTCTAGGAGGGGTGCCGGCCTTGAAGGCGATGTCGGCCCCGTTTCCAGAGATGTCCTTTATTCCAACGGGCGGAATAAATTCGGATAACGCTGGAAGCTATCTTGACCAGAAGAATGTTTTAGCCATTGGTGGTAGTTGGATGGTCTCCCCGAGCCTTATCGAGGCTAACAACTTCGATGAAATATCGAGGCTCGCAACGATTGCGATCAAACAGTTCGCAGTCGAACCCAAGTAGAGAGAGAAAATGATGCAATTACGAACCAGATCTAGTTGCCTCTTTGATGAAGTTTCCTTGGGCGAAGTCATGCTCCGTCTGGATCCAGGCGAAATGCGGATTCGAACTGCGCGAGAGTTCAAAGTCTGGGAAGGCGGTGGTGAATACAATGTCGCACGCGGCCTGCGCAAATGCTTCGGACTAAAAACCGCAATAGTGAGCGCCTTCGTGGATAACGAAGTGGGCAGGTTACTTGAGGATCTCATTTTGCAAGGTGGCGTCGATACCTCTCTATTACGATGGGAATCCTTTGATGGGATAGGTCGAAGCTCGAGGAACGGGCTCAATTTCACCGAGCGCGGATTTGGTGTTCGCGGCGCTCTAGGAGTTTCCGATCGTGGCTTGACCGCTGTTTCCCAACTCAAGGCTGGCGACGTTGACTGGGAGCATATTTTCGGAGAACTCGGCGCCCGTTGGTTTCACACTGGCGGTATTTTTGCCGCACTTTCTGAAACTACCCCCGATGTGATCGAGGAGGCCATGATCGCTGCGAGGAGGCACGGGACGATTATTTCCTATGACTTGAACTACCGCGCCAGCCTCTGGAAAGGTATTGGAGGAAAAGAGAAGGCCCAATTGACGAATAGACGTCTGGCCAAATACGTCGATGTCATGATTGGCAACGAAGAAGACTTCATAGAGGCCTTGGGTTTCCAAGTCTCAGGCGTTGATTCGAATTATCAAGATCTAGATAATTCGGACTTTGCTCGAATGGTGCAAGAGGTGACTGAGGCGTATCCAAACTTTGAAGTGGTTGCCACAACTTTACGTGGTGTGAACTCTGCGTCTAATAATGATTGGTCCGCTATTGCGTGGTCCAAGCCGACGGGGTTGCTCTCGTCGATAGAAAGGTATGGTCTCGAGATCCTTGATCGCGTTGGTGGTGGAGATAGTTTTGCTTCAGGGTTGATCTTTGGTCTGCTTGAGGGGCGGTCATTGCAGGAGGCCCTAGAATTAGGTGCGGCACACGGAGCTCTTGCAATGACAACTCCAGGAGACACTTCCATGGTCACACAGGATGAAGTTGAGCGTCTTGCCCGTGGCGGTAATGCCAGAGTCCAGCGATAGGAAGGGTATGTCTGTGAATGATTTCGAGGGCCTAAGGGCGATTGTCACTGGTGGCGCCAGCGGTATTGGTGCTGCAACGGCGAAAATGTTGCAAAGTCGAGGTGCAAAAGTCACGGTCCTTGATCGCCAAGAGCCAGAGCATCCGATTGAGGGCATCGCCTATCTCGCGTGCGATATTCAAAGCCGCGCAGATGTCAACCGCTCCGTGGAGGAGAGTGCGGCGATCATGGGCGGTATCGATATTGTCGTGAACAACGCGGGTATCGGAGCGACCGGAGATGTAGCCGCCGGAGATGATGAAGAGTGGCGCCGAGTTCTTGATATCAATGTGGTTGGTACCGCTCGTGTATCTGCTGCGGCTCTGCCATTCTTGAGAAAATCACAACACGCCGCACTGGTTAATGTTAGTTCAGTAGTTGCCGTTGCCGGGTTTCCACAACGTGCCATCTACGCCGCGAGTAAAGGCGCCGTGTATGCGCTCACGCTGGCAATGGCTGCTGATCATGTGAAGGATGGGATAAGAATCAATTGTGTCGTTCCCGGAACGGCTGATACCCCATGGGTTGCTCGTCTCCTAAAGAATGCGGACGATCCGATTGCTTCGGAGAAATCTCTCAGAGCCCGCCAGCCCATGGGTCGGCTTGTGAAGCCAGAGGAAATCGCTTTTGCCATTTGTTACCTGGCAAGTCCATTGGCTGGTTCAACGACAGGCATAGCGCTAAACGTCGACGGTGGAATATCAGGGCTCCGGCTACCTCCACCGGGTTAGTTTCGAACGGACTTCCTTGCGGCAGCGATAATTCGCTCTACGTCACTATCGCTAAGAGCTCCGTTGACGAACCAGGCTTCAAAGGCCGATGGTGGAAGTGAAACGCCATTCTCCAGCATTGAGTGGAAGAACTTGGCAAAAATTTCCACATCCTGCTTCTTGGCATCATCAAATGAATGTACTTTCTCGCCTGTGAAAAAGAATGAGAAAAGATTCCCGGCACTCTGCCACTGATGGGCGATCCCTGCTTCGGCGAATGCACTGGAAATTCCCGATCCCACTTCTAGTGCTCTCTTATCTAACTTCGCATAAAGGGCTTCGTCACATAATTCAAGAGTGGCTAAACCAGCTGTCGTGGCGACTGGATTTCCACTCAACGTGCCCGCTTGATAAACCGAACCAAGAGGTGCGAGTTGATCCATCACTTCAGCCTTTCCAGCCACTGCAGCGAGCGGATATCCGCCACCGATTACTTTTCCGAAGGTGAAAAGATCTGGTACCCATCCTTCTTCTTTGACTGATTTCCACCATCCTCCTGATGAAATTCGAAAACCCGTCATCACTTCGTCCAGAATTAATTGCGCTCCATACTTTTTACAAAGATCTGCGATTAGTTTATTAAAGCCAGGAAGGGGTGGAACTACACCCATATTTGCGGGGACGGCTTCAGTCAGAACAGCAGCGATTAACTCGCCACGTTGCGCAAATAGTGCTTCAAGCGCTGCGACATCGTTATATGGAAGTACCACGGTGTCCTGGGCCTGCCCAGGTGTCACTCCCGGAGAATTAGGGAGACCAAGAGTTGCAACGCCTGAGCCAGCCTGTACCAAGAGCGCATCTGAGTGCCCGTGATAGCAGCCCGCGAATTTAACGATGATATTTCGGTTGGTCGCAGCTCGCGCCAATCTGACGGCAGTCATCACCGCCTCGGTTCCCGAGGAGACGAACCGAACTCTTTTGACCGCATCCACTCGACGCACGATCTCTTCTGCAAGTTCAACTTCGTGCGGACTTGGTGCGCCAAAGGAGGAGGATTCCTTGGCCACCGAAAGTACTTTCTTTGTAACCTCTGGGTGCGCGTGACCCAGGATCATCGGCCCCCAAGAGCCTATGAGATCGATGTACTCGTTGCCGTCAGCGTCAAAAACATGACTACCGACGCCACGGACCATGTATCTGGGCGTTCCACCGACTGCGGAGAATGCACGCACTGGAGAACTAACGCCTCCAGGGATTACCTTTTTTGCCCGCTCATGCCAAGCAACTGATTTCTCAATATTTTGAGACATGCTAATCACGACTTCCGTTCTAATAGTTCGGCAACTTCCAGAGCCCAGTACGTGCAAATGATTTGCGCTCCAGCCCGTCGGACCGATGTGAGCGCTTCGATAATTGCTCGCTCCCTATCGATGGCACCGGCTGCTGCTGCGGCCTCGATCATGGCCATCTCACCTGAGACGATATATGAGGCCAAGGGCAGGTTCACGAACTGCGAGGCTGCGTGCAACACATCCAAATACATCAGACCAGGCTTGATCATAATAACATCGGCACCCTCTTCAATATCCAGCTCAATCTCACGGATTGATTCTTTTATATTTGCTGGATCTTGTTGATAGGTCTTTCTATCGCCAGTTAGTTGCGAGTCGACTGCTTCGCGAAACGGTCCATAAAAAGCAGAGGCATATTTTGCGGCGTAAGCCAGGATAGAAATATCTTGGAATCCCGCCTCATCTAGGGCAGAACGTGCAACACCGACTTGTCCGTCCATCATGCCACTTGCACCGAGCATGTGCGCTCCACTCTGAGCAAGAAGGACAGCCATTTTTCCGTAAATCTCCAACGTTTGGTCGTTGTCAACTCTTCCTGCGCTGTCGAGCACCCCGCAGTGTCCATGATTTGTGAATTCATCCAGACATAAATCTGCAATGATCACTAATTCATCTCCAGCAATTTCGCGAATAAATCGGATTGAAGAATTCAATATTCCATTGGGATTGATCGCTTCAGATCCGACTTCATCGCGTTTCTCTGGAATCGCGAAAACCATCACTCCGCCAATTCCCAATTGCATGGCCCGACGGATTTCCTTTTCGAGTGATGCTTGAGAATGTTGCACGACGCCAGGCATATTCCTTATCGGAGTAGGTTGAGATGCTCCTTCGCGGACGAAGAGTGGAAGGATCAGTGACTCCTTGTTGAGACGATTCTCGGTCACTAGATTTCGCATTGTGGAATTGACGCGTAATCGCCGTGGACGGTGTGTGATCTTCATTTACTCCCACCTCTGACTATTTCTTGTACCAACTGGGCCAATACATGTGGATCGGGATTTTCTGAGACACCTGCAGGTCGTAATCCTACTTTTAGTAGTTCGTTGGCGGCGCTTTGCCCGCCGCACACTAAAGGCACCGTGGGGTGGGGGAGGAAGCGAAGTAAAGCTCGAACGGCACTGGGGGAGCGAAGGATGAGCGCCCCAAACTCATTATTCTTCAGTCGACTTATGACCTCTGGTTCAGTAGTGACAATTTCGTTTGTATAAACCTCCCTGGAGACGACGTTCCAGCCTGCCTCGGTGAGTCCGTCCTGGAGTTCGTGCAGAGTGAGGCTTCCAATCGGCATGATTGCCTGTGCGGGCGGATTAAGTAGCAACTCTTTTAAGAGTTCCCGCCCACTGGATAGAGGGGGTAGCAGTATTTCTCTGGCGCCATATTCGCGAAATAACTTGGCAGTGCTCGATCCAACAGCAGCAAAACGAAGGTTATGGTTCTCGTCCAGTGCATTTCTTAGGGAGTTGATCCCAACGATTTCTGCCCAGTACTGGATTGAGTTTGCAGAAGTCGCGATAACCCACGTTGAAGGCCCCGCTCTCTTTAATTCCTCAAGAAGGTGATTCGCGCCTGCAGGATCTCTATTTGCTTCTATTTTCAAGAAAGGTTCAATTACAGTTGTGAGTCCGACTTGCGCCAGTGCTTCCGCGTCACTTTCGTTTCCCGAGGCACGGATTAAGAGGATGGGCTTAGTTGGCACTCGACAAAATCCTAATTCCCAGATTGGTTTGCCGAAAGTGCGCAGCGGCCCTTTCGCCAAGTTGTTCTGCCGTCACAAAATCCGAGGAGTCAGAGATTTCTGCGCGCACCGAGTGACGCTCGGTCTCGCCAGTGGAGTCATCGCCAATTTCCGCAATCAAAGTGAGTGTGCCATTGTCAATTTGCGCAAAGGCGCCGATAGCAAGATCGCATCCGGCATTGAGCGCACGCAGGATCGATCTTTCGGCGGTGGCGATTAAACGAGTCGGTTGGTGATCTAACTTGGCAAGGAGTTCTAGCATGGCTGAGTCATTCTTCCTACACTCAACCGCCAAGGCACCCTGCGCGGGGGCTGGAAGAATATCTGCGATTGAGAAGTACTCAGCAATTTCTTTTTCTAGGCCAAGGCGGATGATTCCGGCTGCGGCCAAAATTGTGCCATCGAATTCTCCTTCGCGGACTTTGCTAATTCGAGTCTCGATATTGCCGCGAATTGGTTTAATCAATAGATCAGGGTTCAGGTGTCGTATCGCCGCAGCGCGTCTAGGAGATGAGGTCCCAATCAGGGAATTCGCTTTTAATTCGCTAAATGCAACAGAGCCCTTGCTCACGAATACATCGCGATTGTCTTCTCTCAGAGGAATGGCAACGAGCTCCAAATCTGCGTGATCCGCGGAGGGGAGGTCCTTAAGGGAGTGGACAATGAAATCCACGTCATCGTTGAGTAGTGCATCCCGGAGTGCGTTTACGAATGCACCGGGCTGACTGGGTTTTGTGAGGGATAGGTCGAGATTATCGCCCTCAGTCTTGATAGTAGTAAGTGAGACTGAAAATGGAGTGTCAATCAAATTGGCCACCCAAGCGGACTGTGTGCGAGCAAGGAGGCTCCCACGCGTGCCGAGCTTGAG
Source organism: Candidatus Paceibacterota bacterium (assembly GCA_035530615.1). Classification (NCBI taxonomy): domain Bacteria; kingdom Bacillati; phylum Minisyncoccota; species Minisyncoccota bacterium. The sequence continues at coordinate 284,230 of DATKUL010000003.1, forward strand.
CGTGCTATTCATTCTCTTGATTCTCTTCTACTTCCAACCCGAAAAGAAGTTGAATCGCCCTCTGGTATTCATCATTATCGCCTTGCAAAGCTGAGGATCTAGCGTGAATCGTTGGTTTATGAAAAATAGTCTTTGTGACGAGTTGGAGGGAGCGACTTACCTCGTCCGCGACTTCATTTCCCCTTTTCATCCGTACGCGATCCACTTCGGCTGCCACGATTGCACTTACATGGGCTCGGAGGGCCTTTACCAGGGGATCATTTGCTCGTGCGACGAGGTCGTTCTGAAACTCGAGTGCAGCGGCGTTTATGAGTTTCTGTGCTTTTGAAATTGTCTCCAAGTGTTCTTCGGGAGCATTTTTGTAAATGAGATCGAGATCAATAACGTGGACATTTGAAAGGTCTTTAACGCTCTCTTCGATATCTGGGGAGAGGGATAAATCAATGATCGGAAGTACTTTGCCTCCAAGACTTTTCAAGTACTCTGCCTTGACGATGTGGCCGTGCGTGCCACTACAAGCCACAATCAGATCGACTTCAGTGAGTTTTTCGAGGAAATCAGATTCGTGAATGGGCTTGGTCGGATGATTCTCGCTAAATTTCTCAGCTCTCCCACTCGGGGAGTAGACATAGATTTCTCCAACACTCTCGCGGTCAAGGGCCGCAATGACCACGCGAGCGTAAGCGCCCGTTCCTATAACGAGGACTTTCTTGCCCGCCAAAACGAACTGCTCATTCTTGGCAATGTCGAGAGCGGAGGTGATGAGGGATCTACCGGCTGCTCCGAGCCCCGTCTCGTTGGTGATCCGCTTGGAGACGTTGGAGGACCTTTGGAAGAGGGCTTCGATAATTCGAGAGGTGTAGCCCAGGCTCTGTGATTCGGCCAACGCTCTTCGGACTTGGCCTGCGATTTCTGTCTCTCCAACCACCATGGAATCCAAACCAACGGTTACCTGGAATAAATGCTTGATCGCTTCTACGCCTGAGAGGATCTTCAAGTTCCTCTCGCAGTACGGAAGATCCAATTCACAGGCTGAAGTGATCGCAGCAAAGACCCGATCTTTCGCCAAATCAATATCACTTGCATCAAGATAGATTTCAAATCTGTTGCATGTGCTGATGATGACTCCACCATCTACCTCGAAATCATCTACCCCATTTTCAAAGAGAGAGTTGCGGATCGATTCAGCACTTCGTTCGAGTATCTCTAATTCCGAAAGTGGAATGCTGCGGTAGCTGGTTCCAATGAGAATTAGCGTCACCGACCGATCTTAGTCCTTGTGGTGGCATACTTAATTCATGCTTTTGCCTACACATCATCCGCTTTTGTCGGGTAAAACTTCTGATTCAAAAGTCGTTTTAGCGCTCATGGGTTTTCCTCAAGAGAGGCCACCTGTTTGGCTAATGAGACAGGCCGGTCGCTCTCTTCCAGAGTATCGAAAGATACGCGAAGGGATCTCCATGTTGGACTCCTGTCTGAATCCAGAAATAGCATCCGAGATAACGCTTCAGCCAGTCCGGAGACATAACGTTGATGCGGCAATTTTCTTTAGCGACATTGTGATTCCACTAAGACTTGCTGGGGTGGATGTTGAAATCATTCCTAACGTGGGACCCGTACTCGAAAAGCCAATTCAATCGAGAAGTGACTTCGCTAGATTGCAGGCGCTTAGTTCTGAGGCGCTTGCGCCTATAACCGATGCGGTGACAATGGCGGTCGGCGCTCTTGATAGGACTCCTTTATTGGGATTCTGTGGTGCACCATTTACGTTGGCCTCTTATCTCATCGAAGGTAAACCATCGCAATCAATTCCTGTTTCTCGTTTGATGATGAATAACGATCCAGAATTGTGGTCGGATATTTTGACTTGGTGCGCCCAAGTCAGTGCGCAATTCCTACGCGCACAGATCCTCGCGGGAGCGAGTGCGATTCAAGTATTCGACTCATGGGCAGGGCGATTGAGTCGAGATGAGTACATTAAATACGCTGCGCCCTACACCCAGATTCTGATGGGCCTCATTTCAGATTTGCCCGTCGCACGCATTCATTTTGGAGTTGGAACCCGCGGGATCCTTAAGGAGATGTTTGAGACGGGTGCAACGGTGATGGGGATTGATAAAGACACATCCTTAAAGGAGGCCAGCCAAATTCTTGGGCATGGAATTCCGCTACAAGGCAATATTGACCCTGAACTACTTTTGGGAGACTGGCCTGAACTAAAAAGGGCGGTTGATATCGCCATCGCAGAAGGGAGATCGGCGATTTCCCACATACTCAATTTGGGTCATGGGGTACTTCCCCAGACCGATCCGAGCGTTATAACAAGAATGGTCTCTTACGTCCATGCTGAGGTGCCATGAAAGCGGGCGTGGAGCATAGGGAGAAATTGAATAGAATAAGGTCCTTATTAATTAAGCAGTCTCGCGAAGAAGTGGCCCGATTAGAAATGGATAGTACCGGACATGAGTGAACCGACTAGTCGTACAAATGCTCGCGAAATTAACGAAACTATCCGATACACAAATTGGACCGCCTTTCATATTAATCATAAAGTCGTGGATTCGACGAAGGCTCTTGCTGAATTTGGGAAGTTGATTGACGAACTCAAGGAAAGAGATATTGAACTTCGCGGAACTTACGATGTAACCGCCTTCAGGGCTGATGCGCATTTTGTACTATGGTTTCACGCGCCAACGGCGGAGCAAATTCAGTTCGCTATGAGAAAGTTTGGAAATACTGCGTTGGGTGGCGCTTCGACTCCAGTATGGGCTGCCATGGGGATGCATCGCCCCGCTGAATTTAACAAGGGTCATGTGCCGGCATTCATGGCAGGTGTCCCTGCCAAGAAGTGGTTAAGCGTCTATCCATTCGTGCGCTCATATGAATGGTACTTGCTCCCTGAAGAAGAACGTAGAGCAATGCTTATTGAACACGGGATGATGGGTCGTGATTACACTGGAATTATTAGCAATACAGTTTCAGCTTTTGCGCTGGGCGACTATGAGTGGGTTCTGGCATTGGAATCAAATGACCTCCATGAAATCGTTGACATGATGCGCACACTTCGTTCGGCAGAGGCGAGAAGGCACGTACGCGAGGAAATTCCTTTCTACACGGGTCGATCCGTCGAAAAGGACGAATTGGTTGAAATGTTTTTATGAAGTATGACGCGGTGCTACTAGCTTCCTTCGGCGGACCAGAGTCGCCTGAGGATGTCATGCCATTTCTAGAGCGGGTCACCGCTGGCAGGGGTGTTCCACGGGAGCGTTTGGAGGAGGTCTCGCAGCACTACTTAGCTATGGGTGGGGTGAGTCCAGTTAATGAGCAAAATCGCCAGTTATTGGGTGCGATGAGAAATGAACTTAAGGCTAGATCGATCGAGATCCCGATCTACTGGGGAAATCGAAATTCTGAACCGTTTTACGCACGAACACTTCTTGACATGCATGCCGCCGGACACAAGAACATTTTGACACTCGTAACAAGTGCATATTCATCGTATTCCGGTTGTCGCCAGTATCGTGAGAATCTTGCTGCTGCTTTGGTGGAGGCTGATCTAGTGGGAGAGATGAGAATAGATAAGGTTCGCCACTATTTTGATCATCCTGGATTCATCCGTCCTTTTGCTAAGGGACTTTCAGAGGCTTTGTCTAGATTTGCCGCAGAAGGCTTATCGCATGGAAAAGTAAAGATTCTTTTCACCACACATTCAATTCCACATTCAATGGCAGATTCTTCTGGATCCGCTGGGAGTCGCGAGAAGTATGAGGGCGGAATGTACATAGCTCAGCATGTGGCTGTTGCAAACTTGGTTATCCAAGAAGCAGCCAGTCACTTTGATGGGGATATGCCTGCATGGCAATTGGTTTACCAATCAAGGAGCGGGTCGCCGCAGACGCCATGGTTGGAGCCCGACATTGGGGATGCGATAAGAGATGTTGCAGGTGCGGGAATCAAGGGCATTATTGTGGTACCTATTGGTTTCGTAAGTGATCATGTTGAAGTTGTGTGGGATCTCGATAAGGAAGCCAGAACTATTGCAGAAAGCGAAGGCTTGCACTTCACACGTGTCGCCACGCCGGGCGTATCTCGAGAATTCGTATCTGGGCTTGTGGATCTAATAAGCGAGAGGACAGATGCGTCCGAACGGAAAGCATTATCTGAGTTGGGTCCGTGGTCGGATTTTTGTTCCAGTGACTGTTGTCCGAATCCGCGAATGGTCCTGCCCGTAATCGCAGAGATTCAGGTTTAGTTTGCCGAAAGACTTCGCATGAGAAGAAAAGTTTCCTCACAACCAGGCACTCTTCGCATTCTCTCTTCGTTAGGCCTGGGGATGTTTCTTGCCGCCCTTGATCAAACAGTGATGTCCACGGCGGCGCTGACAATCTCAAGAGATTATGGCCATATTTCTTGGCAGGGGTGGCTCCTGACCTCATACCTTTTGGCTGCATTGATAACGACTCCGATCTACGGGCGACTTTCAGATCGATGGGGCAGGCGGCCTCTCTTTCTCATGGCACTCCTTCTCTTCGGTCTGGGATCGCTTTTGGCGGCGTGCGCTCCGGCGTTTTCGATTCTGGTGATTGGTCGCTCGATTCAAGGGTTAGGCGCAGGGGGCCTTTATTCATTGGCATTTGCGGTTATAGCTGACCTTCTGCCTCCGCGCGAGCGTGGTCGTTACATTCTGTTATTTGTTGCCATTTTCGGATCATCCAGCATCCTAGGTCCGCTTATCGGCGGAGTAATTGCAGCGCAGCAGACAATTTTGGGAATCTCTGGCTGGCGATGGATTTTTATCATAAACATCCCATTAGTCCTCATTGCACTGGTCAGAGCATTCTTAGATTTACACGTCAAACAGGAGTTGGCAGACCACCGTTTCGATTATTTGGGAGTAACGCTCCTGGGCACTTCCATTTTGACTCTACTTTTGGAAGTGCAAGCCGCAACGATTCATATTCTTGGTCTTGAACAGGTAGGACTTTTAGTTATTTTTGTAGTTACGACCGTTGCATTTGGAATTGTGGAACGAAGGCGGAAGGACGATGCGCTAATCCCCGTGCATTTCTTTGAGAATCACCTCTTCCGGGTGACGGTCATATCAAGCGCCGTATCTGGGGCGGCCATGCTTGTCGCTATCGCATTAGTTCCACTTGCAATCCAAATTGTTCATTTTAAAAGTGCAGCGATAGCAGGAGTAATTCTACTGGCTTCAGGATTTGGCAATCTTTTTGGTTCAAGTCTTGGGAGTCGCTCCCTGTCGAAATCAAGTGAGTATCGCTGGATGTTGACCGGTGGTTTGGGATTTATGTCGGCGGGATTTATTGGTCTGGCGCTTAGGGAGCAACTCATTAATTCAGCAGTCGCTCTAGTTCTGATAGGCGTTGGTTCTGGCTTAGTAACGCAATTTACTTCAGTGGTGGCTCCATCGGCTCTCGGAAATAAGTACCGTGGCGCTGGCTCATCTTTAAACACATTTTTTCGCCAGTTGGGAGGCCTACTCGGGGTAGGCCTAGCCATGACGATGATCTTCCACTTATGGAAAGTTCCCGAAAATATTCTCTCTGCTGACACGGTAAGCCAACTGTCAGCGATTGGTAAGTTGACGGAATATGAACGAGCGAGTTTTGCAAGTTCATTGAGACCTATTTACTTGGTAATGAGCCTTATTTTGTTGATGATGGTCTTTGTATCATTCTCACTTCCAAAGAGTGCGGTAGAGCATTCCTAGAGACAGTTCTTTCTACATCTACGAACTATTTCAACTGTCCAGTTGTGCATGAAAGTGAATGGACTAGCAAGATTCTTGGGGAGTTAATTACGCGACGACCCAGGTATCGCCGCTGGTGAGCAGTTTGTTGAGATCTCCTGCTCCTTGATCGGCGATAATTTCTGAAATCTGATTGTTGACCAGAGATGAATATCCAGGGCGAGCGACATCGCGGAAAACTCCCACAGGAACGTGGTTGTGGTCCATTGTTGTCAGGCGCGAGAGTGCGAAAGCATAGGCAGGATCGGGATTATGAGCGTCATGTACTACTAGATCGCTCTCCGAGACCGCGCCAAGTTCGACCACTTCCAGGGATGAGCCCTTGCGAATGACGCCATGAGTAGATGACTTTATTGGCTGACCATGAACCATTTGCAAGAGCGCCGCTTCCTTTGTCTCGTTGTCTTTCACGAGATCAAAGGCACCGTCGTTGAAGATAGGGCAATTTTGGTAGATCTCAATCAGAGCCGAACCTTTGTGGGCGGTCGCTGCTCGCAATGTTTCGGTCAGGTGCTTGCGGTCGCTGTCTACCGTGCGAGCTACGAATGACGCTTCCGCACCTAGAGCAAGTGAGATCGGATTAAACGGAGTATCCAGTGAGCCCAACGGAGTGGATTTAGTGATCTTTCCCTGTTCGCTCGTTGGGGAGTACTGCCCCTTTGTTAATCCGTAGATCTGGTTATTGAATAGCAAAATCTTGAGTTCTACGTTTCTACGGAGTGTGTGAATAAGGTGGTTGCCGCCGATAGAAAGCGAATCTCCATCACCTGTGATCACGAAGACTGTGAGGTCTGGACGTGAAATCGCGAGTCCTGACGCAATTGCGGGAGCGCGACCGTGAATTGAGTGCATGCCGAAGGTGTTTAGGTAATAAGGAAAACGAGAGGAGCAGCCAATACCTGAGATGAAAACTACATTTTCACGAGGGATTCCCAACTCAGGTAGGTAAGACTGCACGGTGGAGAGAATCGAGTAATCTCCACAACCTGGGCACCAGCGCACCTCTTGGTCAGAAGTGAAATCCTTCTTAGTCAATGCCACATCAGTCATGGAGCACCTCCATTGCAGCTTCGACGATCTCCATGGTTGTAAACGGAAGACCTCTCACCATGTTGTATCCAATGACGTCCTTGAGATATTGGGACCGGAGCAACATGGCTAACTGGCCCAGATTCATCTCAGGAACGATTACCTTTGAATACTTTTCAAGAATACTTCCCAGATTCTTGGGGAAGGGATTGATATAACGGATATGCGCTTGCGCAATCTTCTCTCCATTGTTTCGGAGCGTTTCGACGGCCGCAGATATTGGGCCAAAGGTCGATCCCCAGCCAAGCAGAAGCACTTCGGCATTACCTGTCGGATCATCAACGATGATGTCTGGAACAGTAATCCCCGCAACCTTTGCGGCGCGCGTGCGGACCATGAAATCGTGATTAGCGGGGTCGTAGGAGATCGCTCCTGTGACGTCAGCCTTCTCTACACCGCCGATGCGGTGCTCAATGCCTTTTGTGCCGGGAATTGCCCAGGGGCGCGCAAGAGTTTTTGGATCGCGTGAATACGGCTTGAAATCTTCTTCTGTGTGCGCGAATTCAACGTGCAAATCTGGAAGATTGGTGACTTCGGGGATCTTCCATGGCTCAGAGCCATTAGCAATGTACCCATCAGACATCAGGAAGACAGGGACTCGGTACGTTGTTGCGATTCGGACTGCTTCCATGGCCATGTCAAAACAATCACTCGGAGTGGCAGCTGCAATAACAGCAACTGGAGATTCACCGTTGCGACCGAACATTGCTTGAAGAAGATCGGCTTGCTCGGTCTTTGTCGGAAGTCCGGTTGACGGTCCGCCACGTTGAACATCGATGATGATAAGAGGAAGTTCGAGCATCACGCCCAGGCCAATCATTTCGCCTTTGAGCGCAACGCCAGGTCCAGATGTGGATGTAACTCCCAGGGCGCCCCCATATGAAGCACCCAGGGCGGATCCGATGGCAGCAATCTCATCTTCTGCTTGGAAGGTGATCACTCCAAATTTCTTCTGCTTGGAAAGTTCGTGCAAAATATCAGAAGCAGGCGTAATTGGGTAGGACCCCAAGAAGAGTTTGAGATCGCTCTGTTGAGAAGCGGCGACCAATCCATAGGCAAGTGCGACGTTTCCGCTGATATTTCTGTATTTGCCGGGAGGCATTTTTGCCGGAGCAATTTCGTACGAAACTGCAAAGTCCTCAGTTGTTTCGCCGTAATTCCACCCAGTCTTGTAGGCGACCAAATTTGCTTCGAGAATATCTGGCTTTTTTGCAAATTTTGCTTTTAAGAAATTCTCAGTTGCCTCAACGGGGCGATGGTACATCCATGCAAGAAGTCCAAGGGCGAACATGTTCTTGGAACGCTCGGCCTCTTTACGCGAAAGTGAAAGGTGGGAGAGCGCTGCGACGGTAAGAGAAGTCAGTGCTACTGCATGGACTTTGTAGCTTGCAAGTGAGTCATCCTCAAGCGGATTTGTCTGGTATCCAACTTTTGAGAGATTGCGAGTCGTGAATTCATCACTATCTACAATGATTGTTGCGCCCCTTTGCAAATCACGAATATTTGCCTTGAGTGCCGCAGGGTTCATCGCTACCAAAATATCTGGAGCATCTCCTGGTGTCTGTATAAGGTGGTCTGCAAAGTGAAGTTGGAATGACGAGACCCCAAGTAATGTGCCTTGAGGGGCACGAATCTCAGCTGGGTAATTTGGAAGCGTGGAGAGGTCATTTCCTAGGCTTGCAGTATCCATAGTGAATCGGTCACCGGTGAGTTGCATGCCATCGCCACTGTCTCCAGCGAAACGAATAACTACTTGGTCAAGGGAGACAATCGGTTTCGCCACGCGTCTATCTTGCCACTTTGCTTAGTAATTGCCAGTGGAAAGCGGAAAGTTTTAAGCGATCTTGGTCTCACTCCCAGGTAACCTGGATCACGGTTAGCGAGTCGAGACTGGAATTCCCCCGGGAGCCAGGCGAGTTTCAATAACTTTTCCATCAACTTTCTCGATGAGATAGGCCGCTGACACCACCAAGTATCGATCCATTTTCGTACGCCTCACGAAGTGCTATATCAACTTCATGTAATTTCCAAAGTGCAAGCAGATTGGAGAGATACCCACTGTTGTCGCCCGAGGCGGTGAGAATGAAACAGACTCGTGGCCTCTCCTTGCCAGTGAGAGTGCGCTCGATCAACGAATTCGCCAAGAAGTACTGGAGGCATTAGATGTCTCGGAAATTCACTTCATTTCCGAGGTAATGGTGGTACTTTGAGGGTAACTCGTTGGGAGAGATAGATGCACTATTGGGTCTGGCTCGCAGTGGCAGGTGGGTTTCTGGTCATCGAAATCCTGACTATGAGCCTTATTTTCCTCTCTTTTTCTTTAGCGGCCCTTATAGGTGCGATAGCGGCTGCGGTATGGAGCGATTCGCCCCTGCAGTGGGTTGGCTTCGCGATTGCCGCAGTGCTCTCTCTAGCAGTACTTCGCCCGTTTGTACGCAAGTATCTATTTAGGAAATCAAGCGGCAGCAAAACTGGGATGGATGTGCTCATCCACGCTGAAGCAAAGACCATTTCGTCCGTAACTCCAGAAGGTGGATCGATCCGCCTCCGTAACGAAACCTGGACGGCGCGTTCTTCGGCTGGGTCAATTCCAGCAGATTCACCTGTCACCGTAATCCGAATCGACGGAGCCGTAGCGGTCGTAACTCCAAAACTTTCTAGCCATAACGCTTAGGAGAGATGAAATGACGTTAAATCTTGCGCTTGTCGTACTACTTGCCATTGCAGTAGTCATCGTAATAAGTGCGATAAAGATTATTCCGCAGGCGAGTGCAGGAATTATTGAAAGGCTTGGAAAATACCATCGAACTCTAGAACCAGGACTTAATTTGATTTTTCCAGGAATTGATCGCCTTCGCCCGCTTGTTGATTTACGTGAAAAGGTCGTCTCTTTCCCGCCTCAACCGGTGATTACCGAAGATAACTTGGTTGTAAGCATTGACACCGTAATATATTTTCAAGTTACAAATGCAAAGTCCGCAATGTATGAGATAGAAAACTACATTCAGGGTATTGAGCAGTTGGTAGTTACGACTCTCCGTAACTCAGTTGGAAGCCTTGACTTGGAAGAGGCGCTTACTTCTCGAGATCACATCAACGCGATTCTGCGTGGAGTCCTCGATGAAGCAACGAGCAAATGGGGAGTAAGAGTCAATCGGGTTGAAATCAAGGCGATTGAGCCGCCCCCAAGTGTTCAAGAATCTATGGAAAAGCAGATGCGCGCAGATCGGGATAAGCGCGCGGCCATTCTCACTGCAGAAGGCGAGAAGCAGAGCCAGATTTTGAGTGCAGAGGGCGCAAGACAGGCCGATATTTTACGCGCAGAGGGTGAAGCACAGGCGACTGTCATCCGTGCAGAGGGTGAAGCCACTGCAATTGCAAAAGTATTTAAGGCTATCCATGACGGAGATGCTGACGAAAAGGTACTTGCGTATAAGTATCTTGAGCAGTTATCAGTCATTGCAAATGGGACAGCCAGCAAAGTGTGGGTGATCCCGGCAGAACTTTCCGCCACGGCAAGCACTATTGCTCAAGCCTTCAAGCCCTGATTCGTTTTAATCAGAAGAGCCCTATTTCGTCTTTCTCTTAAGAGTCAACGAACCTGCCGTGAGCAGTGCAATGAGAAAGAGGGCAATGTAGAGCAGATCAGGGCCAATGGAACCCGTTCCGCTTATGACGATTTTCGTCGCATTCACCGCGTAGGTGAGGGGCAATACGTCGGAGATCCACTGGAAGAGTACGGGCATACTTTCGCGTGGAGCGAGAAGCCCACTGAGAAGAAGTTGAGGGAACAAGACCGCCGGAAGGAATTGAACTGCTTGGAACTCTGTTTTTGCGAAGGAACTGACAAAGAGGCCGATTGCCATGCCGAGTAGGGCATCAAGAATTGCAACTACAATAAGCATTCCTTGCGAGCCGGCGATCTTAAGACCCAGTGGTCCGAGTGCAACTGTCGAAACCACAACTGCCTGAACTAACGCCGCGATTCCGAAAGCCTTTGCGTATCCCAGAATGAATTCAAGACGAGAGATTGGCAGAATAAGAAGTCTCTCGAGAGTTCCGGAAGTACGTTCGCGTAGCGTTGCGACACTTGTAATGAGGAACATAACCAGCATTGGAAAGATACCGAGGAGCGAACCGGCCACCCGTTGAAATACTTCTGGTTGATCTTGGTAGACGTATTTCAAAATAGTCATCAGTAGGCAGGGAGCCAGAATCATAAGTGCAATGGTGCGTGGGTCGTGACTCAGTTGTGAAAGGATTCGTCGGGCGGTAGCCCAAGTCCGCTTGATGCTCATATTTTCTCCACCAAGGAGATAAAGACATCTTCCATTTCATCCTTGCCCGTCTCTTCTTTCAATCCTTGCGGTGTACCCGATGCGAGCACCTCCCCATCGCGCAAGAGAAAGAGGAGGTCGCAACGATCGGCTTCATCCATCACGTGACTGCTGATCAATAGAGTTTTTCCTTGGTCAGCTAATCGATGAAATAGGTCCCACAGATCCCTCCTTAGAACTGGATCCAATCCCACAGTTGGCTCATCAAGAATTAGTAATTCAGGTTTCCCAAGTAGTGCAGTGGCAAGAGCAAGGCGTGCTCGCTCGCCTCCAGAGAGGGATGAAGCGATTTGTTTACGATTCATTCGCAGATCTACAAGATTGATGATCTCCTCGACGGAGATCTCAGAGTCACCTAATAGGCGCGCGAAGTAGTGAAGATTCTCAAGACAGGTGAGATCTGAATAGATGCTGGCACTCTGTGTGAAATATCCAATTCGAGTGCGTAAGTCTTTTGCACCAGCGGGTTGACCAAGCACAGTTATCGTCCCAGCTTGAGTGTGTTGGACTCCTACAATGCTGCGAAAGATCGTGGTTTTCCCGCTACCGCTTGGACCGAGGATGCCGGCAATGATCCCCCGTCCGACGCTCATGCTGAGATTGGGGATGATCATCTTGTTGTCACGCACGACTTTAAGGTTAGAAATGCTCACGCTTGCGGACACCCGTTTAGGTTACTCCCGTATTGATCACCAAGACGGGGCGAACCTCCGACCGTTGGGTCGAGGCATTCACGATGAAAGAAAGAGGATTCAACGGTAAAATTTGGAAGCGCGCCGATATTGATCGGGCCAACCCACATGGACTCCTAATTGTTCAGCAGCATTGAGCGGCCACCTAGGGTTACGGAGCATCTCCCGCGCCAACATCACCGCATCGGCTTTTCCAGAGTCAATGATCTCCTGGGCCTGTTCGGCTTCGGTTATCAATCCAACCGCCGAGGTGAGAATTTCGGCTTTTTCCTTGATTGCCGCAGCAAATGGAACTTGATAGTTGGGCCCGAACGGAATTTTTGCATCGTGGACTAAGCCTCCGGATGAAACATCAATGAGATCCACGCCCAATTTCCTTAATTCTTTAGAAAGTGAAATCGACTGTTCAATATCCCACCCACCTTCTACCCAATCAGATGCGGATATCCGCACAAAGAGGGGAACGCCTGTGGGGATGGATGCTCGTACCTTCTCTGTCACTTCTCGGAGGAAACGCGTTCTGTCGTCAAAATCTCCGCCATACTCATCGACTCTCAGATTGGTGAGAGGAGAGAGGAATTGGTGAAAAAGGTAACCATGAGCGGCGTGCAATTCAATAACATCGAACCCAACTTCAATTGCTCGTTTTGCTCCTTGCACGAATGCATCCGTTAGTTCAGAAATCTCATACGAGGAGAGTTCGCGCGGAGCAGACATCCCATGGAATGCGAGCGGACTTGCAGAGACAGTTTGCCAACCGCCTTCACTTTTATCAGCGATGAGATGATCGTCCCAGGGACGCATCGTCGATCCTTTTCGACCGGCATGCGCCAATTGGATTCCAATTGTGCGATTCATTGAATGGGCGAATTCGACAGCAGGTCTAAAGGCCTCCGCATGTTTGTCCGACCAGATTCCGGGGCACCCGATAGAAATTCTTCCCTCAGGAACTACACCTGTCGCTTCAACAAAGATTAGCCCGGCACCTCCAGTTGCCAATGCGCCTAAATGAATCTCGTGCCATTGCCCCACGATTCCGTTTGTCGCGGAGTACTGACACATTGGACTGACCCACACCCTGTTTTCGATTGTAAGGTCTCTGATCTTTATTTTCTGGAAAAGTGAGGAAGGCATTGAGATTGGCTCCTAATAAAAGTGGACTCAGAACAATTAGGAGTTTACAGGTCCGATTCATCGATGGAGCATGTGGCAGAACTCATGCCAAGGTAGGCGGATGGGAATCCCTGCTGAAGCGTCGGTAAGAGAGTAACTTTTGGTCATGATTCGAAGTCGAAATGCGTTATTGGTGATCCTTATTTTCTGGATTGGCTTCCCGCTGCCCTCCGCCTTTGCACATGCGGGACTTGTCTCTTCCACTCCCAGCAACGGCGCCCACCTCACCGCACTGCCCTCTCATGTGAAACTTGAATTTGGAGAAAATCTTTTAACACTAGGTGATGCGCAGACCAATGTTCTAGTGGTCAAAGATCCTGATGGAGTTCAGGTTGATAAGTCGGATTCTTCAATCTCTGGGCGGTTTTTATCTGTGAGCCTTAATCCAAGTAGCAAGGACGGAACCTTTAGCGCAGACTGGCGAATTGTTTCTGAGGATGGCCATCCGGTGGAAGGCTCGTTTCAATTTTCAGTGACATCTTCGCCAACCGCGGCACCCGTGGTTAGCCCGACTCCTTCGCTATCTGCGACACCAGCCACAGCACCAGTAGTGACTTACGAGAAAGCTGGTTTTTGGAAGCAGTACCAACCACGAATTCTTCTTGGAACGCTCTTCATAATTGCGGTCATTATTTGGGTGAGATTCAAAATGAGGGGGAAAGCAGGACAGTCCGACGGATTGTGAGAATGGAGTTCGACTAAGAATTGACGTAATCGCGTAAAGCTTTGCGCTCTGTATCCAATTCGGAGATATGCGCTTTAACAACGTCGCCGATCGAAATGATTGAAATAATATTGTCGTCTTCATCGACAACTGGGATATGTCGGATGCGCCTCTCGGTCATGATTTTCATCAAATCTGCGACAGCTGCATCGCTTTTGCACGTGACGACTTCTACGGTCATCAAATCACGCACGTGCATTCCGATAAGTTGATCGAGCTTCCCAGGCATTGCGCGCACCACATCGCGTTCGGAGACTATTCCCTCAATCTTTCGGCCATCTGGCGAGACCACCAAAGCACCCACGTGGTGGATATTTAGGGCGCTCACCAAATCATGTACAGATGCACTGGGAGAAATTGTCTCCACTCGTTTGCCAGCAATTAATGCACTGATCTTCATCGCGCCTCCCAAGTGAGCCTGTAGGCATACTGCCCTTTTAAGCGCCCGCTTTCAAGAGGTAATCGACTGCCTGGGCGGCGTTCCATCCACCGGGGAACGCCTGTAAGAGTTCGTGAGCCCCAGTTAGATCCGATCCCATCGTGATAAGGGGGGGTTCGACGTATCCATCTGCCCGAGTCTGGCCCAGACCGATATTGGCCATGAGCGCATTGCAGAGGCATTTTCGATCAACCAGGTCTTTGGGCTCTCCACCTTTGCGAATGAAGACATGCTCTGGCTCTGAAGCACAGCGATATCCAACTACCCCAGGGGATCTTTCGTATGGAACGCGGAGATATCCAAGATCGCAGAGCCGAGGACGAGATTCGTATACTTCGCGGTCGGAAAGAGTCTCGGGAAGGGTTGCGACCTTGAACGGGAACCCGGTTGGTGATCCAAGCGGATCCGTTCGAACTTTGAGATCGTTAGCTGCAAGACTTTCCAAAAGTTCAGTGCGGAGTTCACTTTGGAGTCCAGATTCTTCTGCTAGAGAGAAAATAGTTCCAACTTGAACCCCCGCAGCACCTGCTTCGAGTGCGGCCCTTACCTGTTCTGGTGTTGAGTGACCTCCTGCCAGCCAATAAGGAAGTCCGACTTTTGCGACCTTAGAAATATCAGCCTCATCGCGGGGGCCGAAAACTGGTTGGCCATCATCATCTAGAACCATTGCTCCCCGCGGTGGCGCATTATGGCCTCCTGCGGTAAATCCTTCGATCACAAAACCATCAGGTGTGGTTACCTCGTCCTTGGCCAAATAAGTTGCTAGAACGTGAGCCGAGATGATGGCCAGAAATTTTGGTCTATGAAGTGGCGGAAGTTTTACATCAGTAAATTTTCTGGGTTCAAAAGTTTCTTTATATGTGGTTGTTGCTCCATCCACGTGGACATTTATCGCACCGATGTTGTGATCGGCAAGTTGATTGAGCAGATGTGGTATTTCGGAAGGAATCCCTGCGCCCATGAGTACGTAATCGACTCCCGCCAGCATGGCGCCGTAGGCAGCACTCGGCGTCGCCATCTGAATTTTCTCAAGATAGTTAATTCCGACTAGACCGTCATGACCCTCTTTCGCGAGCCACACTTCCACAAAGTTTGAGACAACCCAGAGTTCTAATGCATCAGAGGAGGGACGAAGGCTTAATTTTGGAACAGGGATGAAGGGCGCATCGCCTCTGCCTTCGGGACGAAAATATTTGTCGTGCACGCGCTTGGAAATTTCGAGTACTGGAAAAGCTGCGAGGGCACGGCTTATGTGACCACCTGGATCCCCTTCTTGCAGACGACGAGCGACGACGGCATCAATGGCGGTTCCTGAAACCACACCCAATTGGCCCCGCTGCGAGACGGCGCGCGCTAACTGCCATGAAGAGACGGCGATGCCCATGCCGCCCTGGATGATGACGGGTAGGGTACGGGGCACTTTATTCACTCGGTCAGCGTATAGGACGGATTGGGCGTGCTCTTCGACTTATGGTGTGAGAGAAGTAATGAACTGGCACTTTAGGCGCGAAAAGACGCGAGAGCCACACCAATTGGTCGTGGCTCTC